>JAEUJO010000131.1 GCA_016794615.1 Pseudonocardia sp. | reverse complement strand
GCAGCACCGTTCGAGGTGGCCGGCAGGCAGGCCACCCGCGCGGCGTCCGGAGCGACGTCGCGGGCGAGCACCTCGAAGTCGTCGGCCGTCACCGCCCGGCCGCTCGCCCGCAGCTCCAGCGGCCCGCGCAGCTTCGCGTTGTCCATGGTCTCGCCGTCCACCCCGCCCGCGGCCGGGTGCCGGTTCTCGACCTGGGTGACGTACGGGACGCTCGACTTGAGCACCCGGACCACGCCGCGCGCAACGTTGCCGCGCCGCCCGCCGCCGACGCGGTAGGCCGACATCTCCAGCCGCGACCCGAGCAGCGGCACCGCGCCGTAGTTCCACAGCTCGCCGTCGGCCCGCCGCACCTCGGGCCCGAACTGGACCTCCCCCGCCACCGGGTCGAGCCGGTAGTGCCGGTCACCCGGCCCGGAGTGGGCGAAGTCGCGTACCGGGACCCACGACGTCGGCTCGGAATCGGACGGAGCCCCGGGCTCGGTGACGTGCAGGACGCTCGCCTCGGTCCACGGCACCACGGGCTGGCGCTGCAGGGTGAACCGCTGGCCCGGCGCACCGTCGGAGGTGCCCAGGACCTCGTCGCGGACGGTCTCGGCGTGCGCGATCTCGGCGGTGCCGCCGATCGTCATCGCCTGCACGCCCGAGATCCGCGGGCTGCGCGTGTACGCGGGGGTCACGCCGTCCGGCGGCAGCACCCGGCACCGCAGCCAGCCCGCGCGCTGCCGGGCGTTCACCGACTGCTCGTGGGTCGTCGGCACGTGCAGCACGACGTCACCGGCCTTGTTCAGCCCGCCGGTCTCGTCGCGGTCGACCTCGCAGGCGCTCCAGCCGGAGCCGTTCCACGCCTCCCAGACCAGGGGCGGGTTGCGCGGGTCGATACCGATGCCGCCGACGGGGCAGTTGATGCGCAGCAGCACCGCGCACGACGGGACGGCCGCGGACAGCCCGATCAGCATGGTCTCGCCGGGCACGGGCACCGCGGAGAACGCCGGTGCGTCGGCGCCCTCGGCGAGCAGCCGGGTGTGGTCGGTGATCGCCCCGTCGCTGGTGACGGCGGCCATGTTGCTGAACTCGCACGGCACGATCGGCAGGTCCGCGACGGTGGTGAAGACGACGGGCTCGTCGACCTCGGTGCGCGGCGTGGCCACCTCGGTCTCGGCACGCACCAGCACGGTCGCGGGCTGCGCGGCCGCCAGCCAGAACGTCGCGGTGCCCCGCGCGGCGGTCGGCGGGTAGAGCTGCAGGCCGATCAGCTCGAGGAACTTGACGTAGTGCCGGTCGGGGACCCGGTTCAGCCGGTAGATCAGCTGGTCCATCATCTGGGCGAACGCCTCGATCAGCGTGACGCCCGGGTCGCTGACGTTGTGGTCCGTCCAGTCGGGCGAGCGCTGCTGCACCAGGCGCTTGGCGTCGTCGACCAGTGACTGGAAGTCGCGGTCGTCGAGGTGCGGGGCGGGCAGGACCACGTCAGCTCCCGTCCGTCAGCGCTGGCGACCCGTACTGGGTCGGCTCGTGCTGCGGAATGACATAGAAGGGAAAGACCAGGTTGCGCGGGTCGTTCGTGCCGCGTATGCGGTAGGTGATGTCGATGTAGAGCACACCGGAGTCGGTGGAGTCGAACGACACCGCGACGTCGTCGACGTCGATCCGCGGCTCCCACTGGTCGAGCGCGGCCCGCACGTCGTAGGACAGCTGGCCTGCGGTGGTGGCGTTGGCCGGGGCGAACACGTGGTCCGCGATCCGGCAGCCGAACTCCGGCCGCATCGGCCGCTCCCCCGGGCTCGTGCCGAGGATCAGCCGGATCGCCTCCTGGATCTCCCGTTCCCGGGCGACGAGGGCGACCCCACCGATGGCGTCGGTCCGCATCGGGAACGCGATCCCCGCACCGACGAACTCCAGGCTCACCGTACTCCCTCGCTACGCTCGGTCGATGCTTCGCGACACGCTGTGTCGAATGATTCGCTCACCGGTCAACCTCCGATCAGCACGGTCGGGGCACCCACGATGATCGGGGCACCGCACGCGGCCAGGTCACCGACCCGCGCGGCGGGCATGCCGCCGATCAGCACCGTCGGACAGCCCGGCGGCATGATCGCCGACGGCGGGTGCACCACGGGCGGCGGGAACGAGCAGATGTGCGGCGTGGTGACCGTGGCCGCCGGCAGCCCGGCGATGAGCACGGTCGGCACTCCGGGTGGCCCGATGACACCCGGATGCCCGGTCGGGTCCCCTACACGCGCTGCCGGTGGCACCGTCGTCCTCGCCTTCCTCGATGGGCTCAGTTGAGCCGGATCATCCCGCCGCTCACGGCCACCTGGCCGCTCGCGTTCACCTTCACCGACGGGCCGCCGTCCAGGGTGAGCCCGGTGGTCGCCGTGATCGAGACGTCGCCCCCGGTCAGCTTCAGGCTGCCGGTGCCGGCGTCGACGGTGACGCCGCTCTTGGCCTCGATCGTCACGCTGCCGTCGCTGTGCAGGGTGACCGTGCTGCCCGTGGCGTCGAGGGTGAACGTGTGCTTGCCGTCGCCGGTCGCGAGCGCGATGCCCTCCTTGCGGCCGTCCTGGTCGAGCAGGTCGATCCGGTGCCCGCGGCGCGACACCAGCGACCGCCGGTTGATCGCCCCGGAGCCGCCGTCGACGTCGTCGATCGGGCCGGTCTTCGGCGTGTCGACGCCGTTGAACAGCCCGCCCACGACGTAGGGCCGCCGGATGTCGCCCTGCTCGAAGGCGACCAGCACCTCGTCGCCGACCTCGGGGAGCACGTAGAACCCGCGGTCCTTGCCCGCTCCGGTGTGCACGGTGCGCGCCCAGTCGCTGACGTAGTCGTCGGACAGCCACGGGAACGTCAGCTTCACCCGGCCCTGGTGCTGGGGGTCGCGTGCGTCGCTGACCTGGGCAATCGCCACACCGGTCTGTGCCCGCCGGGAGCCGGAGCCCGAGGCGAGCCCGAAGAGCGACCGCTCCTGGCGGCCGGTGACCGCGAAGTGCGTCGTGTAACCGGTGGTCTGGTCGTAGCTGTGCCGCGAGGAGGTGACCACGTACTTGCCGTCGAACGGCGCGCCGAGGTTGTCGATCGCGATCGCGGTGCCGGCCTGGATCTTCGGGTTGCCCCGGGCGGCGCCCTCGAACTCGGCCGACGCGCCCGCGATCTGCTCCGAGAGCGCCTTCGCCGCGGCGTCGACCTCGGACTGGCCGCGGAACGGCACGTCCGTGGCGACGTACACCGGATCACCGAACGTCTTGGCGAGGTCGGTCGGGGCGACGCCGGAGCCGGACAGCTGCGCCGAGCGGGTCTTCGCCGGGGCGGTGCCGATGAGCGCCTTCTTGCTGGCGACGTCCCACCCCCGGACCTGAACCTCCTTGACCTGCTCGGCGGAGGTGACGACGGCCCGGAAGCGGATGAGGTCGCTGCCCTGGCGCAGGAGCAGCGGTTCGGCCTGCTCGCTCTTCGGCGCGGGCGCGTCCGTCGCCGGGTTCGGGGCGCGGAACTCGAACTTGCCGTCCTTGACCCCCACCTCGTGCCCGATCTCGCGGGCCAGCCCGTCGAGGAACTCCCAGTCGGAGACCCCGCCCTGGCTGAGGTGGTCGAAGACCGTGGTCGTCGCGTCGACCGTGCCGAGCGTGAGCCCGACGCGCTGGGCGACCTTCTTCGCGACGTCCGACGCGGTGACCTGGGTGTAGGTCTCCGTGCGCCGGCCGCGGAAGAGCCGGTGCGCGGGATCGAACCCGCGCACCACGGTGAACGTCCCGGTGGTGTCGAACTCCACCTCCAGCGCCGTGACCTCGGCGGTGATCAGGGGCGCCGGCGTGGTCGACCCCCGGCTCGTCGCAGCGACCACGAGCTTGGACCCGATCTTCATGCCGGACTTGGCCAGCACGGTGCGGTCCGGGTCGCGGAACCGCAGGATCACCAGGTCGGGCAGGTTGAGGCTGTCGTCGACGACCGCGGACACCATCAGCGGCACGAGGTCGGCCGGCATCGGCGTGCCGTCCACACTCACCGTGAAGGCGTTGCTGACCTGGGCCTCGGCCACGTCACACCCCGGCCATGAGGTCGTCGACGACGGGCAGGAGCACGGACGAGCCCAGCCGCAGGCGCAGCGGGTCGTCGATGCCGTTGAACAGGGCGAGCGGGCGCCACATCCCCGGGTCGCCGTACTCGCGGTAGGCGATGGAGGCGAGCGAGTCGCCCGCGACGACCGTGCGCACGGAGGTCAGCGTGAGGCTGCCGGACGTCGGATTCTGCTTGAGCGGGTCGCCGGGCATCTCCTCCAGCGACAGGTTGCACGTGGCCCGGATGGGCGTGCCCTTGCCGGTGAACAGCGTGTACTTGGCCTGCACGGACGTGACGAAGCCCGCGAAGCTCTTGACGTCACCCCAGTGCAGCACGACGAGCGGGGGCAGGGACTTCTTCTTGCCCAGGCTGTCGTCGGTCGGCACGCAGCAGGCGAACAGCTGCTCGACGCGGGCGACCACGCTGCCGTCCATCGTCTCGGTGGCGTCGAAGAACAGCTCGAAGGTCATCTTGCAGGGGTCGGCGCCGTTGAACTGCGGCGTGCCCGCAGCCTTGGCGTCGCGGGCGTTCGACCGCGCCCAACTCGCCGACTTCGAGATCGACAGTTCCTTCGGGTTGAACTGGAAGGGGATCCGGTCGATCGGGGCACCCGGCTCGCTGCCGCTCGCGACGGGCTTCGCCTCGTACAGTTCCAGGGCGGCGCGGGTGAGGTTCGGCGGTGGGGCACCACCCGACCCGCCGCCGCCGGCGCCGTGCAGGGCGATCGACTTGGAAGCCACTGGGTCCCCCTCTCAGGCCGGCAGGAAGCCATGGTGAGCGATCTCGATGGTCTCGGTCGCGACCTTCGGAGACTCGACGTTGAGGCTGGGCCCGGTCCAGCGGACGGGGACGACGCCCGACAGGTTCCACGTCGCCACGGCCTCGTTCATGGCGTTCCTCGCCACGATCGTGGCGGTCCGGCGCTTGACGCCCGTGGTCATGCTCGCGAACCACTCGGTGATCTTGGTCGTGTCCGGCCCGAGTGGGCGGCTGAGCTTGACGTTCGTGTACTTCAGGCGGGTCGGCAGCTGCCACACCTGACCGTTGAACCCGCCCTCCTCACGCTGCTCGAGCACGACCTCGACACCGAGGCCCTCGCAGCTGCTGAAGGTGCCGAGCTCCTTGCTGCCGACGGTCACCGAGAAGTAGACGCTGACGGCCGGGTCTTTCTCAACCATGATCGCTCCTCAGCGTCGCAGGTCGGTGACGAAGCCGGCGCGCTCGCGGTCGAGCCGCAGCTCGGCCTTGAGGCGGGCGGCGAGCGGGTCGAACAGGCGCCGGACGAG
>JAEUJO010000110.1 GCA_016794615.1 Pseudonocardia sp. | reverse complement strand
AGGAACAGCACGTCCATCTGGTCGCCCGACGCCGCACGCAGGGCGCGGAGCTGGTCCGATGTGGCCATTCCCGGCATCGTCTCGACGCCGCCCGTGGCCGTCGCCGAATGTGCGTGGTCCGGCGATGCCATCCACGCCATGTGTGTGCCGCCGGGCGGGTCCGACGCCATGCCCCACAGCCCCAGCCAGCCCTGCATGCGGCCGATCTGCTGGAGCTGGGTGGTCTCGATGTCGAACGCGAGCTGCTTCAACGCGGGGTCCGTGGTGTGGTCGCGTTCCCAGGAGGCCATCTGCACGGCCTGCTGGTGGTGCACGGACATGTCCTGGGCGAACCCGACGTCCACCGAGTCGGCGGCCGGCGTCGAGGTCGCCGCCGAGCCGGGCACCCGGATCAGCAGGCCCGCGGCGGCGCCGAACAGCAGCAGCCCGACCGCCGCCAGGACCGCGATCAGCGGCCGCGTCCACCCCCGGCGTTCGACCGGCGGTGTCGGTGCGGTCTCGACGGTCATCGCATCGGGGCCGGCGCGTCGGGTGCGACGCTGGCCGGGGTCGAGCCGATCTCGGGCTCCGACCCGGGGGTGCCGGGGGCCGGCGCGGCGGCGAACGGCGGCGGGTTGTCCTGGTCGAAGGCGCCGGGACCGAGGGCGTCGCAGCTCGCACCCACCTCGGGGTGGGTGTACTGGTTCTGCTTCAGCGACGAGACGAACTCGTCGATGCGGGGGTCGTTCACGTCGGAGACCTTGAGCTGGTGGCCCCAGGACTGCAGCGATACGGGGGAGTCGAGGCCCGGGTAGGGCGACATCACCATGTAGCGCTCGCCGTCGACCTTCTTCGACAGGGTGCTCAGCGCGTCTCCGCTGACCTGGTTCGGGTTGTAGGCGATCCAGACCGCGCCGTGCTCCAGCGAGTGCACGAGGTTCTCGCTGCGCACGGCCGCCGGGTAGACGACACCGTTGCACGCGGCCCAGTAGCCGTCGTGCGCGCCGCCGAACGGCGGGCTGTGGGTGTAGGCGACCTGCTTGTCCGGCGTCACGTGCTGGCCGCCCGCGTACTGCTGCGTGACGATCCCCGCGATCTGCAGCGACGGGTCCTGGTTCTGCGCTGACGGCGTGAACTTGGCCAGCGCCGCCTGGTGGTCCTCCTTCGCCCGGTTCGCCGAGATCCCGTAGCCGAAGACGGCGACGGCGAGCAGGACCACCACCGCCACCGCGGCGATGGTTCCCCACGGGGTGGCTCGCTTCGCCACCACCGAGGCGCGCGCGTTGCGCGCGGCCTTGCTGCTCTTGCCGCTGACCATCGACCGTCCCGACCCCTCCGTGGACCATCTCCGGACGGCCCTGGCGTTCCCGGCCACCGAGTGTAGGAGCGCCGCCTGAGAGGGCTGTGAGAAGCCCCCCGGCCGATGTTTCCCGTGGAACGATCGGATCTCCGCCGCGGCGGAGCACGGCGGCGGAGATCCAGAATTGCACCGAATAGGATCGGTCCCGTGACTCCCGCCCTGCTCGACGACCTCGTGCGCGATGCCGCGTCCGAGGTGCTGGCCGTCCGGGGGCTGGACCCCGCGGCGCTGCCGATCGACGCCGGGATCGAGCGTCCGCGCAACCCCGCACACGGCGAGTTCGCCACGAGCGTCGCGCTGCGCACCGCGGGACCGGCCGGGGTGCTGGCGCGCGACCTGGCGGGCTGGCTGGCCGACGCGTTGGTCCGCAGGCCCGAGGTTGCCGACGCCGAGGTGGCCGGTCCCGGGTTCCTGAACCTGCGGATGACGGCCGACGGCCGCGGTGCGCTGGTGGCGCAGATGCTGGCCGCGGGCGAGGACTACGGGCTGGAACGGGCGGCCGCGGTCGAGGACGCGGCGGACCTGCTGATGCGGAACGCCCCCGCGGGGCTTGTCGGGGCCGTGGGTGTGGACGCTGCGCGGTACGGGCTCGTCCGCGGCCGGGCCGTCGACGACCGGCGCACCGTCGACAACCCCTTCTTCCTCGTCCGGTACGCCCACGCCCGCGCGGCGGCGCTGCTCCGCAACGCCGTCGATCTCGGCGTCGACGTCGGCACGGACCTGCGGCCGCTCACGCATCCCCGCGAGGGCGAGCTGATCTGCGCGATCGGGCACTTCCCGGCTGTGGTGGCATCGGGCGAGCCGCACCGCGTCGCCCGCCACCTCGAGGCGCTGGCCTGCGCCTTCTTCGACGTCCACGACACGTGCCCGGCGCTCCCGATGGGCGACGCGGACGTCACGGACCTACACCGGGCGCGGCTGGCACTGCTGATCGCCGCGCGCCGGGTACTGGCGAACGGGCTCGGGCTGCTCGGTGTGAGCGCGCCCGAGCGGATCTAGTGAGGACCTCCCCATGAAGAGCAGGCAGTGAACGCCCATCCCGCCGGTCCGCTGCACGCCGGTGTGCTGCACCCGGCCGAGTCCGCGGGCGCGCACCCGGGGAGCGCAGGCGACCTCGACGCGCTGGCTCCCGCGGTGTGGCCGCGCGGCGCCCACCGCGGCGACGACGGCGTGGTCGTGCTGGGCGGCGTGGACGTCCGCGGCCTCGCGCAGCGCTACGGCACGCCGCTCTTCGTCATCGACGAGGCCGACTTCCGGTCGCGTGCGGCGGAGTTCGCCGCCGCGTTCGGGGCGCGGTCGGTGCACTACGCCGCCAAGGCGTTCCTGTGCACGGAGATCGCCCGCTGGGTCGCCGACGAGGGGCTGAGCCTGGACGTCTGCAGTGGCGGTGAGCTTGCGGTCGCGCTGCGGGCGGGTTTCCCGGCCGAGCGGATCGCGTTCCACGGCAACAACAAGTCGATCGACGAGCTGGTCGCGGCGATCGAGGCGGGTGTCGGGTACGTCGTGGTCGACTCGCAGCAGGAGATCGCCCGGCTCGACGCCGTGGCCCGCGATCGCGGCGTGACGGTGCCGGTGATGATCCGGCTCACCGTGGGCGTCGAGGCACACACCCACGAGTTCATCGCGACCGCGCACGAAGACCAGAAGTTCGGCTTCTCGATCACGGGCGGGCCCACGAGCGACGCCACCGAGGCGGCCCGGCGGGTGTTGAAGGCGGGTGCGCTCACGCTGGTCGGGCTGCACAGCCACATCGGGAGTCAGATCTTCGACACCGAGGGGTTCCAGGTCGCCGCGCACCGCGTCGTCGGGTTCCTCGCGCAACTGCACCGTGAGCACGGCCCGGACGCGCTCGCGTCGGTGCACACACTGGACCTCGGCGGTGGCTTCGGCATCGCCTACCGGCCCGTCGACGACCCCATCGACGTCCCGGGCCTGGCGGACGAGCTGCGCGCGATCGTCGCCCGCGAGTGCGCCGCGGCGGGGCTGGCCGTCCCCAGGATCGCGGTCGAGCCGGGCCGGGCGATCGCCGGGCCGGGCACCGTGACCGTCTACGAGGTGGGCACCCTCAAGGACGTGCCGCTGACCGGTGCCGCCCGCCGCTACGTCAGCGTGGACGGTGGGATGAGCGACAACATCCGGACGGCGCTGTACGACGCGGAGTACGACGTCCGGTTGGCGTCGCGCGGGAGTGGAACCGACGAAGGCGTGCTCTCGCGGGTGGTCGGCAAGCACTGCGAGTCGGGTGACATCGTGGTGCGCGACTGCTGGCTGCCCGCGGACCTCGTGGCGGGCGACCTCCTGGCGGTGGCCGCCACCGGGGCGTACTGCTACTCGATGGCGAGCAGCTACAACCGGCTGCCGCGCCCGGCGGTGGTCGCCGTGCGCGACGGCGCGGCGCGCGTGATCCTGCGCCGCGAGACCGTCGACGACCAGTTCCGCCTGGAGGTGGGTCCGTGAGCGAGCGTGCGAGCGAACCGTCGGCACAGGACGTCCGGATCGCTCTGCTCGGTTGCGGCACCGTCGGTGCCGAGGTCGTGCGGCTGCTGCGGGAGCAGGGCGACGAGCTGGCGGCGCGCGCCGGGGCCCGGCTCGAGCTGGTCGGGGTGGCCGTGCGCCGCCCGCACCGGCACCCCGAGCTGGGTGACCTCGTGACGACGGACGCCGCCGCGCTCGTGGTGCGCGACGACGTGGACGTGGTCGTCGAGGTGATCGGTGGCATCGAGCCGGCCAGGACGCTGCTGCTGGAGGCGTTGAAGGCCGGCAAGTCGGTGGTCACGGCGAACAAGGCGCTGCTGGCCGAGGACGGCGCGGCGCTGGCCGAGGCGGCCGACGCGTCCGGCGTCGACCTGTACTACGAGGCGTCCGTGGCGGGCGCGATCCCGCTGCTGCGCCCGCTGCGGGAGTCGCTGGCAGGCGACCGGATCACCCGGGTGGCCGGGATCGTCAACGGCACCACGAACTTCATCCTCTCCGCGATGACGGCGTCCGGGTCGAGCTACGCGGACGCGCTGGAGGAGGCCACCCGGCTGGGCTACGCCGAGGCCGACCCGAGCGCGGACGTCGACGGCTACGACGCCGCGTCCAAGGCCGCGATCCTCGCCTCCCTGGCCTTCCACACGCGTGTGACCAGCGTGGACGTGCACTGCGAGGGCATCCGCGACGTCAGCGCCGGGGACATCGCCGCCGCCGCCGGGCTCGGCTTCGTGATCAAGCTTCTGGCGATCTGCGAGCGGACCCCGGCGGACGGGACCCACCCCGAGAGCGTCTCCGCGCGGGTCTACCCGGCGATGATCCCGGCCGGGCACCCGCTCGCCTCGGTGGACGGGGCGTTCAACGCGGTGTTCGTCGAGGCCGAGGCGGCCGGGCAGCTGATGTTCTACGGGCAGGGCGCCGGTGGGGCGCCGACGGCGAGCGCCGTGCTCGGCGACGTCGTGGCGGTGGCGCGCAACCGGGTGATCGGCGGGCGCGGGCCGCGGGAGTCGGCGCACGCCAACCTCGCGGTGCGCCCGATGGGCAGCGTGCCCACCCGCTACCACGTGAGCCTGGACGTTGCGGACCGTGCCGGTGTGCTCGCGACCATCGCGGGGGAGTTCGCCCGGCACGACGTGAGCATCGCTGCGGTGCGCCAGACGGGCGGCCGCGGGGAGGGCGACGGCGACGCGCGGCTGGTCGTCGTCACGCACGCGGCGCCGGAGGCGGCGCTGGCCGCCACGGTCGACGTGCTCAGCGGGCTGGACGCGGTGCGCGGCGTGGACAGCGTGGTGCGGGTCGAGGACCTGGGGCGCACGGCACCGGAGGTGGGCACATGAAGACTGTGATCATGGACGGAGCCACCCGCGCGTGGCCCGGGGTGATCGAGGCCTACCGGGACCGGATGCCCGTCGAGCCCGGCTGGAAGATCGTCACCCTCGGTGAGGGAGGGACGCCGCTGCTCCCGGCGCCGCACCTGTCGGACCGCGTCGGCTGCGCGGTGTTCCTCAAGGTCGACGGGGCGAACCCGACGGGGTCGTTCAAGGACCGCGGGATGACGATGGCGGTCACGGACGCGCTGGCCCGCGGCCAGCAGGGGGTGATCTGCGCGTCGACCGGCAACACCTCGGCCTCCGCGGCCGCCTACGCCGCGCGTGCGGGCATGAGCTGCGCGGTGCTCGTCCCGCAGGGCAAGATCGCGCTCGGCAAGCTCGCGCAGGCGGTCGCGCACGGCGCGCGGATCCTGCAGATCGACGGCAACTTCGACGACTGCCTGGAGCTCGCCCGCAAGACCGCGCAGGACTACCCGGTCGCCGCGCTGGTCAACTCGGTCAACCCGACCCGCATCGCCGGCCAGGCCAGTGCCGCGTACGAGATCTGCGACGCGCTCGGCCGCGCCCCGGACATCCACTGCCTGCCCGTCGGCAACGCCGGCAACATCACCGCGTACTGGGCGGGCTACCGCGCGTACGGCAAGGACGGCGTGATCGACGCGCTGCCGCGGATGTTCGGGTTCCAGGCCGCGGGCGCGGCCCCGCTCGTGCACGGCGCACCGGTGCGGCACCCCGAGACGATCGCGACCGCGATCCGGATCGGGGCGCCCGCGTCGTGGACGCAGGCGGTCGCGGCGCGTGACGAGTCGGGCGGCCGGTTCGCGGCGGTGACGGACGACGAGATCCTCGCGGCGTACCGGTTGCTCTCGGCCCGCGAGGGGGTGTTCGTCGAGCCGGCGTCGGCGGCGAGCGTGGCCGGGTTGCTGCAGTCCGCGGAGGACGCGACGTTGCCGCAAGGATCGCTGGTGGTGTGCACGGTGACCGGGCACGGCCTCAAGGATCCGGACACGGCGCTGCTCGCCGCTCCCGCGCCGACGGTCGTGCCCATCGACCCGGGTGCCGTCGCGGACAAGCTGGAGCTGCGGTGACGCGGTCGTCAGGCGAAGCCCTTCGCCCCGACCGCCGCCTGCCTCGACAGCCGGCGAGCCGGGCGACCGTGGTGAGGTGCAGTGCCGGGCGCGTGGCTGCGGCGGGGGTTTGCAGCATGGTGGCCTTACTGCAATCCGATTGGAGCAAGGCCACCTTGCTGCGATCCCCGGCCACCCTGCCGGTCGGCCGGCAAGGCCACCGCCCACCGCGCGGGGTGGACCGTGGGTAGGCCCACCGAGGTCCGGGTCCGGGTCCCGGCGTCGTCGGCGAACCTCGGGCCGGGGTTCGACTCGCTGGGCCTCGCCCTGGCGCTCTACGACGAGGTGGACGTCGCCGCGGTCGCGGACGGCCTGACGGTCGAGGTCGACGGGGCCGGGGCCGGGGTGCCCCGCGATGAGCGGCATCTCGTCGTCCGTGCCCTTCGTCGCGCGTTCGCGGTGTTCGGCGACGCGCCCTCCGGGCTGCACCTGCGCTGCCGCAACGCGATCCCGCACGCGCGTGGCCTCGGCAGTTCCGCCGCCGCCGCCGTCGCCGGCGCGGCTGCCGCCGCAGCGCTCGCGGGCCGCGACGTCGCCGCCGAGAGCGATGCGTTGCTGCAGATCACGGCCGGCATGGAGGGGCACGCGGACAATGCGGCCGCGAGCCTGTTCGGAGGATTCGTCGTCGCGTGGAATAACGACGACCGGTTCGACGCTGTACGAGCAGATGTGCACCCCGGCATTGCGCCGGTCGCGCTCATCCCGGAGGTCGAATCGTCCACCGCCACGACGCGGGGGCTGCTTCCCGCCACGGTTCCGCTCGCGGACGCCGCGTTCACCGGAAGCCGCGCGGCGCTCGCCGTTCTCGCTTTCACCCGGCGTCCTGGCCTGCTGTTGCCCGCCACCGCGGACCGGCTGCACCAGGAGTACCGGCGACCGGCTTATCCGGAGTCGGCGGCTCTGGTCGACGGACTCCGCGCGAAAGGCGTTCCGGCTGTCATCTCCGGCGCAGGGCCGACCGTCCTGGCGCTGACCGCGGACGGTACGCTTCCGTCAGGACTCGACCTGCACGGTTTCACCGTGATGGGCCTGCCGGTCGACCCGTTTGGGGTCACCGTCGAGGTAAGCTGATCACGGCGTGTCGGGGTGGGGGGTTGTTGCCGCCGCAGACGGATACGTCTACCCTCGGTGGCGCAGCGGCGATCCACGCAAGTCCGCGTGGCCACTCGAGCCGGGCCAGTAAAAACAATCACTGCCTGCAAAGCGCCCGAGCGGCCCTTCCCCGGAACCGCGACGATCGTCGTCCTGCCCGTTCGGGTCGGCTGCCCACGCCGCGCTCAACCCGACAGTCGTCCGGCACACCGTCCGGACGAGCATGTAATCCGCTGACCCGGGAATGTCCCCGGTCGGTCAGGAAGGACCTTCGTGAGCGAGACCGATCTCGTCACCACCGGTACCGCGCCCGAAGCGGGCGCCCCGGACACTCCGGGCGGCACCGCCGCCCCCACCCGCCGCAAGGGCCTGAGCACCATGGTGCTCGCGGAGCTGCGCCAGCTCGCGGGTGAGTTGAACATCGCGGACACCGCGAAGATGCGCAAGGGCGACCTCATCGCCGCGATCAAGGAGTGCCAGTCGGGTGGCCCCGCCCCCCAGCTCTCGCTCCCGACGCCCGCGGTGACCACTGCGAACGGTGACGGCCGGGCCGAGTCCACTGTGGACGAGGTACCCGCCCCCGTCCGGCGTCGGCGGGTCGCCTCACGCCCTGCGGGCTCGCCGCGCAAGGGTGCCGCGACCGTCGACGGCGGCGTGCCCGCCGCCACCACCGACGACGCTCCGGCGGCACCGCTCGAGATGCCGGCCGCAGAGGCTGCTCCCCCCGCTCAGCCCGTCCCCGAGGTCGCTGCTCCCGAGCAGCCGGCCGGGGTCCCCGCTGCCCCCTCCGCCGTCGAGACCGACGGCGACACCACTCCCCGGCGCTCGCGCCAGCGCCGTGCGCGCGGTGACCGGGCTGACCGCCCTGACCAGGGCGAGAACGGTGCATCTGTGGCCACTCCGACCATCGACGTCGCTCCCGAGACCACGCCGGAGGGCGCCGGCGAGGGCGGTCGGCGCGACGGCGGCCGCGACAACGGCCGGGAGAACAACGGTTCCCGGGAGAACGGTGCCCGGGAGAACGTGCGCAACCGCGGCCCCCGCACGGATCGCACCGACGACCGCGGCCCGCGTACGGACCGGAACGATCGGAACGACGACCGCGGCGGACGCCCGGACGAGCGGAGCCAGCGCGACTCCCGCGACGACGACGGCGACGACGACGGTGACGGCCGCGGCCGGCGTGGCCGCCGCTTCAGGGACCGCCGCCGGGGCCGCGACCGCGACCGCCCCGGCCAGCAGGGCGGGCAGAACACCGTCGACACGGAGGTCCGCGACGACGACGTGCTGCTGCCCGTCGCCGGCATCGTCGACATCCTCGACAACTACGCGTTCGTCCGCACCACCGGCTACCTGGCCGGGCCGACCGACGTCTACGTGTCGCTGTCAATGGTCCGCCGCTACGGTCTGCGCCGCGGCGACGCCGTCACCGGTGCCGTGCGCCAGCCCCGCGAGGGCGAGCAGAGCCGGCAGAAGTTCAACCCCCTGGTCCGCGTGGACACCTTGAACGGGCAGGACCCGGAGGTCGCCCGCAGTAGGCCCGAGTTCACCACGCTCACGCCGCTCTACCCCAATGAGCGGCTGCGCCTGGAGACCGAGCCGCACAAGCTGACCACCCGGGTCATCGACCTGGTGATGCCGGTCGGCAAGGGCCAGCGCGCGCTGATCGTGTCGCCGCCGAAGGCGGGCAAGACCACGATCATGCAGAACATCGCGAACGCGATCACCACGAACAACCCCGAGTGCCACCTCATGGTCGTCCTCGTCGACGAGCGGCCCGAGGAAGTCACCGACATGCAGCGGTCGGTGAAGGGTGAGGTCATCGCCTCGACGTTCGACCGGCCGCCGACGGACCACACCACGGTCGCCGAGCTGTCGATCGAGCGGGCGAAGCGCCTGGTGGAGATGGGGCACGACGTCGTCGTGCTGCTGGACAACATCACGCGCCTCGGCCGGGCGTACAACCTGGCTGCCCCCGCGTCCGGCCGGATCCTGTCCGGCGGTGTCGACTCGACGGCGCTCTACCCGCCGAAGCGCTTCCTCGGCGCGGCGCGCAACATCGAGGGCGGCGGCTCGCTGACGATCTTCGCAACGGCGCTCGTCGAGACCGGGTCCACGATGGACACGGTGATCTTCGAGGAGTTCAAGGGCACCGGCAACGCCGAGCTCCGGCTGGACCGCAAGATCGCGGACAAGCGGGTCTTCCCCGCCATCGACGTCGGCGACTCGGGCACGCGCAAGGAAGAGCTGCTCATGTCCCCCGACGAGTACGCGGTGATGGTGAAGCTCCGGCGCGTGCTCGGCGGGCTGGACGACCAGCAGGCCATCAACCTGCTGCTCGAGCAGCTGCGCAAGACCCGCACGAACATCGAGTTCCTCATGCAGGTGGCCAAGAGCACGCCCGGGAACGACGACTGAGACACCGGTTCGCGCAGGCGGCCACGGCTTCCCGCCGTGGCCGTCTGCGTGCCGCCTGCGCCGCGCCGTCCCGCACCCTGCGCGATCCGGCGGCCTCGACCCCGGATGCGCCCGCCGCTCTGCTCGTGGCCGCCGGGGACGCCGCCCCGGAGCTCGAGGGGGTACGACGCGAGCCCGGGCCGGAGCAAACGCCGTCGTCGGGAAGCACGAGTGCCACGGCGACGGGTCGGACGCCTACCGGGTCTCCTCCGGGGATCGGGCCGGCCACCGTGGCGAGGGCCGGTACTCCTTCGACGTGGCATCGGCGGCCGCGATCTGCGCGGGTTCGGTGATGCGAAACCGACCAGCGAGGTGCGCTGGAACAGCTCGTTCGGGGTGTTCGCCCGTGACGACCGGCGGTTCCACGCGACGGACGGCGCGGACGTCGATCACGGCAGCGCGGCCTGCCGCTGACCCCGGGAACACCCGCGCCGGTCGAATGGTTCAATGAACCAGAGCAGTTCAGCGCCGTGGCACCGCGGTCACGGCACCTCGATCGCAGGATCGGCGTCGAACTGCCCTGTTCCGCACCGCGGTTCCGGTTCACCCCGACTCAGGGGACCCGGCGGCCGCATCTCCCGAGAGGAAACAACCCAGTGCGCAGCGGTATCCACCCCGACTACCACGAGACCACGGTCACGTGCGGCTGCGGGAACCAGTTCACCACCCGCAGCACCGCCCGCGGCGGCCAGATCCACGTCGAGGTCTGCTCGGCCTGCCACCCGTTCTACACCGGCAAGCAGAAGATCCTCGACTCCGGCGGCCGCGTCGCCCGCTTCGAGGCGCGCTACGGCAAGCGCCCCGTCCGCGGCGGTAAGTGAGCCCATTTCGACCGGTTGCCCAGGCCGGGCGCCGTGGGCCGCTCACGCAGGTTGAAAGGGCTCATCAGCTCGAACAACGGCGCCCACCGCATCGGTGGGCGCCGTTTCGTGCGCCGGATCTGAGAGCCTGTTCGTGAACTGATCACGGTCATTCGGGCGGGGGTGAAAGATCATGGTCGTGGCGGGCGAGTCGCGCCCGGCATAGCTGAGGGATCGCTGGGGGATCACTGCCTGCCCTGCCTCGGCCCACGCCGGGGTGGTGACCGGGCCGAGTCACAGCCGCCGGCAGATCAGCAAGCAGCATGTACACCGTTCACGAACAGGCTCCGAGGGAGGGGCGATGACCGCATCGCTCGACACGCTGCTCGGGGAGCACGCCGAGCTGGAGCGTGCGCTGGCCGACCCGTCGGTGCACGCCGACGCCGCGCAGGCCCGCAAGCTCGGCCGGCGCTACGCCGAGCTCGGCCCTGTCGTCGCCGCCGCGCGGGAGCTCGTGACAGCCCGCGACGACGAGGCCGCCGCCCGGGAACTGGTGGCCGAAGACCCGTCGTTCGCCGACGAGGTCCGCGCGCAGCACGCCCGCGTCGAGGAGCTCGAGGCCCGGCTCGCCGAGCTGCTCGTGCCCCGCGATCCGCACGACGGCGATGACGTGATCATGGAGGTCAAGTCGGGGGAGGGCGGCGAGGAGTCGGCCCTGTTCGCCGCCGACCTGGTGCGGATGTACATGCGCCATGCCGAGCGCCGCAGCTGGAAGGCCGAGATCCTCGGCGGCACCGACTCCGACCTGGGCGGCTACAAGGACGTCACGCTGCTCGTGCGCTCGCGTGCCACCGATCCCGACGGGGTGTGGGCCGCGCTCAAGTACGAGGGCGGCGTGCACCGCGTGCAGCGGGTGCCCGTCACCGAGTCGCAGGGCCGCGTGCACACCTCCGCGGCCGGCGTGCTGGTCTACCCGGACACGGGTGCCGACGCCGCCGTCGAGATCGACGAGAAGGACCTGCGGATCGACGTCTTCCGCTCGTCCGGGCACGGCGGGCAGAGCGTCAACACCACCGACTCCGCCGTGCGGATCACCCACCTTCCGACCGGGATCGTCGTGTCCTGCCAGAACGAGCGCTCCCAGCTGCAGAACCGTGCGCGGGCCATGGAGGTGCTGCGTTCGCGGCTGCAGGCGCTGGCAGAGGAGGAAGCGGCGGCGAAGGCGTCGGCGGAGCGGCGCTCGCAGGTGCGCACCGTCGACCGCTCCGAACGGATCCGCACGTACAACTACCCGGAGAACCGGATCTCGGACCACCGCATCGGCTACAAGGCCCACAACCTGTCGGCGGTGCTCGACGGCGACCTCGGCGACCTGCTCGCCGCGCTGGCGGCGGCCGAGCGCGCCGAGGCGGTCGGCCATCAGGAGTA
>JAEUJO010000052.1 GCA_016794615.1 Pseudonocardia sp. | reverse complement strand
ACGCCGAGAAGCCCAGCGGCTCGACTCCGGGGTTCGACGCACGCGGCAACCCGGACCCCAGCTCGTTGACCGAAGTCGGCTGGAACCGGGCGCACCGCCTGGTGGACCTCTTCGACCCGGCAGACGGCCGCCTCCGGGCCGGCCTGGCTCGCCCGGAGGCGATCTACGCAGCCGGCGCCAACAGCAACGGCGAAGGTAAGCGTACTCGCGAGACGGTGACACCGCTCGCCGACAAGCTCGGCATTCCGCTCGACACCAGCTTCGGCAAGGGTGACGAGAAAGCTCTCGTGGATCGAGTCACCGCCCAGGCGGGGCCGACGTTGATCGCGTGGCAGCATGGCGGGATCCCCCTCATCGCCAGATCCTTCCCCTCGGTGACACCGACTCCACCGAGCCGGTGACACCGACTCCACCGAGCCGGTGGCCGGACGACAGGTTCGACGTCATCTGGACCTTCACCAAGACCCCCGACGGCTGGCACTTCGCCCAACTGGCCGAGCACGTCCTCCCGCAGGACCAGGCCGCCGTCATCGGCGACTGATCGTCAGGGCCGCGGTGAGCGTGCCGCCGAGAACCCCCGCCGCCCGTCCCGACCTGGCCACGGCGGGGACGGTGGGAGACGCGGTACGGGACTACTGTTCGGGTGGTGGCCGACTGGGACGGGCAGGGGCTGCCCCCGATCGCCGCCGAGCGTGCGCGTCGTGCCGCCGCGGGCGGGGCATGGACGTCGCTGCTGACCGCGCCGGCCGCGGCCGGCCTGCAGGTCGCGGGATTCGAGCCCGTCGGCGAGGTGATGGGCTCGATCGTGTCGCAGATCGGGTGGACCGGGTACCGGGGCTGCGGGATGTACGGAGGCGGCTTCGCGGGCTGGGACAGCACCACCGTCGCCGCCGCGGGCCGGCTCATCGGGTACGGCCCCTACCTCGACGCGCTGAACCACGGTTACCAGACGGCGATGTCGCGGATGCTCGAGGAGGCCGCGACGATCGGGGCGGACGGCGTCGTCGGGGTCGGCCTCAGGACCGACCACCTCGACTCCCGCGCCCGCGAGTTCGTCGCTCTCGGCACCGCCGTGCGCGCCCGCGGCTCGGTCCGGCCGCGCCGGCCGTTCAGCACCCACCTGCCGGGCCAGGACGTCGCGAAGCTGGTCACGGCCGGCTGGATGCCGACCGATCTGGTGTTCGGCATCTCGGTGGCGATCCGCCACGACGACTGGCGCACCCAGCGGCAGGCTGCCTGGGGTGCGGGCAACGTCGAGGTGGCGGGCTACACGGAGCTGGTGAGCTACGTCCGCGCCGACGCCCGCTCGCTGTTCGCCAGGCACGTGCAGGCCGCCGGGGCCGAGGGTGCCGTCGTGTCGTCGATGGACCTGCGGACCTGGGAGATCGAGCCCGGGGAGAACCATCGCGACCATGTCGCCGAGGCGTCGCTCTTCGGCACGTCGCTGGTGCGGTTCCACCGCGGGGTGCCCGCCCCGACCCGCTCGCTGACCTACCTTCCGCTGCGCTGACCACCCTGGAGACCGCGTGACCGCCGACCCGACCCAGCTGGGCATCCCCGAGGACGCGATGCGTCGCCTGGCCGAGATGCGCCCGGGCCAGGCCACCAGCCTGTTCACCTCGGACCTGTCGGTCAACGAGTTCCTGCTGGTCCGCGAGGCCGGGTTCCGCCCGCTCGGGCTGGTGCTCGGGTCGAGCATCTACCACGTCGGGTTCCAGCTGGGCCGGTGGAGCAAGAACCAGGAGCTGGACACCCTGTCGCAGGCCATGTACCACGCCAGGGAGCTCGCCATGACCCGGATGGAGGCCGAGGCGGACCAGCTGGGCGCGGACGGGATCGTGGGGGTCCGGCTGGAGATCGAGTTCAAGGAGTTCGGCACCGACCTGGCCGAGTTCATCGCCGTCGGCACCGCCGTCAGGTCCGACCACCCCACGCCCGAGGGTGGGTCGTGGCGCAACAACCGCAACCAGCCGTTCACCTCCGACCTGTCGGGGCAGGACTTCTGGACGCTGATCCAGGCCGGCTACGCGCCGCTGGCCATGGTGATGGGCACCTGCGTCTACCACGTCGCCCACCAGCGGTTCTGGCAGGCGATGGGCAACATCGGCCAGAACGTCGAGCTGCCGCAGTTCACCGAGGCGCTCTACGACGCCCGGGAGCTGGCGATGAGCCGCATGCAGGCCGAGGCCGAGCAGTTCCACGCGGAGGGCATCGTCGGGGTGCAGCTGCTCTCCCACGGCCACCGTTGGGGCGGCCACACCACCGAGTTCTTCGCGATCGGCACGGCGGTGCGGCCGCTGCGCGCCGACCACCACATCCCGACCCCACAGCTCGTGCTGCCCTTGACGGATCAGTGAGCACCGACCGATGCCCCTCGATCCGGGTGAACCGCACGGGCTGGGCCCGATGTTCGACGTGCAGCTGCTCGCCGCGACCCTGCGCGCCGACCGGGCCGACGTCGCCTCCTACGCCAGGGTGCTGAGCGGAGCCCTGGCCGACGCGCTTCCCCCGGGAATGGTCGAGGTGGAGCACCACCGCTCGCTCGCCGACCGCGTGTCCGGGCGCGCGGGCCGACCCGTCGCGGTGGTCGTGCACGGCGCGGACCGCGAGCTGCACCTGCGCGAGGCCGCCCACGGGGCCGTGGAGGCGCAGGTCCATCAGGTCGTCCGCGGGGTGGTGATCAGCCGCCGGACCGTCGGCGTCGACCAGTGGCTCCACGCCCTCGCCGAGGACCTCACCCGGATCGCGGCCCGCGATGCCGCCGCACGCGGCGCACTGGACCGGCTGCTCAACGGCGGCGGTCCGTAACCGGTGGCGACCACGATCTGCTCGAGGGTCACGGTGTCGCCGTGGAAGTTGCGGATGCGCCGCCCGAGCACGGCGGCGGCGATCAGCGGGCTGGCCATGGTCACGACACGCCGTCCCTGAACAAGCCTCATTTGCCGGGCACCACCATGACAGGAGTCGAACAGAGCGTGTCGGTTCGTGAGGCGGACGACGCGGTCCTGCCGACCACGATGCCTGCGATCCTGCGACTCGGGAAATCCGCCGGCCTGACGAAGGTCAATCTGGGTGTCGACTTCCGCAAGAACGACGGCCCACCCGGGAAGAAGGGGGCGAACAGCGTGGTGGTAGGCGCCACGCAGAGGTTCTTCGAGGGTTTCGAGTCGGGTGGCTTCTCCCGGTGGACCTCGGCGCAGACGCACGCCTTCGGCAGTCGCGCGGCGTCGTCCTACGACCCGAAGAAGGGTTACTCACTTCGGATCGTCGACGCGGGCCCGGACCACCCGCACGTCCTGCGGACCGAGGTCCGCGACGGGGACACCGCCGTCGGCAGTGACGAACGGGCCGAGCTGAGCGCGTTCGGGAAGGAGTGGGATGCCAGGAAACCCGGCGCCGACGAACTCTGGTACGAGTGCGACTTCCGGTTGGGTGACCCGGACTGGCCCACACCGCGCGCCTGGACGATCATCATGCAGTGGCACCAGGACCACGCCGACGGGTCACCGCCGCTGGCGCTGTCGGTCCACTCGGACAACACGGTGTACTTCGAGATGGAGGCCGACGGCGACATCCAGGAGCCGATCCCGGTCTGGACCGTGCGCCCCGGCCTGTGGGAGCACGTCGTCGTCCACGTCAAATGGTCGCCGAAGAAGGACGAGGGATTCGTCGAGGCGTTCGTCAACGGCGTCCAGACGGTGCCGAGGACGTTCCGCCAGACGATGTACACCAGCGACCGCCGCAACTTCCTGAAGATCGGGTGTTATCGCCGCCGGAGCAACACGGAGACCGTGGTGGTCATGCACGACAACCTTCGGGTGTCCGGGCCGCCCGCGGCGCCACGTTCTTGAGGACTCCTCACGGGCTCGCACGTTTGCGGAGAGCACCCACGTCGCGCAGGACGATCACCTGACCGCTCACCGTGATGAGGCCGCGGGTCACGAACGAACGGAGCGCCCGGTTCACCGCCGGGCGGCTCGCGCCGACCATCGCCGCGAGATCGGACTGTGAGAGGCCGGTGTCCAGCACGGCACCGTCGACCGCGTCGGGTTCGTCTCCGGCGAGACGGAGGAGCACCTTCGCCAGCCGGCCGCCGAGGTCGAGGAACGCGAAGTCGCCTGCCTGCTCGGTGAGCCTCCTGACCAGCCGCCCGAGGCTGCGCAGCATCGCGTCGAGGACGGCCGGGTGCTGCACCATGACGTCGAGAACGGTCGCGCGGGTCAGGAGAAGGCCCGTCGTCGGTTCCACGGCGACGACCGACGCCGAACGCTCTGCCCCGTCCAGAACCGCGATCTGCCCGACGACCTCACAGGCTCCGAGGGTGACGAGCACCGTCCCCTCCCCCGTCTCGGCGGTGAAGACGACCTTGACCAGCCCGGCGCAGACCACGAGCAGGGTGTCGCCCGAGTCACCCTGGTAGAAGATGAACTGCCCCTTGCCGTAGGTACGCAGACGAGAGGCGACGGCGAGTCGGGTCAGCGCGTCGTCGTCCAGCACCTGGAAGATCTCGGTCCGCCTCAGGACGTCCACGGCGAGCTCGAGCTCGGCGTCCCGGCTCGCGCTCCCCAGCCCCACTCCGCCGACCTTAGATCGCCCGCGCCGGTCCTCATAGCAGTGCGGCGACAGCCGCCCGCCGACGCGCCACCGGGTCACCTGTCACCGAGATGACAGGTCCGTTGTGCTTCAGCCCGCAATCCGACGGACCGGTCCTCCCTAGCGTCGGATCCGCGCCGACGGAGGCGCACGACCAGGCAGATCCGAACGCGGTGAGGTCAATGACACTGCCCACGACAATCACGACAATCACGACGACACCGACCACGACGACACCGACGCCCACACCCCGGACGGACTCCCGGCTCTGCGCGCTCCCGACAAGGACGTCATCGCTCGCCGATCAGGTGGCCATGTGCATCCGACGCCGTCTGGACGGTGACCCCGAAGCCATGACCGACCTGACGCACCAGGTCAGACCATGGCTCTTCCACATCGCCCGGAGCTATCGGCTGTCCCACGAGATGGCCGACGACGTCGTCCAGTCGACGTTGCTGACCGCGCTTCTGCATGTCCACCGACTCCGCGATCCGGGATCCGGCCTGTCCTGGCTTTCGGTCGTCGCCCGTCGGGAGGCGCTCCGCGTGATCAACCTTGAACGGCGGTACGTCTGCGTCGCCGACGTGGATTCCCTTCACGCCGTCCCGGATCCGTCGGCGGGGCCCGAGGAGATCGTTCTCGACGAGGTGGACCGAGCAGCGGTCCGGCGGACCATTGCGAAACTGCCGCACCGGCACAGAGTCGTGCTCGAACAACTGGTCCACGCCGATCAGCCGAGCTACGCGGCGATCTCGGCCGCGCTGGAGGTCCCGGTGGGCAGCATCGGGCCGACCCGGCGGCGGGGCCTCGACCGCATGCGTCTCCTGCTGGCCGCCGACCCGGAGTGGGACTGGGATGTGTCTGCCTGAAGCGGCCCCGCCTGATCCGCGGTCGACGGCGTCGCCGCACAGCCCATCAGTGCGGGCGTCGCCTACCGGGCACCGGCCGGAACCACGATGATCTCCACGGGCACGGGCGCGGCAGTCATGGTGCGAACGTGCAGCGCCGTCGCATACACCTGACCTACGGCAAAGCGGTCGGTCACGTGGACGATCGCCTGCACCACGAGACGCGTGCCGGACGGCAGCGCCACGGTCGCCGGTTCGAAGGACACCGCGTCGAGCGGCATGACGCGGCCCGCTGCCGAGACGAGCGGGTCGGCCGCGAAGGTGACGTCGACGTGGTGGTCGTATCGGTTCTCGACCGCGAACGGGATGGTGAGGACCTCGCCCGGTTCGGCGTGAAGTCGGACCACCCCAGAACCCTGTGCTGCGGGCACGGGCGTGCCCGACGACGACTGTGCCCCGGTGGCGAACCCGCCCAGCACCGGCTCCCAGACCAGCGCGCTCAGCCGGCTCAGGAGCCGCAGGTGTCCCGCCACCGCAGCGGCGAGCAGCGGCCTGAGCGCGACGACGGGATCCGCGCCACCCCGTCCGCCGCCGGTCACGGTGCTGCCCGTCCGTCGCGGTCGTGAGGACCGAGCACGATGGTCGGGAGCCCGTCCTGCGGCGAGTCGGCACGAGCCCGGAGTGGTCGGCTGCCGCTCGTCCACGGCACCCCGTAGGTCGTGGCGAGCCCGTCCGCCGCCGCCACCCACTTCGCCGCCACGTCACGCGCCCAGCCGGCGGGAAGCGCGGTCCGGCCGCGCTCGTCGCCGCGCCCGGCGAGCGCCACCAACGCGTCGAGGACATCGCCCTGATGGCGCAACCAGAACCCGGGGCGCTGCACCACGGTCCGCACGGCGAGCTCGAGCGACATGCCGTGGTGGGCGGGGACGACGCCGGCCATGATGCCGCCCCATGTCGCTGCGAAATGAGGGTCGTCCATCGATCGCTGCGCGGCCATCCGCAGGACCAGCAGCCACAGTGGCAGCAGGTCACGGTTCTGCGCGATGGTCACGATGAGGTCCGAGGCCCGAAGGTCCAGGTCGAACCGTGCTCGCCAGCGCCGTTCGTACGCGCGAAGAGCCCCGACGCCGAGGTCGCCGGTCGTCAACGCCTCGTCGGCGACGGACGCCGCCAGACGAGCCGACTCCAGCGCCGTGTGGATACCCTCGCCGTTGAGTGGATCGACGAACCAACCGGCGTCGCCGACGATGAGCACACGGTCGGCGCAGTTTCCGTGGACGCCCTGATACGCAGGCAAGGGCCAGCCGACGATCCGGCCGTGCCGGCGAGCGCCGCCGAGCATGGCCCGCGCGCCGCGGTCGTCCTGCAGCCAGCGGAGGAACTGGTCCCGCAGGTTGATCCCGTAGCGCCGGGCCGTGTCCATCTGCATGCCCATGCCCACGTTCGCGCCGCCGTCCCCGGTGGGGAACACCCAGGCGAATCCGGGGAAGAAGTCCGCGTTGAAGAAGATCCCGGCGGTGTCGGGTGCGCAGGGGACGTCCCGGAGATAGGCGCGCAGTGCGAACGGATCCTTCTGCCCGCTGACCGGCGCGACCCCCAGACCCGCGGCCAGCCGGGACCGGGCCCCGTCCGCGACGACGACGAGCTGTGCGTCGACCGCCGCGGGGCCTGTCGCTCGGCGGCCGTGGACGGTGATCCGCTCTCCGTGCGCGACCAGGCCGGTCGCGGTGAACCCCTCGACGGTCTCCGCGCCGGCCGCCGCGGCCCGCCGAAAGAGGATCTCGTCCGCCACGACGCGGGGAACGACCAGGCCGAAGCCGGGGAGGTGACCGACCTGGGGCACCGGACCGGAGCTGATCAGCTCGCCGTTCAGGTGGATCATCGACTGGCGGATGGACCGGGGTTGGGTCCCTCGCAGCACATCCCCGCAGCCCAGCTCGGTGAGCACGGCCAGGGATCGCGGGCTGAGGAAGTCCCCGCAGACCTTGTCCCGCGGAAAGGTCGCCTTGTCGAGGAGCAGCACGCGCCGACCACGTTCTGCCAGGCTGATGGCGGTCGCGCTGCCCGCGGGCCCTGCACCCACCACGACGACGTCGACGATCGCCACCGTCACGCCCCCGACGTCGTGATCGGCGCACCGCTCATGTCACCGGGATCCCGATCTCGTCGACTGCAACCAGGAACGCGGTCGGCACGGGGTCCGGCGACCCGGTATCCCCGACGAGAGTGCCGAGGTAGGCGTCGCTCGGCGCCCCCACACAGTCCGCTGTGACCGTGACGATGCGGTCGGCGGGCACCGTCGATGTGTCGAGGCGGACTCGCCCGCGCGGGATGCAGTAGCCCGTGAGCTGGCCGGTCAGGTCCGAGACCACCAGGGCCGCGCCAGGCGCGGCGGCCGGATCGAGGTGGACGCGTACCACGCGGCGCGCCTCGGCCGAGCCGAAGCGGCCGCTGAGCGACAGCAGCGCCAGGTTGTCCGACGCCGTCCGCACGGCTCTGATCAGGTTGGTCAGCAGGACGGCGTAGAGCCGCACCGGGGCGGTGGCCAGCTCGGACAGGCCGTAGCGCCCGGCAACGAGCAGCTCGGCCTCCTCCTCGCCGAACCGCTGCAGGTCGCCGACCCACCGCCGGGCCGTGCCCCCGGCCTGCTCGACCGCCTCGGACAGCGGGACCTGGGGCGAGCCGGCAGGCCGGTCCTCCGGCGGGGTCACGGGTCGGCGTCCTCTTGCCGGGCAGGCCCAGGCCGCGGGGCAGGTGTTCCCTGCCCGCCGAACCTGCCGGCCAGCTTCGCGAGGCTGATGAGGAGGTCGCGCTGGCCGAGGACCGACCGCGCACCGTCACGGATCGCACGGGCCGTGAGCTCGCTCATGTCGGTCACCCAGTCGTCAGCGCCGTACTCGCCGGCCCGGATCCGGCTGACGCTCCGGCGGACCTGCGCGTCGGTCTCGGTCACGCTCTCGACGATGTGGCCTTCGCACCCGTCGAGGACCCGCCGGACACCGGGATCGAGCCGGTCGCCGTCGTCCTCGACCGGAGTCGTGGCGGCGACCGGCACCCGACCGGTCGCCGCCGGGCTCCTGGCGCAGTCGGTGAACTGGTTGATCGAGTAGTCCAGCCAGCCGAGCTGGCACGCCGCCTGCGCGAGGGTCTGGCCACCCCCGTCGAGGTACGTGTCGTCGAAGAGCAGGTACTTGACCGTCGACACCTCGTAGCACGGGCCGACACGGTCGACCTGGATGTAGCCCTCGTCGATCCGCAGGACCGTCCGGTCGCCGCTCCGGCGGGGTGCGAGCTCGTAGCGGAGGATGATCTGCTGCGGTGTCGTGGTCCAGGTGAACAGCAGGTTGGTGTCGGGGAACCAGCCGTCCGGGCACGTGCCGACCCGCTCCTCGTAGACGCCGCGCCAGCTCGGCCGTGCCACCCGGAGGTCGCCCCCGGTCGCCGGCGGCGAGCAGCCGGCGTCCCGGTCCGCGCGCCGCGTCAACGAGCAGAAGAACTCGTTGCAGCGCGGCCAGTTGTCGGGCAGGACGGCCTGGGCCAGCTCGTCGAGCGGAGTGGCGTCCTCGACCACCAGCTTCGTCTCCACCCGCGACACGTACTCGTCGTTGTCGAGACGCAGCTCCGGGACGCACCACGCGACCAGGATCGGGCGGAGTTCAGGGGCCAGTCTGTCGCCCAGCGCTTCCCGCAACATCGTCCAGCGTTCCCGCGGATCGACCCCGGGTGCCCCGGCGCTGGTGAGCGCGGCCGCCATCGCGGCGCCGGTGGCACCGTCTCCGGCCGCGGCCCCGGGGAGGGCGCTCGGGTCCGGGGGAGCGATGATCTGCGCGATGGGGTCGAGATCCGGGCCGTCCCCCGTCACTGGGCCGGGACCGGGGCCCCCGCCCATGACGGCCATCGCCGTGAGGGCCAGGTGGAGCGGGTGGATGCGGGACCCGCTCGGGTCGTCCCACTGCATGGCCGCGCGAACGAGCTCGTCCATCGGATCCCCGATCTGGGTGGGGAACTGCGGATCGAGTTGCGCCAGCACCTCTGCGAGAGGTGGGTGACCGGCCTGCGGGGGAGGTGCGACCGCGCTGTAGGCGGCGAGCAGGGAGCGCCGGGCCGGGGTGAGGCGGCTCGTCGGCGGAGGAGGATTCAGCGGATCAATTTCCGATGGGCCTGGAGACGTCAATTCCGGCTGCCGCGCTGGTCCGTCTGGAGCATCAGGTGGTTGTGCCGCCATTGGGGCTCCCCTGCAGAGAACGTCCGGAATGACACTACCGGAAACGTCGCGACATCACCAGGACAGGTCGCTCAGTGGGTGCGTTCGATCATGTAGTTCACGAGATCGCGGATGACGTCGGCGTGATCCGGATGAGGCGCCCCACGGAAGGCCTCCGGAAAGGCGGCCGCCGCCGCGTCGGCGACACCACGGGCGAAATCCTGGGCGAACCTGATGCTGCCGTAACGCAGGAAAAGCCCGAGCATCCAGGCCGTCTGCTCGTCGGTGCGTTCGGCGGGCCGCCGCAGCAGGTCGACAAGTGCGTGCCGATCGTGCGGCTCGGCTACCGCGAGGAGGTGAATCAGCATTAGTGTCCGCTTCCCCTCACGCAGGTCGCCACGGATCTCCTTCCCGTAAACGGCCTCACCACCGGTGACGTTCAGCACGTCGTCGGTGATCTGAAACGCGGCCCCGAGGAAGAGCCCGAACCGGGACATCGCCGCCAGGTCGGCGTTGCCCCGCGAACCGATCAGCGCCCCGACGCGGAGCGGGGCGATCGTCGTGTACCAGCAGGTCTTGCCCAGCACCATGGCCAGGTAGTCGTGGGCGGAGAGGTCGACCACACCGTCGCGGCGCCACCCGAGCTCCAGTGCCTGACCCTCGAGGGTGCGCCAGGCGGCGGCGCGGAACTCTTCGAGGATTCGTCCGCTCAGCCTGTGACCGAACCGCCCGCAGCCGGCGCGCAGTGCGTCGACGCTGACCAGGGCCAGGGCGTTTCCGGCGTTCAGCGCCAGCGGAACACCTTCCCGCCGGTGCAGGGTGGGGCCGCCGCGCCTCGTCAGGCTGCCGTCCTGGATGTCGTCATGGACCAGGAACGCGCAGTGGGCGAGCTCGATCGCCGCGGCGACCGTCAGTGCGTCGTCCTGGGCACCCCCGAAGGCGTCGCAGCTGGCCAGGCAGAGCGTGGCCCGCACCGCCTTCCCGGCCCGGTGCGGGTAGTCCGCCATCGGGTCGTAGAGCCACTGCTGCGGCTCGCCGCGGGGAAGGCAGCGGTCGACCTCCGCCGCGACCCGCTGCCGGCAGCGGCCGAGGACCCGCGTCAGGTCGCTCGGTGCCGCGGGCACCGTCGGTGATGTGCTCACTCCGGCGGCCCGTCGTCGTTGACCGTCACCTGCAGCGGGAGGTACAGATCGGGCACATTCGACGCCATCAGGACGGAGACGTACAGGCCGGGCTCGACGTCGGGGGCCACCCGGACGCGCACCTCGATTCCGCACGTGCTCCGGGCCGGGAGCGGATCGAGGACCGGCGGGTCGAACGCGATGGCGTCGGGGGCCAGTTCGCGGCCGAGATGCGACCGTGGCGGTGCGCAGTGCGGGCGGACCGCCGCGACGACGGCTGCCGAGGTGTTGTGCACCCAGAACACCGCCGAGGACTCGCCCCCGGCGACCACGGACGGCAGGTCCACCTGCGGCGGTGCGGCGTCGGTGCGCGACTGCGGTGGCAGTCGCTCGATCAGGATGCCGACCAGCGAGACCGCGTGCTCGACCAGCCGGGTCGACACCTCGCCGGCCAGCACCGCGTCGCCGCGCAGCCGCTCCACGACGTCGGCCAGGGCGGGCCCGCCCTGCGGGGCGCCCGCCTCCGTTGCTGCGCCCGGCGCCGAGCCGTCCTGACCGTCACCCCAGGCCAGGATCCGGTCGGCCAGATCTTCGGCAGCGCGGCGGCCGAAGGCCTGCACGTCGGCCAGGGCGCGGAGGTTCTCCACGGGGTCGAGGGCGTCGGCCAACCACGGGCGGCTCGATCGTGCACCGTGCCCGTCGTCCTGCCCCATTGCGTTCCCCTTCGGTCCATCATCACTGGCAATCTGGAGAGCGGTGGCACGCGACAGCGATCAGTTGCCGCGGGGCCGGGTCAAGAATTCGAGCCGAACATGACGTGGCGTACTGCTACTGTCAAGGCTCGGCTGATGGGATCGCCATGACGCTGGTGGGGAATGATCACGAACCGGCCCGACGATTGAACGAACGCCGTCATCTCATCGTCATGTTCTGTGACGTGGTGGATTCGACGCGTATGTCCCGCAGGCGGGACGTCGAGACCTATTACTCCGTCTTGCGCGCCTATTACGACGCATGCCGGGTCGTCGTTGCGCGACATGGCGGATTTATCGCCCAGCACCATGGCGACGGCATCTACATCTGGTTTGGATACCCGCAGCCGCACGAGGACGACGCGCTGCGGGCCGTGCGCGCGGGACTAGATCTTCTCGGCGTCCTGGACGGCGTGTCGGCCGGATTCGACGGCGAGGCGGGCGAGCCGTTTCAGGTCCGCATCGCGGCGCACGCGGGCGAGGTGCTCGTCGCGCCGGTGGAGCACGAGAGCAGGCCACTGGCCTTCGGGCACACCCCCAACCTCGCGGCCAAGCTCCAGCAGGCGGCCCGCCCGGGGACCATGGTCATCAGCAGCGCCCTGCTCCGGCTGGTCGAGCGTGCGGTCGAGGTGACGCCGCGGCCCGGGACCGTGCTGCGTGACGGTGTGGTGGTGGCGGCCCACGAGGTCGTGAGCGTGCACCGGCGGCCCGGCCGGATCGCGGCCGGGTGGCAGACGCCGTTGGTCGGACGGGACCGCGAGGTCGAGCGCCTGCAGGAGTTGTGGTCGGGCGTCCGGGACGGTCCGGGTGAGATCGTCGCTATCGTCGGCGACCGCGGGATCGGCAAGACCCGCCTCGCCTCGACGCTCACCGCCCTGGCCGCCGAGAGCGGCGCGACGGTGCTGGACTGTGCATCGAACAGGCTCGATGCCCGCACCGCGTACCGGACGATGCGCGTCCTGCTCGCGGCCGCCGCGGGCATCGGACCGGACGACCGGTCGGTCGTCGGTGCCGCCCGCCTGCGCGACCATCTCCAGGGCACGCTGGGCATGAACGACGTGGCCTCCTCGGTCCTGGGAGCCGGTCTCGGCCTGGCCCGCGGCGCCGGGCTGCCCGCACCGAACGTGGACCCGCGGCGGCTGGCCCAGCTCACCGCCGACACTCTGGTCGAGTGGCTGCGCCGGCTCGCCGCCCGGACACCGACCATCGTGGCGATCGACGACATCGCCGACGCCGACCCGTCCAGCATGGAGACCCTGGCCCGGCTCGCCGCCGAGCCGCTGCCGCATCTCCTGATCATCGTCACAGCGCACTCGGCGACGAGCCTGCCCGACGGGCTGTCGACCCCGCACACCCGCATCCTCGAGCTGAGCCCGCTGTCCGAGGACGCCGCCGACGCCCTCGTCGCCGTCGTCACCGCTGCCGAACCGCTCGAGTTGCACGTGAGCGAGCGGATCGTCCGGCAGGGCGAGGGGATACCGCTGTATCTGGAGGAGCTCGCCCGCACGGCGCAGGAGACGGACGGTACCGCGCTCCCGATCACCCTCACGGGCCACCTCCAGGCCCGGATCGCCGCATCGACCGCGGACCGGGAGGTGGTGGGCGTCCTCGCCGCGGCAGGCCGCGCCGTCGAGGAGGCCGTTCTGACCGCGGTCCTCGAGGTCGACGATGCAGGCCTGCGGGACGGGTTGGCCGGCCTGATGGCTCGCGACCTCGTCGTGCACCTCACCGACGACGGCTCGCAGTACCGGTTTCGCCACGGCTTGATCGCCGAGGCGGCCTACGGCCTCCTGCTGCACGACGACCGGACCCGCCTGCACGGCCGCCTCGCAGACGTGATGATCGATCGGCACGGGCGGGGCCACCGGTTGGACTGGAACGTCGCCGGGCGCCATCTCGACCTGGCCCGGCGGCCCGTCGAGGCCGCCGAGGCGCTGCTCAACGGCGCCGACGAGGCGCGCGGCGCGGGAGCGAACCACGAGGCCCTGCAGGGCTACCAGGATGTCCTCGACGTGCTCGAGAAGATCGCGGACGTCGGTGTGCGCGACCGGTTGGAGGTCCGGTGCCGGATGCGCCGCGGGGCCGCCGCGATCGCCGCCCGGGGCTGGAGTGCCGACGAGGCGATCGAAGACTTCACCCGCAGCGTGGAGCTCTGCCGCCGGCTGGGACCAAGACCGGAATACGTGGCCGCGATGACCGGTGTGTACTCGTACTACCTGATTCAGGGGGAGCTCCGGGCGGCCCGGCGACTGGCTGAGGAGGTGCTGGGCTGGGTCGACGCCGCGCACGACGACTACCGGGCGGACAACGGGTCGGCCTTCGCCACGCTGTGCATGTACGAGGGCGACTTCACGGGAGCGCTCGAGCACCTGCGCCGGGGCGAGAGGCTGTTCACTCACCAGCGGCTGAACGAGCGGTCCGAACAGACCTGGCTCATGCCGTTCGACACCTACGTCCTCGTGCTGGCGCACCTGGCGACCCTGCTGTGGATCACCGGCTCGCCCGGTGCGGCCAACCAGGCGGCCGACCGGGCCATGGCGCGGGCAGCCTCGCTGCCGTTCCCCCAAGGCCCGTTCAGCATGGCCTACGCCAAGAGCTTTCTGGCCTGGACGCACAATCTCGGCGGGCATCACCGGACCGCTGCGCTGCTCGCCGCGGACGTGGTGGAGATCGGCGAGCGCCACGGCTTCACGTACTGGGAGTCGACCGGTGCGATCCACCTCGCCGTCGCCGAGCACGGCAGCGCCGGCCGGGCCGACGCCGCCGACGTGATCATGATGCAGGCCGCCTTCAAGGAACTCATCCGCTCGCGGGTCTTTCTCCCGTACGTCCTGACCGCCGCCGCGCAGGTACGGGTCCAGACCGGCCGGCTTGCCGAGGCGGCGGCGGGCTTCGAGGCCGCCGGCCGGCTCGCCGAGGAGACCGGCTCGATGTTCTACGAGGCCGAGCGACTCCGGCTGCTCGCCGGCTCCGGCCTGCGGCCCGCGGCGGACTCGCTCGAGCTGCTGCACGTGTCGAGGGCGCTGGCGCAGCGGCAGGGCGCGTTGATCTTCGAGCTTCGCGCGGCCCTCGACATCACCCGGCTGGACCCGGCGCCCGGTTCACTGGACGTGCTCGCACAGGTGGTCGCGAAGTTCCTGCCCGGGGTCGGCTATCCCGAGCTCAACGAGGCTCGGCTGGTGCTCGTGGGTTCCGTGACGCGGGCATGACCGTCCGGCCACGGGTACTGGTCCTGGGTGGCGGTATCGCGGGTCTGGCCGCAGCATGGCGGCTGTCCGAACCGGGTTGGCCCGGGCGGTTCTCCTCGATCACCGTTCTGGAGCGCAGTTCCCGGCTCGGCGGCAAGGGCGCATCGGTGCGGGGCGCCCACGGCCGGATCGAGGAGCACGGCCTGCACGTCTGGCTCGGGCACTACGACAACGCCTTTCGTCTGATCCGCGACTGCTACACCGAGCTGGACCGGGACCGCACCGACCCCGGGTGCCCGATCCGCAGCTGGCAGCAGGCCTTCATGCCCGCAGGCCGGCTTGGCCTGTTCGACCACGAGCCCTCCGGCTGGATGCCGTGGGTGGCGACGTTCACCCCGAATCGGCAGCTCCCGGGCGAGCCGAACGCCGACGGACGTGCCACGTCGATGGTCGAGATGCTGCTGCGCAGTGCGCTGCTGATCCGCGACTTCTACGTCTCGCTCGAGTTCCCCCGCTCGGGGCCGGCGCTGTCCCTGTCCACGTCACCGGCTCCGCCGCGGCCGCCTGCTCTCGGTGCAGCGGGACGTGCGATCGCGTCGACGCTGCTCGCGGTCAGCACGCAGCTCGTGGCGCTGGCCGGCCTCGGCGCGAACCGGCTGGCCGGTCCTCCTGGCGCGGCCGCGATCGACGCAGCCTTCGCTCCGCTGCTCGCCCGGCTCCGGCGGGCGCTGCGCACGGACCTCGCTGCGCGCCGCCTTCACGACCTCGTCGACCTGGTCCGCAGCGTGCTGACCGGAATGGCGGCCGACGGCCTCGCGGACAACCGCGACGCCTACGACGCGATAAACCACCTCGACTTCCGGGAGTGGCTCCGGCGGCACGGCGCGCAGGAGCCGACGCTGCGATCGGCGATCGTCCGCGGTCAGTACGACCTGGTGTTCTCCCATGAGCACGGCGACCCGGCACGCCCCCGGTTCGCGGCCGGCTGGGGGGTGAACCTGTCGGCCAAGTTGTGGTTCGACTACAAGGGCGCGATCTTCTGGAAGATGCGGGCAGGCATGGGCGATGTCGTGTTCGCGCCGCTCTACCAGGCACTGCGCGCCCGCGGCGTGCAATTCCGGTTCAGCACCGCCGTCGAGGAGCTGGTGCCCGCCGGGGACGGGTCGACGATCGGATCCGCCGTCGTCCGACCCGCTGCGCCGGAGCAGGCCCGCTGCGGGGACGAGCCGCTGACACGGGTCAAGGGGCTGCCCTGCTTCCCGCAGATGCCTGATCACGACCGCCGGTCGGCGACCTCGCAGCTACTGCGCTGCGGGACGGACTTCGATCTGCTGGTGTTCGCGATTCCCCCAGCCGCGGGTCGGCGGGTGTGTCACCGGTTGTCGGCCCAGCGGCCGCAGTGGCGCGCGATGTTCGACCGGATCGGCACAGTGGCCACCCACGCGTTCCAGGTCTGGCTGACAGCAGACGAGCGCTCACTCGGTTGGGCGAACCCAGGCACCACCGTCAGCGGGTTCGCCAAGCCGTTCGACACCTGGGCGTCGATGTCGCACCTCATCGGATTCGAGGACTGGGATTCCGTCCCGCCGCCGGCCACCCTCGGATACTTCTGCAGCACGCTGCCGTCGGCGCACGCCCGGGTAGCCGGCGATGCCGCGGCCTACACCCGGGCGCAGGCCGTGCGGTTCCTCGAGCGGTACAGCCGGTTCTTCTGGCCGAACGCGACGGACCCCGCGACGCGGGGGCTGCGGTGGGATCTGATGTGTGCCGCGGACGGCGTCGAGGGCCCTGACCGCTTCGCCGCCCAGTACTGGACGGCCAACACCGATCCGTCCGATCTCTACGTGCAGTCGCTTCCGGGAACGGACCGCTACCGCCTACGTCCCGACGGCAGCGGTTACGCCAACCTGTTCCTCGCAGGGGACTGGACCGATTGCGGCATCAACGCGGGATGCATCGAAGCCGCCGTCGTCAGCGGGCTGCAGGCTGCAAACGGAGTTCTGGGCCGTCCGCACTGGGATCGGATCAGCGGTCGGTTCCTCCACTAGCGTTGTAGGCGAACAGGTTGTCCCGGATCTCGTCCAGCACCCCCGAGGGCGACGAGCCGGCCGGGCTGCGGTCCGGACGCGCTGTGCGGCCATGATGGCCCAGGGCCGCGGCGACCGCCCGGGTCACCGCGGCCCGACCGTGTCCCCCCAGCGCTGAATCCGGAGCCCCGCCATGTCCGTCACCGACGAACTGCTCGCCAACAACGCCCGCTACGCCGAGTCGTTCCACGGCCCGCTGCCCCTGCCCCCCTCGAAGCACGTCGCCGTGCTCGCCTGCATGGACGCCCGGCTCAACGTCTACGGCCTCCTCGGCCTGCACGACGGCGAGGCGCACGTCATCCGCAACGCGGGGGGCGTCGTCACCGACGACGAGATCCGCTCGCTCGCGATCAGCCAGCGCCTCCTCGGCACGCGCGAGATCATCCTCATCCACCACACGGACTGCGGGATGCTCACGTTCACCGACGAGGCCTTCAAGAAGTCGGTGCAGGACGACACCGGCAGCACGCCCGCCTGGGCGTCCGAGGCGTTCACCGACCTCGACGAGGACGTCCGCCGGTCGATCACGCGCATCACGTCGAGCCCGTTCGTCCCGCACACCGATCAGGTACGCGGGTTCGTGTTCGATGTGGCGACCGGCAGGCTCGACGAGGTCGGCTGAGGCTGCGGCCCGCTCTCCGCCGCTGCGCGGGCAGCAGCGGCGGAGGTGAGCAGCCGGGCCTCCCGCCAGCCGCGCAGTGAGCTGATCACCGCCAGCCCTCGGGCCGCGTCCAGGTCCGTGCGCCGCAGCACCCGCTCCTGAAGGACGCCGCGGTCGAGCAGACGGGCGCGCTCGACGCCCGGGAGACACCCGGACTCCGGCGGAGGTGTGCACCACGTCCCGTCGACCTCCACGGCGAGGGTGGCCCGGGTGGCCTCGGTGAGCTCCCCGCGCGTATTGACCATGATGACGTCGTCGACGTCGGGCCGGCGCAGGCGGCGACGGTCGTAGGGCTCCCGGAAGGTCGTCTTGTGGTGGAGCCACCGCTCGTACGGGTCGACCGGTTCGTCGTCGACGGCGAGGAGGACGGTCCCCGCACGGGTGGCGGGCAGCGCCTCCACGTCGACGGCGATCGCCCCGGTGCGCGAGAGCCGCAGCCGGACCCGGGCCGCGTCGGATCCCGAGAGCCGCGACCGCAGAGTGTCCAACGCCGTCGGCAGGTCGAACCGGAACCCCAGGTGCTCGGCCGATTCCGCCAAGCGTCGGAGATGACGATCGCGGTTGCGCAGGCCCCGGCGCGGGTCGTACCGCATGGTCTCGAGCAGCTCGAACTCCCGGGCGGGTGCGGAGAGGACCGTCGCCTTGGCGAGGACCTCCGCATGCTCGGCCGCGGGCTCCGAGTCCCAGGTGATGCCTCCGCCGGTGCCGTAGACCGCCTCGCCGGAGTCGGTGTCGACCACGGCGGTCCGGATGGCCACGCTGAAGCCGGCCCGGACCGGCGCACCGGGCGGCCCGACGAGACCGATCGCGCCGCAGTAGACGCCCCGGGGACCCGGTTCCAGCGAGCGGATGACCGCCATGGAGCTCGCCTTGGGCGCTCCGGTGACCGAACCGCACGGGAAGAGCGCCCGGAACAGCTCGACCAGCCCGGTTCCGGGCCGCAGGCGGGCGGTGACGTCCGAGGTGAGCTGGAGCACCGTCTCGTAGCGTTCCACGGTGAACAACGCGGGCACGGCGACGCTGCCCGTCTCGGCGACGCGGGCCACGTCGTTGCGGAGGAGATCGACGATCATGACGTTCTCGGCCTGTTCCTTGGGGCTGGACCGCAGCCGGTGGGCCAGGACCCGGTCCTCGTCCAGGTACCGGCCGCGCCGGGCGGTCCCCTTCATGGGCCGCAGCAGGACCTGGTCGCCGGTGCGCCGGAAGAACAGCTCGGGGCTGGCGCTGGCGACGGCGAAGCGGCCGAGATCGAGGTAGGCGTTGTGGGCCCCGCGCTGGCCGAGGGCGAGATCGCGGTAGAGCCCGAACGGGTCGCCGTGGACCCGTCCGGCCATCCGAACGGTCAGGTTGCACTGGTAGGTGTCCCCCGCGGCGATGCGCTCACGGATGCGGGCGACGTCGCGCGCGTGCTCCGCGGGCGTCCACGTCGGGCGCCACCGCGCAGGGGTGGGCGGCCGGTCCGGCCCGGCCGCGTCGAGGGCCGGCACCGGGGTCGGTTCGTCGCAGAGGCCGAACCACACCAGCGGCACGCCCATCGGGGTGGAACGGTGCACGGCGAGGTGCGGGTCCAGCCCCGCCGCGGCCTCGTAGGCGACGTACCCGAACGCCCAGCTCCCCGAGTCCGTCGCCCGCTCGACCGCGGCCAGTACCCCGACGACCTGGTCGGGTCGCTCGGCGACCAGCACCCGGTGCGGCGCGGGGCACTGCACGGCCGTCCCGGCCCGCAGGTCGTCGAAGCGGGCCCACGGCGCCCGGGGCCGGCTCAGGGCGCGCGGGTCATGGCTGTGGTCGATGCGGATGACCTCCTGCTCGAGGATCGGTCGCTCGTCCCGGTCCGGCATCACAGCATGAGCTGTCGCGCCGACGAGCGGGGCCGCGCCCAGCACCCGATGTGGGCTCGCCGCGGTGGTCGTCGTGGTCGCAGCCGAGGCCCGGCGTCGTCGGGCTGCGTGCGGCTACCGCGACGCCGTCAACGCGTCGGTCAGCAACGCCACCAGGGCCTCGAGCTGCACGTCCGCCGACGACGGCACCTCGTCCTCCGAGCCGTCCAGCGCCCGGGCGGCGAGCCCGGCCTTGCTGTCGATCAGCTCGGCGATCTTCGCGTCGATCGTCTGGGCGGCGATGATGCGCCACGCGGTGACGGGCTCCGTCTGACCGATGCGGTGGCTGCGGTCGATGGCCTGGGTCTGCTCCGCATCGGTCCAGGAGAGCTCGGCGAGCACGATGTTCGAGGCGACCTGGAGGTTGATGCCGACCCCGGCCGCGGTCAGGGAACAGACCGCGATCGCGACGGCGGGATCCTTCACGAACGCGTCGATCTGCTTCTGCCGCACCGTCCGCGTCTGATCACCCCGGATCGAGGAGAACCGGATCCCGGCCTTGGTGAAGGCCGCCTCGGCGGCGTCCATCACATCGACGTGCTTGGCGAAGAAGACGACCTTTCCGGCGCTGCGTGCCAGCTGAGCCGCGTAGTCCGCGGCGAGGCCGGCCTTCGCCCGGCCGATGCGCCGCATCATGGCGAAGACGTTCTCCTCGCCCGCGGCCGTGGTCGCCTCCTTCCGCTCGCGGGTGGCGATCCTGCGCACGAGGTCGTGGTCGATCCCCCCCGTCCCTCCGACGGCGCCGGACGTCCGCCGGGCGAGCGCACTGTCGTACTGCGCCACCATCCGGGCGGCGAGCGACCGCTCGGCATCGCGGATCGACCGGGCGGCCCTGTCGTCCAGCTCGACGGGAAGGTCGGCGATCCGCCGGGCCGGGATGTCGGCGGCCACGTCCACCTTGCGGCGACGGACGATCCCCCGGTCGACCACGCACTGGCGGGCGGCGGGATAGAACCCCGGGTCCGCAGGCGTCAGCCCGGTCTCCTCCAGGGCCTGCATCAGCTCGGCGAGCGGCTTCGTGTCGTCGATCCAGCCGAGGAACTGCCAGATCGCCCGGAAGTCCTCGATGTCGTTGATCAGCGGGGTCCCGGTCAACGCCATCAGCAGGGGCCGCGCGACCCGGGATCGGATGCTCTCGGAGAGCTGCAGTACGTGCTGCGAGCGCTGCGAGCTCTTGTTCTTGATGAAGTGCGCCTCGTCGACGACCATGCCGCGGAAGCCGAAGTCGCCGATCCAGCCGACGTGGCGGTCGAGCACCTCGTAGTTGACCACGACGATGTCGGCGAAGCCGTCCATCGTGTCGCCGTTGCCGTGGATCACGGTCGCCGATCGGGCCGGGGTCCAGAGCGCGGCCTCACGCGCCCAGTTCGTCTTGACGACGTTCGGCACGACCACCAGCAGCGGGTAGGCGTTCGCCGCCTGCGCGGCGAGCAGCGCCTGCGCCGTCTTGCCCAGACCCGGTTCGTCCGCGAGCAGGAAGCTGCGGTGCCCGGCGGCGGCCGCGGCGACCAGCTGCCCCTGGTGCGGCATCAGCCTGCGGCCGCCCGGCGCCTGCAGCGACGACGGCGCGGGCAGCGCCATGCAGGGCGAGGCGCCCGCGCCCGCCCGTTCGAACGAGCTGAACAGCGGCCCGAGCAGCTCCCAGGTGGCCAGGCGGCGCGCCCGGGTGGCGCTCGGCCGGGCGGCCGAGAAGTCCGGGGCGAGGAAGGGGTTGGCCAGCTGGCGCGAGACGACCGTCTGCGGCACCACCCGCCGTTCCGGCGCGGCGGACGCGACGGGCGGCTCGGGGGGCGCGATCTCCCGGGCAGCGGCCTCCAACCCGGCGTCCTGCAACAGGTTCCGCATGAGCGCCCGGGCCGCGTCGGGGAGCACGGCGTCCTCGGCGAGCAGCGCGAGCAGCGACGTGTCCCGGGTCGCGGTCTGCGCGAGGATCAGCGCGATCCCGTCGAGGCGCTTGAGCATCGCCGACCGGCGGGCGTCATTGCTGATCTCCGCCCGCACCCTGGCCCGCTCCTGGCGGGCCAGGACGGCCACGACCTGGAACTTCGTGCGGTCCGACGGCAGCACGCGCCCGCGCTGCGCCGCGGCCTCGACCTCGCCCGCGGTACGGGCGAGCACCGGGATGATGCCGTCGGCGTCCCGAGGGCGGGCACGGCCTTGCGACGCACGAGCGGTGCGGTGAGCGCGCCGCAGGCGCTGGTCACCTCGAGCCACGAACTTCTCCTACCCCACACGGTCAACGCCCGACCGCCGTCGGCGACCGGTTCCCTCACGTGGTGATTGGCTGTTGCGGGCGCAGGATGTGGACCTGCGACCTCCGCCTGATGAGCCGGACGGAGGCTCCGACTCGCCCATCATAGTCGGAGCCCGCCGGATCAGGTTGGGGTCGACGTGTCCGGTGGTGCGGCGGGTGCGGGCCGCGTTCGTGGGAAGGTGTTTCGTGACCGATCAAGTTCCTGGCCGCTTCGCCGTCCCGGGGGTGGCGCGGGCGTTCCACGCCACGCTTCCGGGCTACCGGCCGACCCCGCTGGTCGGCGTGCCCGCGCTCGCGGCCTCGCTCGGGGTGGCACAGGTCCGGGTAAAGGCCGAGGCGGACCGGTTCGGGCTACCGGCGTTCAAGATCCTCGGCGCCTCGTGGGCGGTCAACCGGGTGCTGAGCGCGCGGGCGGGGCACCTCGCGCCTGCCGTCTCCCTGGACGAGCTGCGGCGCCGGGCGACCGGGGCGGCTGTGACGCTGGTGACCGCGACGGACGGCAACCACGGCCGGGCAGTGGCCCGGATGGCCCGCCTGGTGGGGGTGCGAGCCCGCGTCTACGTGCCGGCCGGGGTGGGTCCGGGTGCGGTCGACGCCATCGCCGACGAGGGAGCCGAGGTGGTCCGGACCTCGCTGGTCTACGACCAGGTCGTGCAGGTCGCGGCGCGCTCGGTCGACGGGCGGCCCGACGACCTGCTGATCCAGGACACCTCGTGGCCCGGCTACGAGGACGTCCCCCGGTGGATCGTCGACGGCTACTCCACGCTGTTCACCGAGATCGACGACCGGATCGACGCAGCCGTCGACGTGCTCGTGGTGCCCACCGGCGTGGGATCGCTGTTGCAGGCGGCCCTGCAGCACTACCGGTCCCCCGGACGGGTGGACCGGCCGGCGGTACTCGCCGTCGAGCCGGCCACGGCCGCCTGCGTCACCGCGTCGCTCGCCGCCGGACGGCCGATCACCGTCGACACCTCGTCGCCCACCGCGATGGCCGGCCTGAACTGCGGGACGGTCTCGGCGATCGCCTGGCCCGTCATCTCGGCCGAGCTGGACGCGGCGGTCGGGGTGAGCGAGGACCAGGCACGATCCGCCCTGACCGACCTGCACACCGCAGGCGTGCCGGTCGGCCCCTGCGGCGCCGCGGCGCTCGCCGGGCTCCGGGTGGCCGCCGGCGATCCGGAGGTGGCCGGAGCGCTCGGGCTCGGTGCACGGTCCGTCGTGGTGCTGGTCAGCACCGAAGGCATCGCGGCGGTCAGGTGAGCCGCACAGCCGCGCGTGGGCGGTGTGCTGTGCCGGCCCGGACCGTCGCACGTCGCGGACGTGCTGGACCGGCTGCGAAGCCGGCGGGTCGGCCCCTGCACACGCACCGCTGCTGCTGGACGCGCTAGCAGGCCACGTACTCCCGGACGGCCGCGGTCGCCCGGAGCCGGGCGAGGCCGCGGGCCCGGGTCGGCCCGATGCTGCCGACCGGGATCACGAGGATGCGGCTGATCTCCCGGTAGCTGAGCTGCCGGTCGCCGGCGAGCAGCCTGAGCAGCCGCTGCTGCGCGACAGGCAGCTCGGCGAGCCCCTGCTGCACGGTCCGGGCCAGCTCACGGCGCAGCAGGTCGGTGTCGGGTGTACCCGGTGGCTCGGCCCCGTTGTCGTGCACGGGCTCGTCGAGCACACCGATGAGCACCGTTCGCTGTCTGGCGCGCGTCAGCCTTCGGGACTCGTTGGCGGCCGTCGTGATCAGCCACTTGGGCAGGGCCCGCGGCTCCCGGATGCGGTCGAGGTTCTCGATCAGGCGCAGCCACACCGTCTGGTCGACGTCCTCGACGTCACGGGCGTTGAGCCGGTAGCCGGACGCGACCGCCCGGACGAGCGGGCGATACCGCTCGACCAGCGCGTCCCACGCCCGGCGCTCACCTCGCCGCGCGCCGGCGACCAGGTCGTCCAGCCGGCCACGCGGGTCGGGTGCTTCCGGGTCCGGCACTGTGGACCCGGACACGGTCGTCTCGGAAACTGCGGTCTCGAACATCACGGTCCCTCCGCCGGCTGACGCTGTCTGGAGCGCCATTCCGCTGGTGGGGACCACCGTCGGGGGCCGGGGCGGCACGGGTCCACGCCCATCCGCGGTGGTGGCCGCGGGCTCCGGCCCCACCGGTCGCCCCCCACCGTGGGCACACGGGCGCACCACCTCCAGGGCTGGAGGTCCTACGCTGGGGGCATCGACGACCGGGGTGCGCCGCTTCCGGCCGACGACGACCTGTCGTCGGTGCTGTCCAACGTGTGCGCGGACGCCCGGCCCGCGACCCGCAGGAAGATCGCGAACAGCCTCGAGACCCGCGCGTTCCTCGAGATCGGGCTGCTCCTCCTGCACGACGACCTGCTCGACCACCGCGGCCCGGACCTGCTCGCCGACCGCGACGCCGGCACCCGGCTGTTCGCCGGCCTGTCGCAGGCCCGCCTGATCGAGCGCGCGGAGCAGGAGGACGTGGCGCTGGAGCGTCCGAAGCTGCTGACGGTAGGGATGTTCCGGGACCGCTGGAGATACAAGAGCCGCTACACCGAAGACCTGATCGCCTACCTCATGCGCCCGGCGCTGCTGGCCCGGAAGCTCCGCCTGATGCAGAGCGCGCTGGAGGCGCTGCCGCCCGACATCACGCTCGCCGACCTGATCCGCGAGATGTCCCGCACCACCCTCGCCGCCACGCTGGAGGACCCGCTGTGGGGCCTGCAGACGATCGTCTGGGTGGGGCTGCCGAACCACCCCCGGGTCAGGACGTTCCTCAAGGCCAACTACGAGCAGCTGCTCACCAACTGGGCGGAGCTCTACCAGCAGGTCGCGCAGCGGTACGGGCTCGAGCTGCGCCCGGGCCACACCTGGCTCGACGTCGCCGAGATGTTCAACGCCGTCACCGACGGGGCCCGGATGCGGGCCAAGGGCATGGGTTCGGTGGCCGCCCTGTCGACCGGGGACAACGTCGTCGTCGGCGCGATCCGGGCGATGCTGCCCGCGCTGTTCACCAATGCGGACACCGCCCTCCTCGAGGGTGCCCGCCCGCGCTGACGCGCACCTGCGCCCGCCCGTCACACGATGTATCACGCCTGCCGGTATCACGCCGACCGCTCCCGGGCTCCCTTGTGGTGCAACCACTTCTCCGCCTGGATGGTGCACGCCGATGACCCGGACCAGTCCGCCCCGCCCCGCCGCCGACCCGATCGACGAGCCCGTCGTCGACGGCCCAGCCGCCCGACCCGTCTCGCGGTCCACGGGGCGCCTGGCACGCCGTCTCTACGCGAGGCTGGCCGAGGCGATCGACCGACGGTGGCGCTGGGACCGGTTCCCGACCCCGGTCTCGCTCGCGCTGATCAACGGCATCCGGGACAACCTGCGTGAGCACAACCTGTTCGACACCAACGACACCGCGTCGACGCCTGCGTTGCCGTCGGCGCCGCCGGAGCGGTACGTCACGGCGCGCTCGGTCGACGGCTCCTACAACGACCTGTCCGCGCCGGCCATGGGCATGGCGGGAACGCGGTTCGGCCGCAACGTCGCCCTGACGCACACCGAGCCGGAGGGCCCGGAGCACCTCCTCACCCCCAACCCGCGGCTGGTCAGCACCCGCCTGCTCGCCCGCGGACCGCAGATGATCCCCGCCACCGGGCTCAACGTGCTCGCCGCCGCGTGGCTGCAGTTCGAGACCCGCGACTGGTTCAGCCACGGCACCGACGCGACATGTCCTTTCGAGGTCCCCCGGCCGCCCGGCGACGACTGGCCGACCGACCCGATCACACTGCCGCGGACCAGGCGCGACCCGAATGCGGACACCGACCTGCCGCGCACCTTCGTCAACACCGAGACCCACTGGTGGGACGCATCCCAGATCTACGGCAGCACACCAGAGTTCCAGAACGCCGTGCGCCGCCCCGAGCTGGGCCGCGGCAAGGTCGCCATCGGGGCGGACCAGCTGATCGACATCAACCCGGCGCTGCTCGGCAGCTCCGGCGGCCTCGACGGCTGGTGGGTCGGCCTGGAGCTGCTGCACACCCTGTTCATGCGCGAGCACAACGCCGTCTGCGACGCGCTCGCCACGGCCTACCCCTCCTGGTCGGACGACGAGGTGTTCGACAAGGCCCGGCTGGTCGTCGCCGCGCTCATCGCCAAGATCCACACGGTCGAGTGGACCACCGCGATCCTCAACCGGCCGGCGCTGCGGATCGGCATGCGAGCCAACTGGTTCGGCCTCGCCGGGGAACACGTCCGCCGGCTCTACGGCCGGCTGACCGACGGCGAGGTGCTCAGCGGCATCCCCGGGTCGCCCACCGACCACCACTCCGCCCCGTACTCGATCACCGAGGAGTTCGTCGCGGTCTACCGCATGCACCCGCTCATCCCCGACGAGCTGCAGCTGCGCTCCGTGGACGAGCCGCAGACCAGCACACCGCTGCCGTTCATGGACAGCGCCCGGCTGCGCAGCCGGCCGTTGCTCGAGCACCATGGCGCGACGGACCTGCTCTACTCGCTGGGCACGGCCCACCCCGGTGCCGTGACCCTGCACAACCACCCGCGGTTCATGCAGCACCTGGCGCGCACCGAGGACGGGCTGCCCCTCGACCTCGCCGCCGTGGACCTGCTGCGCTCCCGCGAGCGCGGGGTCCCGCGGTACAACGCGTTCCGCCGGCTAATGCACCTGCCCGAGGTCACGTCGTTCGAGCAGCTCACCGGCGACCCGAGGACCGCGGCCGAGCTGCGCGCCGTGTACCCGACCGTCGACGACGTCGACCTGACCGTGGGCCTCTACGCCGAGCGGCCACCCGCAGGGTTCGGGTTCTGCGACACCACGTTCCGGATCTTCATCCTCATGGCGTCGCGGCGGCTCAAGAGCGACCGCTTCTTCACCACCGACTTCACCCCGCGCGTCTACACGCCGGAGGGCATGGCCTGGATCGAGGACAACGACATGTGCTCGGTCCTCCTGCGCCACCACCCCCGGCTCGCTCCGGCGCTGCGCGGCGTGCAGAACGCCTTCGCGCCGTGGACCGTCCCGGGACAGGAGGCCCAGCAGTGACGCACACGACGACACACACGACGACCCGCACCCCCCGGGCCCGCACCGCCGGCCGCATCCCCGCCGCCGTGGCGTCCGCACCGGCACGCTCCCGGGCGTTCGGCGCGGCCCTGGTCGGCCAGGCGCGGTTCTGGCTCTACCGCAACATCATCGCGCTCAAGGAGTGGCACGAGTTCCGGGCGACGGAGATCATCCCGCTCGTGGCCCCGGTCGAGGGCCGCGTCGACTACCGGGCGTTCACCGAGGTGCATCCGGGCATGCCGATACGCGGCCTGTACGAGCCGGTGACCTTCCCGGCCGAAGACCACGCGGGGCCACGGCTGCGGGGCATCCGGCTCGGCAGGCGCGTGCTCGACCTGCTCACGGTGCTCGCTCCACCGCACACCCCGCCGATCCCGCGCGACATCGACGCGTTCCTCTCCGTCGTGTACCCGCTCGGCTACCGGCGGGCCTGGCCGACCGCACCCGCGGTGCCCCCCGAGCTCGCGCAGCCCGGGGCGGACGTGCTGGCCGAGCTCGCCGTGCGCGCTCCCTTCGGCTCCTACCTGCGGCGGTCCGCATCCGGCGCCGGTGCGGGAACCTACGAGATCGACCTGCGCTGGATGACCGCCTACCCGGCCCGGGCGGGGTTGGCCAGGCCCGGGGGTCTGGCGCGCTTCGCGGTGCACGACGGACACCTGGGCACCGTCTCGGTGCAGCAGGACGGCGTGCCCGCCGATCTCGCCCGGGCCGCGGTGCTGGCCGGCCTCAACGAGGACCTCACGACGTTCCGCCACAACCTGTCGACCCACCTGACCACGCTGACGTCGTTCGCCCTGGCCACCACGAACGAGCTCGCCGCCCGCCATCCCGTCCGCCGCCTGCTGCACCACTGCTTCCACACCGTGCTGATCGGCAATGTCGAGGTCGCCGAGTTCCAGATCGGGCGGCCGCGCGGGTTCTCCTCGACGGTCTTCTCCCATGACGGGTCCGTGCTGGTCGCGATGGCCGACGACCACGTCGGCCGCTACGACTTCTGGGACTTCGAACCCGACACCCAGTTCGCCCGGCGCGGCACCACGGAGACACCGTTCGCCTACCCGTACCGCGACAACGTCCTGCGCCTCTGGGCGGCGACCGCCGCGTACGTCGAGGACTACCTGAGCCTCTACTTCGCCGGGGACGCGGCGGTGGCCGCCGACCCTCAGCTCACGTGCTGGATCGCGGAGCTCGATCGCCTCCTTCCCCAGGGTGTCACTCGCCCGGATCGGCCGGTGTCGTTGCGGTGGCTGGCCCGGCTCTGCGCCACGGTGATCCACGTCTCGACGGTCGAGCACGACGTGCTCAACAACATCGTGTGGAACTACTCGACGCTCGGCTGGATCGTCCCGACGGTGGTGCCCCTGTCCGGGGAGGACATGGACCAACGGCGGGCGTTCGATCTCGTCGCGACGATCATCGGCACCTGGAAGCCGTACAACATGCTGCTCACCGCCGATATCCCGAAACTGGCTCTCGACCCGGCGGCGGCAGCCGTGATGCAACGGTGGATCGAGCGCCTCGCGGAGATCCAGAAAGACATGACCGAGGCGGCGTCCGACCTGTCGATCTCCCGCCCGGGCAACCTGAACGTGAGCATCTCGAACTGACGACGGTGGGTGACGCGGAATAGATCTCGAACCATGCCTACCACGCGTTCCAGGCCGCCGACCTGCAGAATTCCGTTCGCGCGCCCTGGGTGACTGTTGGGAGGCTGTGAGCCATGGCCGGTGCGATGCCCGCGCGCCGTGTGTTCTTGTCGCACACGTCGGAGTTGCGGCAATTCCCTGCGGGTCGGTCGTTCGTCGCGGCCGCGCAGGACGCGGTGGCTCGGGCCGGCGCCGCGGTGACGGACATGGCGTACTTCCCCGCGCGCGACGTCGAGCCGGCGCAGGCGTGCCGGGACGCGGTCGCAGCGGCGGATGTGTACGTGTTGATCGCAGGGTTCCGGTACGGGTCACCGGTGCGTGACCGGCCGGAGGTGTCCTACACCGAGCTGGAGCACGAGGTCGCCGAGCAGCGGGGCACACCCCGACTGGTGTTCCTGCTCGGCGAGGACACCGAGGGCCCTTCGGCGATGTTCGGGGACCTCGAGCACGGGTCGCGCCAGCGCGCGTTCCGGGATCGGCTGGTCAGCAGCGGCGTGGCCACCGCGACGGTGACGAGCCCTGCGGAGCTGGAAACCGAGTTGCTGCACGCACTCACCGCGCTACCGCGACCGGAGCAGCAGGCGGCCGCCGCTGCGGCGGCGGGTACTGCCGTCGAGCGCCGGGTGTGGACGATCCCGGGGCGCGTGCGCGGGTTCACCGGGCGGGCCGAGCTGCTGGCCAGGTTGGAGGCGGCGCTCCGGTCGGGGGGTGCGGCGGTGGTGGAGGCGGTGACCGGGATGGGTGGGATCGGCAAGACCACAGCGGCGATCGAGTACGCCCACCGCCACCGCGACGAGTTCGACATCGCATGGTGGGTCCCGGCCGGCGATCCGGCGTTGATTCCTGAGCGTCTGGCCGAGCTGGCCCTCGCTCTCGACCTCGTGGCCCCGACCACCCCGGTGGGGGTGGGCGTGGCCCGGTTGCTGGGCGAGCTGACGCGGCGGGAGCGCTGGTTGGTGGTCTTCGACAACGCCGAGGACCCGCGCGCCCTGTCCCGGTTCCTGCCCGAGGGGCCCCAGGTGCTGATCACCTCACGCAACCCGGCCTGGCGCGGAATCGCCGCGACGTTCGGAGTGCGGGAGTTCACCCGGGCCGAGTCGGTCGAGCTGCTGCGCCTGCTGACACCCGGGCTCACTGGGCCCGACGCGGATCGGGTGGCCGACGCGGTGGGTGACCTCCCGCTGGCCGTCGAGCAGGCCGGGTCGCTGCTCGCCGACACCGGTATGTCCGTTGACGAGTATCTCCGGCTGCTGGCCGAGCGGGCGCACGACGTGTTGGACCACGACCCGGGCGGCGCCAATCCGCAGTCCGTCACCGCGTCGTGGGTCGTGGCGTTCGACCGGCTCGCCCTCGACGACCCGAGCGCGCTCGACCTGCTGACGTTGGTGGCGTGGTGCAGTTCCGAGCCGGTCCCGGCACGCCTGCTCACCGAGCACCCCGACGCTCTCCCCGAGCGGCTTCGGCCGATCGCGACCGACCCGCTGGTGCTGGCGCGCACGACCGGGATCCTGCACCGGCGGGGGATGGTGACGATGTCCCCACACGGCATCCAGCTGCACCGGATCCCGGCTGCTCTGCTCCGCGCCCGCTGCAGCAGAGGATCGGCCGGGGCGGCGTCGGCCGGCTGGGTCGCGAGCGTCGTCACGCTGCTCGACCGGACCGCCCCCGGCGATGAGCGCACCGACTCGGGTGGGTGGCCACTGTGGAGACAGCTGTTGCCGCACGTCCTGGCTGCGGCC
>JAEUJO010000037.1 GCA_016794615.1 Pseudonocardia sp. | reverse complement strand
TCGCGCCCGATGGCCCGGTTGCTCCGTCCCTGCGCGATCAGCTGGAGGACGCCGAGTTCGCGGGTGGTGAGCCCGTCCGGCAGCGTGGCGACCGCGGCGGGTGTCGTGGTCAGCTTCTCGATACGGGCGAGCAGCGCGGTCAGCGCGTGGTTGTGCGCGATGCGGGCCGCGGCGGCGAGCAGGGTGGTGGCGCGTTCGGCGTCGCCGCGACTGCGTCGGGTCAGCAGCATGCGGGCGTGGGCGTATCGGGTGTGGGCGGACCAGGTGGGGCTGCCCATAGCGCTGTTGCGCCGCAGCGCCTCGGTGAAGTGCCGCTCGGCTTCGTCCCAGCGTCCGCAGGTCGCGCACAGCATGCCGAGGTAGCGGTCGACGGGGCCGTAGCAGGCGACCAGCCCGGCGAGCAGCACGTTGTGCCCGGCATGTGGTCGCATGGCCTCGTAGACGATCGCTGCGTGCTCGGCGTCACCGAGCAGCCAGCACGCGTCCGCGAGGTAGCTGAGCGCGCCCAGGCGGAGGACGTCGTGCCGGAGCTGCGCGAACCCGGTGTCGCACAGCCGAGCCACCTCGGCCCCGGCCTCCCGGGTCATGCCCAGTTCCGCGTAGAGCACGGCGAGCGCGGGGCTCCACGCCGGCTCGGCGCTCGGTTGCGCGGCCAGCGTGCGCGCGACCGGCAGCAGGGCGGACAGCCGCCCCTGCTCGCGACGTACCCCGAACATCTGGATGCCGTAGACGCCGACCGCGTCGCGGCCCATCTGCCGGCTCCACTCGAGGGCGCGCCGTGCCTGCCGCTGTGCTTCGGCGAGCCGCCCGTCGAAGAGCGCCAGCGCGGATCCCGCCTGCTCGGCGTAGTGCAGGAACAGGCGTTGCCCGAGGCGTTCCGCGGTCACCTGCAGGGTTTCGAGGTCCTGCCGCGCCTGCTCGACCCGGCCGAGCTCACACAGGAGCGGCAGCCGCCACGACAGCGCCACGCTGCGCAGCTCGTCCTCCTCGAGCCGCTCGGCAAGATCGTGCGACTCGCCGAGCATCGCGAGCACCGTGTCCGGGGAGTCGTGGCCGCGGGCCCAGATCGCCTGTCCCAAGGCGTACGCCAGCCCCCGCTCGTCGCCCAGCCGGCGCGCCATGTGGACGGCGCCGATCCGCGCCGCGACGGCGGCGGGCTGGTCGCCCTGGTGCGCGCGGGCCCTGGCCAGACCAGCGAGGAGGCGCACCCGGGTAGCGGAGTCCGGTGCGCCCGCGGCGTCGTCGGCCTCCTCGAGCAGCTCCACGGCGCCGGTGTCGGCGCTGATCCCCGGCCGCCAGGAGGTCTCCTCGAACCCGATCGCCGCGTCCGCGAGTAGCGCAGTGTCGTGGCGGTCACGGGCCAACCGCGCCGCGGTCCGGTAGGCGTCGAGCGCATCGGCCCAGGCCCCGCTACTGCGCAGCACCGCGCCGAGCCGCAGCTGCACCCGGCCCTCGTCACCGGGCGCGACGCCGAGGTCCACGGCAGTGCGCAGCCACCGCGCCGCCTGGTCGAACGCCAGCCGGGCCTCCGCCACCCCGGCGGCACGCAGGCACTGCTCCGCGGCCCGTGCCCGGCCCCCCAGCGGGGCCGCGGCGGCCAGGTGCCTGGCGAGTTCGGCAACCGTCCCCGGGTCGTCGCCGTGCACCGCCGCCAGGGCTTGCGCCACCTGGTGGTGGAGCCGGGCGCGCTCCAGGCCCGGCAGGCTGTCGTAGACGGCGCGGCGGACGAGTTCGTGCGCGAACCGGTATCCCAGCCCTGCTCCCGGGCTCTCGAGCAGCATGCCGCCGGCGACCGCGTCGCCGATCGCGTCCTGCAGGCTGCCCGCATCGGTGCGCCAGGCGCGGCGGAGCAGGGCAAGCTGCTGCCCCCCGCCGAGCACCGCGCTGATGGACAAGAGCGTGCGGGCAGCGGGCGTCTGGCGCGCCAGGCGTTGACCGACAACCTCTCGAACGCTGTCTGGAGCGTCGAGGTCGGGTGGCTGCGTCAACCGCCACCTCCCGCTCGCTGAGGTGAGCCGCCCCGTCTCCACCAGGTGCCGCCACAGCTCACCGAGCAAGAACGCGTTCCCGCCCGTCTGCTCACCCAGCATGTCGGCCAGGGCGACCACGTCGTCGACGCGTCCACCGGTCAGCTCTGTGACGAGTTCGATCAGTTCGGCCCGCTGCAGGCCGGCCAGCCGCATCCGGGTCACGCCGTCGGCGCGGCGCAGGTCGGCCAGGCTGTCCAGGACCGCGGGCGCGAGGTCGGAGGCGGTGTCGCGGTAGCCGCCGACAAGCAGCAGCCGCGCGTCCGCGGCGGCGCGGACCAGGTGCCGTACCAGCAGCACCGTGGACCGGTCCGCCCAGTGCAGGTCATCGAGGACCAGCACCAGCGGACGGCGGCGGGACACGTTGACCAGCAGGCCCGAAACCGCCATGTGGAGCCGGTGCTGCCCGGTCTCCGGGTCCGCGCTCGGCGCCGCCGACATCGCGAGACCGCGAGCGGAGAGGCCGGGGAACAACCGGACCAGCTCTCCCCCCATCGGCTCGAGATCTGCGGCCAGACAAGCGGCATCGGTGTGCCGGAACAGGTGGTCGAGGGACTCGACCACCGGCTGGTAGGGCACCGCCAGCTCGGGGTCACACACGCCGTACAGCACCGCCGCGCCTGCGGCGGCGGCCTCGTGGGCGAACTCGCGGATCAGCCGGGTCTTGCCCACCCCGGCGTCTCCGGCCACCAGGGCCACCCGCCGCCCGTCGGTCGCCGTCTCCGCCCACGACGACCGCAGCGTCCCGAGCTCGGCGGCGCGACCCGCGAACGGCCACGTGGACGTCAACCGCAGCGGGCCAGGAAGCGGTATCACCCGATCACTCCCCGGTCGGCAGTAGTCAGTTCTGAGCATCCGCCCGGGGCCCTCGGTCTTCAACCCCGCCCCACTCGGGTCAGGTCTGGTCATGTGGATGCCCGCTCGCGGTTCCTACCGTCCTCGGCGAGGTCGAACGTGGCCGGCCCCGGCACGCTGCCGACGCCGCGTCGACTCCGTCGCCGACCTGCACCAACCTGCGCCCCGAGGGCGTCAGCGTCGAAAGGAGAATCCGATGCGCATCATCGTGGTGGGCGGTGCCGGCACGATCGGCACGGCCGCCGTGAAGGCACTGTCGGAGCGGCATGACGTCGTGGTCGCCGGGCGGCGATCCGGCACCGTGCACGTGGATATCCGCTCGCCCGACTCGGTGCGGGCCATGTACCACCACGTGGGGAATTTCGACGCCCTCGTCTGCGCCGCGGGCGACGCCCATCTCGGTCCGTTCGACGGCATGTCCGAGGCGGAGTTCGTGCTCGGCATCGAGAGCAAACTCCTCGGTCAGGTCCGCCTCGTCCTGCTGGGGCGCCCGCTGATCTCCGACGGGGGCTCGTTCACCCTGGTGTCGGGTTACCTCCTCGACGATCCGATCCCGCTGGGGGCCGGCTTCTCGGTCGCGAACGGTGGGGTCGAAGGCTTCGTCCGCTCCGCCGCCCTCGGCCTCGACCGCGGCATCCGGATCAACGCCGTGAGCCCGGGCATGGCCGAGGACAGTGACGAGCAGTTCGCACCCCTCAACCCGGGCCGCATCCCCGTCCCCATGTCCACGATCGGTGCCGCGTTCGTCCGCAGCGTGGAGGGGTGGCGCACCGGAGAGACCATCCGGGCCTGGTGACGACATCGGCGGTGAGCAGGCTGATGCTCGCGAGGTCCGGCAGCTCGGGAGGTCCGGCAGGATGCCCTCACGGCCGTCGCCTGAGCGGAGTGCGGTAGTGCGGGTTCTGATCGTGACAGCGGGTTCGCGAGGTGACGTCGCGCCGTTCACCGGCCTGGGCCAGCGGCTGCAGCAGGCAGGCCATCAGGTGGCGCTGGCCGCGCACGACCGGTTCGCCGGCCTCGTGCGCGAGTGCGGGCTGGAGCACAGGGTCCTTCCCGGCGATCCGCTCGAGCTCGTCCGTGCCCGCACCGCCGCCCCCTCCCCGGATGCGGCGCGATCGGTCTTCGCCTCCTTCCTCGACGACCTGGGCGAGGGGGTGACGGCCGCCGCGGCCGCCGGCACCGACGTCCTGCTCACGGGGTTCGGCCCGGCCCCGCTGAGCCGGCTCGTCGCCGACGGCCTCGGCATCCCGAGCCTCGGCGTCTACCTCGTACCGGGGGTGCCCACCCGGGAGTTTCCTCCACCGGGCTGGCCCGTCTCCGGGCCGCGCTCGCCCGCGGACAACCTCGCCGCGGGCCGCGAGATGCTCGCCCGGACCGGCTCCCTCTACGCCGACGTCCTGCACCGGCTGCGCGCGCGGCTCGGTCGCCCCTCCGGCACCGCGGAGGCACCGGATGCGGTGGACGGCTGGCCGATCTGCCACGGCTTCAGCCCGGCGGTCGTGCCCCGGCCCGCCGACTGGCCCGCAACCGTGCACGTGACGGGATACTGGTGGCCGGCCGTGCCGCCCCGATGGCAGCCCCCGGACCACCTGGTCGACTTTCTCGAAGCCGGTCCCGCTCCCGTGTTCATCGGGTTCGGCAGCATGACCCCGGACCGCGAGCGGCTGCACGACGTCGTGGCGGCCGCCGTCCGCCGAGCCGGCGTGCGCGCGGTGGTCCAGTCCGGTTGGGCCGAACTCGGCCCTCTCGGTGACGACATCGTGGTCGTCGGCGACCTTCCCCACGAGTGGCTGTTCCCCCACATGGCTGCTGTGGTCCATCACGCCGGAGCGGGTACCACCGGGGCCGGCCTGCGCGCGGGAGTACCGGCGGTCCCGGTGCCCGTCCTGGTCGACCAGCCCTTCTGGGCGGCCAGGCTGCACCATCTCGGCGTCGCGCCACATCCGCTGCCCCTGCCCGAGCTGACCGCCGACACTCTGGCCGACGCGCTGCGGTCCTGCCTCGGCGGATCGATCTATCGCGACCGTGCCACCGAACTCGCCCGGCGCATCCGCGCCGACGACGGTCCCGCGGCCGTGCTCTCGATCCTCACGCGGCTCGTCGGCGAGCGCGGACAGCAGTTGTGAACGCTGCGCATCCACCGTGTCGCCGGGGGACAATCGACAGGCGTCAGGGCAGAATCTCGACGAACCCGCCGGTTCCGTGCACGCGGACCCGCTGACCATCCGGGATCAGTCGGGTGGCGTCGACCACACCGACGACGGCCGGCAGGCCGTACTCCCGTGCGATCACCGCGCCGTGGGTCATCAGGCCGCCCACCTCCGTGACCAGGCCCGTGATCGCCACGAACAGCGGCGTCCAGCTGGGGTCCGTGTAGGTCGTGACCAGGATGTCGCCGGCTTCGAGGTCGGCCTGCGCCATGTCCAGGATGACGCGGGCCCGCCCTTCGACGACCCCGGCGGAGACCGGCAGGCCGACCAGGGCACCGGTCGGCACGCCCGCGCGTCGGTAGGCCCCGGCGACGACCTCGCCGTCCGAGGTGAGCACGCGCGGCGGTGTGAGCGCTCGGTACGACCGGAACGCATCCTTGCGCCGGTCGATGAGCTGGTCGTCCACGTGCTTCGTGCGCACGACGTCGTGGAGCTCCGGGAACCGCAGGTAGAAGATGTCCTCCTGCTCTCCGATGACGCGGGCCTGCACGAGGCGCTCGGCCTCTTTCAGCAGGGCCTGCTTGTACACGAAGTAGCGGCTGACCATGCCGTACTTCGGGTACTCGCGGTACCCGATGAAGGTCCGCACCCGGTCGATCCTCCGCTTGGCCTCCTCGGCTTTCCGCTCCCCGTCCGGCAGGGCCCGCAGGCGCTCCAGCACGTCCTGTTCCTTCGCCCGTGCCTCCTGCCGCCCCTGCTCGAAGCGCCGCGCGCCGGCGCCCGGCCCGAAGTTCTTGACGTTGCCGAGGATCACGGGGACCAACGTGGCGGGGCGCTCGCTCCACCGCGGCCGCGTGATGTCGATCTCACCGACGCAGCGCATGCCGTACCTGGCCAGCCACGCCTCGATGGCGTCCCGCGCTTCCCGCCCGCCCGGGAGCCGGCCCAGCTCGTCGAGCCAGTGCTCGCCCGAGACGGCGTCGTCCTCGACGTGGCGCAGGAACGCCACCACGTCCGGATGCGGGCGGATGACGTCCGCGACGTCCAGGAGCGCCATCCCCATCTCGGAGGTGATGTTGTGGGGAACGGACTGGGTGAGCGTGTCGGCCACGTTCTTCTCGCCCAGCCACTCCTGTAGCTGATCGTTGAGCCACCACGCGGCTTCCATCGCCGACATGAACACCTGATGGCTCTGCGGGTCGAACAGGATCCGCCTCAGCTCCTGGATGTCCGCCTGGATGAAGTCGAGCAGCGCCTCTCCGGATGTGGTCGCGATGTCGCGTTCCGCGGCGGCGATCGACGCCTGGGTGCGCCCGATCAGGTCGGTGACGACGGCCGGGTCGGTCTCGATCGGAGCCGCTGCGCCGCCGCCGAACAGTGGCCCGGGGGGATCCTCGTCGGGGAGCGGCCGGATGAAGCCGTCGCGCTCGAGGACGGTCTGCAGCGCGTCCCCGATCAGCGGATCGGATCTCGCCAGGGCCGCCACGAGACCGGTGCGGCTCGCCGGCGTGGCCAGCCTGTGGGTGACGTCGACGAACAGGCGGCCGCCGGCCTCGGCCATGGGCGCGGGGGTCGTCATCTGCCAGAACGACAGCCCGAGGGGCTTCATGGGATCGGTCATCATCTGCTGATGGCCGACGGAGACGTAGACGTGGCTCTCCCGGTCGCCGGACTCGGGGATGGGGAACAGCGTGGTGATCGGCCGGCTCTGGACGATCTGGAATTCGCCGCCGCTCGGTCCTCCCGCCGGCGAACCGGAGCCCGATGTCCGGCCCGTGAGCTCCGCGACGTCGTCGTCGACCAGGCACCATTCGATGTCCTGGGGGCGGCCGAAGTGCGCTTCGATCCGTCGGCCGAGCTGCGCGAGCCGCACGACCTGCGCATCCGTCAGCGCAGGCCGGTCCGCGATCTCCGGGTCGATCGCCTGTTCCTGCGTCCCGCCCGCCGGCGAGGCGTGGATGGCGAGCTGCTTGGTACCCACCGCCCTGGCGATCACCTCGCCGTCACGCACCGTGTAGACGTCCCTGGTCACCAGGCCGGAGACCAGGGCCTCACCGAGGCCGAAGACAGCCTCCACGGAGGTGACCCTCCGGTTCGAGGTGACGGGGTCGGCGGTGAACAGGACGCCGGCCACCGCCGGGTTGACCATTCGCTGCACGACCACGGCCATGTGCACCGCACGGTGGTCGATGCCCCCTCGCTGGCGGTAGCTCACGGCTCGCTGGGTGAACAGCGAGGCCCAGCACCGGCGAACGTGCTGGAGGACCGCCGCTGTGCCGATGACGTTCAGGTACGTGTCCTGCTGGCCGGCGAAGGAGGCCGTCGGCAGGTCCTCGGCCGTCGCGCTGGATCGGACGGCGTAGGCAGCGTGCTCGCCGAGCCGGGCGAGAGCGCCGGTGATCGCCGCCGCGAGATCGCCGGGGATGGCGATCTCCTCGAGGACCCGGCGGATCTCCGCGCTGAGCGTGCGGATCGCGTCCCGGTCGTCCGGGGCCAGGCGCGACAGCTGATCGAGCCGGTCGTCGATGGACGGCGCTTCCGCCATGATCCGTCGGAAGGCGTCCGTCGTCACGCAGAAGCCGGGCGGCACGCGGATGCCGTCGATCCGCGACAGCCCGCCCAGGTGCGCGCCCTTACCGCCGACGACCGCGACATGCGTCTCGTCGACCTCGTGAAGACCCAACACGGACGGCTCGATCATCGTGTCACCTCCCGGGTGGTCGAGCTTCGGTGCCTCTTCACGGCCGGCCGGAGCCGGATGCCGGCGACGACCGTCCAGCGCATGGAGAGCATGCGGCCGCCGGGCAGGAACAGGTTCGCGTAGTACATCGCACGTGACAGCACATCGCGGGTCAGGACAGCTGGACGAGCAGGGAGCCGGCGACGAGCAGCGCGAGACCGCCGGCGCGGACGCCGGTGAGGGGCCGGCGGGGCAGCCGGAACCAGCCGCGGGCGTCCACGGTCGCGGACGCGAGCTGCTGACCGGTGACGGTCAGCGCCACGGTGACCGCGGCGCCGATCGCCGGGATGAGCAGGAACGTGCCGGTGACGTAGGCGGCTGCGCACAGGCCGCCGAGCCAGCCCCACCACGGCATCGCGGGGGACGGCCACCGCGGTGCGGGTGTGCGGCGCAGGGTCCGCAACACGACGAGCACCGCGGTGATCGCGACCGCGGCGACGAGGAAGCTCACGAGTCCGACGGCGACCGGCTGCTCGACCGCCGTGCGCAGTTGCGCGTTGAGTGCGCCCTGGACGGGTAGGACGGCGCCGGCGACGAGACCCAGCAGCAGCCAGGCCGGTCCTCCTCCGGCCGGTGAGCCGGGGACCGGGGGCGGCGGAAGGCCAGGGCCGCCGACGGTCGCGGGGGCTCTCCGCGGGCCTCTGACGATCACTGTGATGCCTGCGAGGACCGCGAGCGAGCCGGTCACGATGCCCGGGTTCAGGGGCTGCCGCGGTAGTCCGAGTAGGCCGAACAGGTCCAGCGAGACCGAGGCCAGCAGCTGACCCACGACGAACAGCCCGCCAGCTGCGAGCGCGCCCACCCGCGGGAACAGGAGGATGCCGCTGGTGATGTAGAGCGGGCTCGCGAGCCCGCCGAGCAGGTACCACAACGGTGCGTCGGCGATGCGGGTCAGCGTGGGAAACCCGCCGACGAGGGCGGCGAGGGCGGTGAGCAGCGCGACCGCGACCCACAGCTGCAGCGTCGCGGCGCCGTACGGCGTGCCGACCGTCTTCGTGAGCTGGAGGTTCGCCGATGCCTGGACGGTGAGCAGACCTCCGATGACCAGTGCGGTACCGAGCAGTGCGGCATCCATGGCGTCCCCCTTCCCAACCGGACAAGGTGTCCGGTTTCAACGCTACGCTGAACCGGACGCGACGTCCATTTGTTGGGTGCAGGGCGCTAGGCTGACCGTTGTGGCTCGGCCCGGACCGCTCGTGGAGCCCGGCCGCGCGGCGCCGCGACCCGAGCGCGCCGACGCGGCCCGCAATCGCACGCGGATTCTCGCTGCTGCGGAGACCCTGTTCCGGGAGCGCGACCCGGGGTCCGTCACGATGGAGGATGTCGCGCGTGCCGCCGGTGTCGGCCGGGCCACGCTGTACCGGCGCTACCCGGACGTGCGCTCGATCGCCACCGCGCTGCTCGACCGGCACGAGTACGCGTTGCAGGACCGGCTGCTACGTGGAGCGCCGCCGCTCGGGCCCGGTGCTCCGCCCGTCGACCGCCTCGCCGCCTTCTACCGCGCAATGGTCGATCTGCTCGAGCGGTTCGGGTACCTGCTGCGCAGTGCCGAGAGCGGCAGCGCGCGTTTCACGACCGGCGCGTACGGCTTCTGGAGCGCGCACGTTCGCGCACTGCTCGCCGACGCCGGTACGCCTCATCCCGAGCAACTGGTGGACACACTGCTGGCCCCGCTCGCACCCGAGCTTTACCAGCGGCAGCGCCATGACACGGGCCTCACCCCGGAGGCCGTGGGGGACGGGCTGGCCTGGCTGGCCCACCGGATCCTGGCCGAACCGCAGGGGTGACACCGCCGGGTCGACCCGGCGGTGTCATCCTTGCGCTCGCCGGCCCGGACGTCACCGGAGCCCGGCGGCTACCGGCTCATGGGTGCGCCCGGGTGGTTCCTCGTGCCCCGCACGGACGCGGAGCACCTCGCCGATGAGTGCGTCGTAGATCAGGACCCCGATGACGCCACCGATGAGCGGCCCGACTATCGGGATCCAGAAATACGCGCTGAACGAGCCCGGCACGGTCCCGGGTAGGGCGACGTCACCCCAGCCGGCGAGCCAGGCGAAGAGCCGCGGGCCGAAGTCGCGGGCCGGGTTGATCGCGTAACCCGCGTTCGCCCCGTACGACATTCCGATCGCGGCCACGGCGAATCCGATGATCAGCGGCCCGAGGTTGGCCTGGACCGCGGTGTTGCGCATGTCGATCACGGCGACGACGAACATGACCAGGAACGCGGTGCCGACGATCTGGTCGATCAGCGGGCCGCCCCAGCCGCCGTGGAAGTACTGCGCCGGGAACGTCGCGAAGATCGAGAAGGTCACATTGCCCTGCGGGCCGGTCCTCGTCGTCCCGAGAGCGGCGTTGAACGCGTTGATCGCGTCGTGGTACACGAGGTACACCAGAGCGGCACCGACGAACGCGCCGACCACCTGCGCGATCACGTACGGGCCGACCTTCCGCCACGGGAACCGCCTGCGGACGGCGAACGCGAGCGTGACGGCGGGGTTGATGTGGGCGCCGCTGACCCCTCCGGCGACGTAGACCGCGAAGGTCACTGCCAGCGCCCAGCCCCACACGATGAGCAACCAGTCACCTGCGGCGAGGAAGATGGTCGTCGGGCTCTGCGCGCGTCCCGAGCCCGGCAGGCCCGCGACCGCCATGGCGACGACTCCGTCGCCGAACGCAATGAGGATGAACGTGCCGAGGAACTCGGCGAGGCACTCGCCCCAGGTGCCGCCGAGCTGCTTCAGCCCGTGCCCCCGCACCGCTGCCCTGCCGGTCATGGTCGCTCCGCCTCGCCGCCCGCGTCGGCCTGGTGGGCCGATTCGGTGCCGACCGCCGTGCGCACGCCGGGGCACCTCGTCAGGAGTCCGGCGGCCGTGTTGTCAGGGTCGTCGTCAGGGCTCTGGCCACCCGTCTCGGTGTGGCGGGTGCGGGCACCCCGGTAGCCGGTCAGGACGCCCGCGGCCGGGTCCGCGAGGACCGTCGTGTCCGCACCTCCCCACTCGGGTGCGGCGGCGCCGATGCCGCTTCTGGCCAACCTGTCGTCCGTGCTGGACCGCTTCATGTGCGAGCCCATCCCTGCCTCCTCTCCTCGCGCGTCTCGTCCCATCCCGGTCCGCCGGCCAGGGACGGCGAGCTACAGGGAGTCCGGCCGCCGGAGACGCCACAGCTACGGGGGTGCCCGCGGGCCGGGAGGTGCGGTGACTGCACGCGCTGCGCGGCAGTGGCCGAGGTCCCGGCGGGCACTGCCACCCTCGGCATGCTTGCAGGATTCCCCTGCAGTAACACATTTTTGACTGTACCGCAACGATTGATACTCCGCACCGAGTGGTATCCGTACTGCGGGGTCGACCGGCCGCGACGTCAGGGGCGTGAGCTGAGGTCGGCAGCCGTCCGGCTGTGACGCGGGTCACCTCCCTGCGCTCGCGACCTCCCGCTTGACCGAGGCAACAATGTGCTTACCAGCAAAGATTGCGCAACGGGACAGTGCGGGTGCGGGGTGAGGAGGTCGCAGTGGACCGGCGACGACATGGGATCGGGTACGGCCCGTGTGGGCGGGGACAGCGGCAGCTCCCGAGGCCCGTCGCGGGCCGAGGGCGGCAGGGGAGGACGCCCGCCGTCGCACCGTCCGCGGAGCGAGCCGCCGGGACGATCGAGACGGCGCGGCGGTCGGCGGGGTCCGGTCCTGCGGACGGGTTCCGGGTCGGCGACCGGGACCGGGAGCGCGTGATCGGCCGGCTGTGCGTCGCGGCCGGCGAGGGCCGGCTGACCCTGGCCGAGGCCGCGGACCGGCAGGCGTCGGCCTACGCGGCCCGGTTCCCCCGTGAGCTCGCCGCGCTGCTCGTGGACCTGCCGGCCGAGGTGCCGGATGCGGCCCCGGCCCGGCCCGGCCGCCCCGGCAAGACTCTCCTGCGGGATGCGGTGCGGACCATCCTGGTGATCAACGGTATCGCCCTCTGCGTCGGCCTGTCCGCGATCCCGGGGGCCGCGGGCCTGGTCGCCCTGCTGAGCGGTATCACGATCATGCTGGCGATGGTGATCATCGAAATGCGATGACCCGAGTTCGCCAGACGCTCATGGTCTCCGGCGGCACGCAGTGGCGCAGCAGCCCGATGCGGATCGGGTGACCGGTACGACCGGCGATGGCGGCGTCCGCGACCGGGGCCCCCGGACGAGCACCGCCGGCAGGACGGTGACGACCGACCCGACGATCACCGCCTTCGGGGATGGTCGGGGGCGGACCGCCGAGCGAGCTGCTCGGTGGGGGCGGTGCGATCGCGGACGTGGGCCTCGTCCCGGAACCTCTGGACGTACTCGGGGTAGTGCATCTCGAACGCCGGCCGCTCGGACCGGATCCGCGGCAGGGACAGGAAGTTGTGCCGTGGCGGCGGGCAGGAGGTGGCCCACTCCAGCGAGTTCCCGAAGCCCCACGGGTCGTCGACGGTGACCACGCGGCCGAAGCGGTAGCTCTTGAACACGTTCCAGAGGAACGGCAGGGTCGACAGGCCCAGGACGAACGCGCCGATCGAGGAGATCGAGTTGAGGGTGGTGAACCCGTCGGTCGGCAGGTAGTCGGCGTAGCGGCGGGGCATGCCCTCGTTGCCCAGCCAGTGCTGGACGAGGAACGTGGTGTGGAAGCCGATGAACGTCAGCCAGAAGTGGATCTTGCCGAGCGTCTCGTCCAGCATCCGGCCGGTCATCTTCGGGAACCAGAAGTAGATGCCCGAGTAGGTGGCGAACACGATCGTGCCGAACAGCACGTAGTGGAAGTGCGCCACCACGAAGTAGGTGTCGGAGACATGGAAGTCCATCGGTGGGCTGGCCAGAATCACGCCGGTCAGGCCACCGAACAGGAACGTCACCAGGAAGCCGAGCGAGAACAGCATCGGCGTCTCGAAGGTGATCTTGCCGCGCCACAGCGTGCCGATCCAGTTGACGAACTTGATCCCGGTGGGTACCGCGATCAGGAAGGTCATCAGCGAGAAGAACGGCAGCAGCACCGCGCCGGTGGCGAACATGTGGTGCGCCCACACCGCGGACGACAGCGCCGCGATCGAGAGCGTCGCGAAGACCATGCCCTTGTAGCCGAACAGCGGCTTGCGGGAGAAGACGGGGATCACCTCGGTGGCGATGCCGAAGAACGGCAGCGCGACGATGTAGACCTCGGGGTGGCCGAAGAACCAGAACAGGTGCTGCCAGAGGATCGCGCCGCCGTTGGCGGGGTCGAACACGTGCGCGCCGAGGTGGCGGTCGGCCTCCAGCCCGAACAGCGCCGCGGTGAGCACCGGGAACGCGAGCAGGATGAGGATCGCGGTGACGAAGATGTTCCAGGTGAAGATCGGCATCCGGAACATCGTCATGCCGGGACAGCGCAGGCACATGATCGTGGTGATGAAGTTGACCGCCCCCAGGATCGTGCCCACACCGGCCACGATCAGTCCCATCGCCCACAGGTCGCCGCCCGCGCCGGGGGAGCGGACGGCGTCGGACAGCGGGGTGTAGGCGAACCAGCCGAACTCGGCCGCCCCGCCGGGGGTGACGAAGCCGGACAGCACGATGAGCCCACCGAAGAGGAACAGCCAGTAGGAGAAGGCGTTCAGCCGCGGGAACGCGACGTCCGGCGATCCGATCTGCAGCGGCACGATGTAGTTGGCGAAGCCGAACAGGATCGGGGTGGCGTAGAGCAACAGCATGATCGTGCCGTGCATGGTGAACAGCTGGTTGTACTGCTCGGGGGACAGGAACTGCAGCCCCGGCCGGGCCAGCTCGGCGCGGATGAGCAGCGCCATCGCCCCGCCCACCATGAAGAAGGCGAACGCCGTCACCAGGTAGAGGATCGCGATGTCCTTGGGGTCCGTCGTGCGGACCATCCTGCCGAGCGCCGACCCCGTGGGCCGGTGCCGCGCCGGGTACGGGCGGCTCGTGATCGGCTTGGGTGCAACCGCGGTCATGGTCGTCTCCTGCCGGGTCGATCAGCACGGGCGTCGCGGCTCGAGCCGGGCAGCGACGCTAGGGCAGAGTATCGCGCAACAGTTGCCGAAGCGCACCGCTCGGAGTGCTGTCTCGTGGCCGCCACGCCCCTGCGAACCCCGTCGGCGATCCGCTGAAGCCACCGCTTCACCGTGGTCAGCATGGCGAAGTCGGAGAGCGGGTGCCCGCAGCAGACCGAAGTGTGCCTGGCCGCAACAGTTCGAGATACTCTTGCGGCAATCGGGACGAAGCGGTCGCGCGGAGCCGGCGGAAGGATTGTCGTGGCGATGGACGTGCAAGAGGCGCCGGAGGTCTGGGCGGACGAGGTCGAGGCCACCATGCTCGCCGCGCGTGCGCTGGTGGCGATCAGCGCCCGGTCGGTGACCGCGGTGGAGGGCGTCGTCACGCCGCCGCAGCTGCGGGTCCTCGTCATGATCGCCAGCCGCGGTCCGTTGAACCTCGGGGCGGTGGCCCGCGGGCTCGGCGTGCACCCGTCGAACGCCACGCGGGCGTGCGACCGGCTGGTGCTGGCCGGTCTCCTCGACCGCCGGGACGATCCCGCGGATCGGCGCAACCTGCAGCTCCAGCTCACCGACGAGGGCCGCCGCCTCGTCGACGACGTGATGGACCGGCGGCGGCACGCGATCGTCGAGGTGCTCGAGCGCATGCCCGCGCTGCAGCGCACCGCGCTCGTGCCCGTACTCGTCACGTTCGCGGAGGCCGCCGGCGAGATGGACGACGAGCACCTGTGGTCGGTCGGCTGGACCACCACCCCGCTGTCCCAGGAACGGGACCGGGCGAACGGGGCCCAGCCGGTCGGGCCGGCTGCACCTGCGCGCACGCCGGCCGACCGGCCGTTCCACCCGTACACCGGCTCGCACCCGAGGAGACCGGGCGCACCCAGGTCGTGACCTCGGTGCTGGGCTGGTGTGCCGTGTGCGAGCGAGCTGCGGCCATACTGTTGCGTTATCGCAATGGACCCGTTGTCGCAGTCCTGCGCCGGCTCTAGACTGGTGGCCGGACCGTTCGTCTGAAACGTGGTCGAGAGCGTGCCATGCGGGTGTTGATCGTCGGTGCGGGGATCGCCGGGCCCACGCTCGCCTACTGGCTGCAGCGTCTCGGCCATGAGCCCACGCTGGTCGAGGTGGCCCCCGCGGCCCGGTGCGGCGGCTACCTCGTGGACTTCTGGGGCGCGGGCTTCGACGTCGCCGAGCGGATGGGCATCGTCCCCGAGCTGCGATGCTCGGGATACCGCCTCACGGAGGTCCGGGCAGTCGGTCGCGACGGGCAGCGGATCAGCTCGTTCGCGCCGTCCGCGTTCGTGGGGACGGGGGACCGCTATGTGACCATCGCCCGCTCGGACCTGGCGTCGGCCGTCTGCGGGGCGTCGGGCGGGCGGATCGAGACCGTTTACGGCGACACGGTGAAGGCGCTCGACGACGACGGTGACCGCGTGTGCGTGACGTTCCGCAGCGGGGCCCGGCGGGATTTCGACCTGGTGGTCGGAGCCGACGGCCTGCATTCGCAGGTGCGCGCACTGGCGTTCGGTCCACAGGAGCGGTTCGAGAACCACCTCGGGATCGTCGTGGCCGCCTTCGACGTCGCAGGCTACCGACCCCGCGACGAACTCGTCGCCGTGATGCACGCCGACGTGGGGTTCCAGATGCTGCGGTTGTCCCTGCGCGACGACCTCACGCTGTTCCTCCTCACCCTCCGCGGTGGCGGCGACGTGCCGTTGGACCGCCCCGGCGAGCAGCAGGCCATGCTGCGCCGCGGGCTCGCGGGCGCGGGCTGGGAGGTGCCGGCGATCCTCGACAGCATGGCGGAGGCTCGTACGTTCTACTTCGACCGCGTGAGCCAGATCCGCATGCCGTCGTGGAGCCGGGGGCGGGTGGCCCTGGTCGGCGACGCCGCGGCCTGCCCGTCACTCCTGGCCGGGCAGGGCTCCGCGCTCGCGATGGTCGAGGCCTTCGTGCTGGCCGCCGAGCTGGCTCGCACCGACGGCGACCACGTCGCGGCGTTCGCCGCCTACCACGCCCGGTTGGCGGATTTCCTGCGGTCCAAGCAGGACGCGGCGAAGGGTCTCGGCCTGGCGTTCGCGCCACGGGGCCGGGTGCAGCTCGCTGTCCGGAACGGTGTGCTGCGGCTGCTGAACCTGCCGCGCATCCCGGATCTCGTCATGGGCCGGAGCCTGCGCGATGCCGTCGAGCTCCCCGCCATGCCGGTCGCCTGATCCGTCCGTGACACCCCGAGACCGTCTGACGCATCGCAGGCCGGCCACGTCCGGGCGCTGCCCCCGGGACATCCGGCCTCTCATCCGACCCGGAGCACCGACCATGACCAGCGCCGCCGACCCCCGGCTGGTTCCGCACACCTTCCGGTGCGCACCGAGCTCGAACTGCTCCGTGCCTCGCAGCGCCCGGTGTGCTGCACATGCGCGACCGCGTGCGGTCGGCGGGCCGAGGAGCTGCCGATGATCCGGCTGTACATGACCATGTCGCTGGACGGCTACGTTGCCGGGCCGAACGACAGCGTGAACGCACCGATGGGTGTCGACGGGTTCCGCCTGTTCAACTGGCTCGACCGCCGCCAGGAGCCGGGACCGAACAGCCAGGTGTTCAGCGAGGTGCTGGCCACCCGCGCCGTGATCGCCGGCCGGCGCACCTACGAACACGCCGGCCGCTGGCAGGGCGACCACCACGACGGCGTACCGATCTTCGTGCTGACCCATGACGTCCCGGACGACCCGCCGCCGGGCAGCGTCCGCTACGTCACCGATGCCCACGAGTGCGCCGCGCAGGCCCGAGCGGCGGCAGGGGACGGCGACGTGATGGTGCACGGGGCCGGGGCGGCGCAGGCGCTGCTGCGGGTCGGGCAGCTCGACGAGCTGGAGCTGCACGTCGTACCGGTCCTGCTCGGGCAGGGGCGACGGTTGTTCGACCACCTGCCGGCCGAGCACGTCGAGCTCGAACTGATCCGTCGGCTGACCGCGGAGGTCGAGCCGCCCGCACAGCGCGTCATGCACCTGCGCTACCGCGTCCGCCACCCGTGATCCTCCCCGCCGGCCGGCCTCGCACCGATCCACCTGCGAAATGTCACGCAGAACTCGGACGTTGACGGTGAGGCCGAACCGACCGGCTCGCGCCCCGCGCCGCAGGATCAGGTGGCTCTCGTCTGCGGCAGGAGGATCGTCGCGCCGAGTTGCTCCAGCAGCCTCCTGCTCAGATCGGGGTCGGTGGCGGGGTCATCGACGGTGCGGTCGCTCAGGGCGTGTATCGCGGTGATCCCCATCGCCCGTTGTGCGTGGGCGCTCACATCGCGGCGGCCGACGACGGCGATGACCGGACGGTGCCCGGATCGGCGGGCGACGGCTGCGGGAAGCTTGCCCTGCAGCGTCTGGTCGTCCATGCGGCCTTCGCCGGTGATGACGACGTCGCACCCGTCCAGCTGGGTGTCGAAGCCGAGCAGGTCCAGGAAGTAGTCCGCGCCGGACACGATCCGGCCGCCGAGGAGCAGGCTGGCGAAGCCCAATCCGCCGGCGGCGCCCGCTCCGGGTGTTGTGGCGAGTTCGCCCGCGGCGGCATGGCCCGCGGCATCGAAGCGATCGACGAGGTGAGCCAGGCCGGAATCGAGCGCCCGGATCTGATCAGGGTTTGCGCCCTTCTGCGGCCCGTAGACCGCAGCTGCACCGTCGGGGCCGGTCAGGGGGTTCTGCACATCCGTCGCGACCACGACCTCCACCCCACTGAGGTCGAGCAACGCGGAGGTGTCGATCGCGTGGATCTCGTGGAGGCGGCCTCCACCTGCGCTGACCGGCTCTCCCGCTTCGTCGCGGAATCGCACTCCGAGGGCATCGAGCATCCCCACACCACCGTCGGTGCTCGCCGAGCCGCCCAGGGCGACGACGATCCTGTGTGCACCGAGCTCGTACACCGCCCGGATGGCCGCACCGAGTCCGGTGGAGGCGGCGGTCAGTGGTGCGCGCGTGCCGTGCGGCAAGGTGTGCAGTCCGCAGGTGTTGGCGACCTCGACCACGGCGCTGCCGTTGTCGTGAACGGCGACCGTCGCCCGGTGCGGGCGGCCGATGGCGTCGACGACATCGATCTCGTGGGATGTGAACCCGGTGGCGACGGCGGCGGCGACGCTGCCGTCCCCGCCGTCGGCGAGAGGTAGCCCGCGGTACTCCACGCCGCGTTGCCGCAACCCGCGGCCGATGTGATGGGCCACTTCGGCAGCGGTCAGGCTGCCCTTGAACTTGTCGGGTGCGACGAGAATCCGCATTGTCGGCTCCTTCTCCAGAGCGGCGAGATGTTCCTGTTCGGGGCGGAGAACCGCCGGATCGACCGTGAGCGCGAGGTCGGCCTCGTCGAGCGCCCGGACGATGGGCTGCCCGGCGCCGGCCGGGCTGCCCATGGGGTGATCCTCCTGTTCTCCGCGAGCGGTTGTCGGCCGACCGCGGCGCTCAGCTGACGATGGCGTTCAGCGCCAGGACCCCGCCCAGACCCAGGATCGACAACACCGTGGTGTATGACGTCCGCGTCTTGATGGCCTCGACCACCGACAAGTTGAAGAACTCCTTGAACAACCAGAAGCCGGGGTCGTTGACGTGCGAGGCGAAGATGCTTCCGCAGGTCACCGCGAGCACCATCAGCTCGGGTGCGACCCCGGAGCCGGCCACGAGCGGCAGGACCACGCCTGCTGCGGTCACGACGGCCACCGTGGCCGAGCCCAGCGCGACCCTGAGCAGCACGGCGATCCCCCAGGCGAGGATGATCGGCGAGACGTTCCAGCCCTCGGTCAGCAGCTTGATGTAGTCGGCGATGCCGGAGTCGACCAGGACCTGCTTGAAGGCCCCGCCGGCACCGATGATCAGGATGATGATGGCCATCGGCTTCACCGCGTCGGTGCAGGACCTGCCCACCGCGGCGGCGCGCTCGGTGAAGCTGTGGCGCGTCTCGGTGACCACGGGCTCCGGAGCGGGCACGGTGCCGGTCCCGGCGTTCACCTGTGCCGCCGCCGGCGTGGCCTCGACGGTCTCGGTGGACGTGCGGCGCCGCTCGGTACGGGCCACCTTCTCGCCGAGCACGAAGGTTGCGACCAGCAGTGCGATGAGCAGCGCGATGGAGGCCTCGCCGAAGAAGCTCAGGAAGTGCAGGACCGGGTTGTTCTCGGGCAGGAAGATCTCGGCCGTGGCCAGAGCGCCCATCAGCACGATCGGAATGAGCACCAGCCCGAGGCACGTGGCGAAGGACGGCAGCTCGCGCTCCGGGAAGTCCTCCTCGGCGATCAGTCCGCGCGGCGGCGTCGGGTTCATCTTCTTGACGAAGCTCAGGCGAGGCCAGGTGAAGGCGATGAGCGCTGCGACGGGAATGGCGATGACGAGTCCGTAGACCAGGGTCAGCGCCATGCTGGCGTGGAACGTGCCGGCGACGGCGGCCGGGCCGAGGTGAGGGGGCAGGAAGCTGTGCATGGTCGACAGCGCGATCGACATCGGCAGACCGACCCACAGCAGTGGCAGCTTGTTCTCCCGCACGATGGTGAACACCAGCGGGATCAGGATGACGAAGCCCACCTCGTAGAACATCGTGATGCCGATGGCGAAGGCGCTGAGCACCATGGCGAGCTGCACACGGCTGATCCCGAAGAAGTCGGTCATCGAGGTGGCGATCTTCTGCGCGGCGCCGCTGTCGGCCAGGATGCGGCCGAACATCGCACCGAAGCCGAGGATCAGCACCAGATCGTCGAGCTGGCCACCGATCCCGTCCAGGATCGACTCGTAGATGTTGTCGAGGGGCATTCCCTGCAGGACACCGACCAGTATGGCGACAATGATGAGGGCGACGAATCCGTTCAGGCGGAACTTCGTCATCAGCAGCAGGAGGATTGCTACGGCGAGCGCGACCACGACGAGTGGCATGGCGGGGCCCTTTCTCTGCATTGAGAGATGTTTTTGGGTAGGTGGAAGCAGTGCATGAATTGCACGTGATCAGAGACACGTTCCTGTGAGGTGCGCCCGGACGGGCGCACGACGGCCTGACCGGTGCGGACCCGGGCCACCAGGCCCGGGTCCGCGGATGTGTATCGACGGGCCCGGTCAGCTGGGCTGAATCAGCGGACGAGGCAGGGGCGCTTGTTGTCGAACGTCCAGCCGGGAATCAGGTACTGCATGCCGGCGGCGTCGTCGCGGGCGCCCAGGGACTCCTTCTGATAAAGCTCGTGGGCGGCGTGGACGCGTTCGAGGTCGAGCTCGACACCCAGGCCCGGCGCGGTGGGCAGCGTGATCTCGCCGCCCTCGATGGTCAGCGGCTTCTTGGTGAGGCGATCGATGCCCTCCTGCCAGATCCAGTGCGTGTCCAGCGCGGTGTACTCACCCGGTGCCGCGGCACCGACGTGGGTGAACATGGCCAGCGAGATGTCGAAGTGGTTGTTCGAGTGCGAGCCCCAGGTCAGGCCGAACTCCTGGCAGAGCTGCGCCACGCGGACCGAGCCGCGCATGGTCCAGAAGTGGGGGTCGGCGAGCGGGATGTCGACGCTCTGCAGCTGCACGGCGTGCCGCAGCTGGCGCCAGTCGGTCGCCACCATGTTGGTGGCGGTGGGCAGGCCGGTGGCCGCCCGGAACTCGGCCATGATCTCCCGGCCGGAGAAGCCGTGCTCGGCTCCACAGGGGTCTTCGGCGTAGGTGAGCACGTCGTGCAGGTCGCGGCACAGCGACACCGCCTCGTCGAGCGACCAGGCGCCGTTGGGGTCGAGGGTGATGCGGGCGTCGGGGAACCGGGCCTTGAGCGCGGTGACCGCGGCGACCTCCTCGGGGCCGGCGAGCACGCCGCCCTTGAGCTTGAAGTCCTTGAACCCGTACCGCTGCTGGACGGCCTCGGCCAGCCGGACGACCGCCTCGGGCGTCAGCGCCTCCTCGTGGCGCAGCCGGTACCAGTCGTCGGTGGCGTCGGGCGCCCCGAGGTAGGGCAGCCCGGTCTTGTTCCGGTCGCCGATGTAGAACAGGTAACCGAGCATCCGAACCGAGTCGCGCTGTTGCCCGTCGCCGAGCAGCGCGGCCACCGGGAGGTCGAGGTGCTGACCGAGCAGGTCGAGCATGGCCGCCTCGACCGCGGTGACGACGTGGATGGTGGTGCGCAGGTCGAAGGTCTGCACGCCGCGCCCGGCGGTGTCGCGGTCGGCGAACCGGGTGCGGACCTGGCGCAACACGTCGTTGTAGGCGGCCACGCCGGCGCCGGTGACGATGGGCCGGCAGTCGCGCAGGGTCTGGGTGATCTTCTCCCCGCCGGGGACCTCCCCGACGCCGATGTGTCCGGCGGAGTCCTCGAGCACGAGGATGTTGCGTGTGAAGTACGGCGAGTGGGCGCCGCTGAGGTTGAGCTCCATGCTGTCGTGGCCGGCTACCGGGTAGACGTCGAACTTCACGATCCGGGGTGCACTCATGACGGGCTGTCTCCGATCGATGTGGCTGCGAGGGTTTCGTAGTGCCGCAGCAGTCCGCTGTGGTCGTCCTGGCCGTGTCCGGCCGCCCGGAGACCGACCAGGATCTCCAGTACCGCGGCGGTGAGCGGCAGGGGCACGCCGACGTCGTGCGAGGTGTCCAGCGCGTTGAGCAGGTCCTTGACGTGCAGGTCGATCCGGAAGCCGGGGGTGAAGTCGTGGGCGAGCATCATCGGCGCCTTGGCTTCGAGCACCGTGCTGCCGGCCAGCCCGCCGCGGATCGCGGCCAGGATCGCTGCGGCGGGCACGCCGGCCTTCTCGGCCAGCACGAACGCCTCGGCCACTGCGGCGATGTTGAGCGCCACGACGACCTGGTTGGCGAGCTTGGCGATGTTGCCGGCCCCGATGTCCCCGACGTGGGTCACCGTGCTGCCCATTGCCCCGAGGACCTCGCGGACCTGGTCGAACACGGCCTGGTCACCGCCGACCATGATGGACAGCGTGCCGTCGACGGCCTTCGGTTCCCCGCCGCTCACCGGTGCATCGAGCATCGCGACGCCCTTCTCGGCCAGCGCCTGTGCCACCTCGCGTGATACGAGCGGGGCGATCGAGCTCATGTCGATGTAGACCAGTCCGGGTCGGGCGCCGGTGACGATCCCGTCGGCACCGAGCGCCACCTCCCGCACCTGGGGCGAGTTGGGCAGCATGGTGATCACCACGTCGACCTGGCCGGCGATCTCGTGGGGGCGGCCGCCGCGCTTGGCGCCCGCGGCCTCCATCTCGGCGGTCGACGCCTCGTCGTGGTCGTCGACAACCACCTGGTGACCTGCACCGATGAGGTTCCTGACCATGGGGCGGCCCATGATCCCCAGGCCGATGAATCCGATACGCATGTGAGGATCTCCTTCGAGAGTGGTCAGGCTGCGGCCAGAGCGGCCACGCCGGATACGGCGGTGCGCGCGCGCTGGGCGAGGGCGTCGAGGTCGCCACCGGGTGTCAACGCGTCACCGGTGAGCGAGCGGCTGATGCCGACCGCCACCGCACCGCGACGCAGGTACTCCGCGCCGTTGTCGACGGTGACACCGCCGGTCGGCATCACCGGGACCTCGGGCATCGGCGCAGTCAGCTCGGTGAGGTACTCCGGGCCGCCGACCGGGCCGATCGGCGACACCTTGACGGCGGGGACACCGTGCTCCCAGGCCCGGAGCACCTCGGTCGGGGTCAGCGCGCCGGGGATGAACGGCACCCCGCTGCGCTGCGCGGCGTCGATCACCTCCGGGTTGAACGTCTGGCTGACCAGGAAGTCGGCCTCGCCCTCGAGGGCCTCCTCGACCTGCTGGAGTGTGCGAACCGTTCCGATGCCGAGCAGCACGTCGTCGGGCAGGGCCCGGCGGACGTCGCACAGTGCGTCGATCGCACCGCGGGTGGTGAGGGTGAACTCGATGCAGCGGAACCCGGCGTCGTAGAGCACGCGGGCGACGGGCACGAACCGGCCGGCGTCGGGTGCGCGCAGCACGGCGACCACCTTGCGCGAGCTCAGGATGTCGAGGAGATCAATCATGGTCGGACCTCAGTTCGTCGGAGCGGGCGGCACGAGCACCCCGTCGATACGTGCACCGCCGAGGCGGTGATGTGGTCGTCCAACGGGTTGTCCCGGAACGGTAGGGACGAACAGGGATACCTGTCCAAGTCCAACTACGCATCCTTTGATGCCGTCCGAGCATCACGAACGGGCCCCTAGCGGGGCACTAGATCGGGAAGGACCGCTCCAGGACGCGCACCGCCTGCCCGAGCGCAGGGTTGCGCGATCCGCGCAGCCACAGGGCGTTCAGCTCGACCGGATCACGGACCGGGGTGTGCAGCGGGACGTACTCGACCCCCGCGATCCCCAGCCGGGTCGCCGAGGCGGGGACCACTCCGATCCCGCGGCCCGCTGCAACCAGCCACACCATGGTCAGGATCTGGCTCACCGAGTGCACGACGTTCTCGTGGGTGACCGGGATCAGCCCGACCACGAGGTCGTAGAAGTACCGGGCCTTGGTCGCCGAGTACATGATCATGGGCTCGCCGGCGAGGTCGGCGCCGTCGAGTGCTCGGCCGATGGCGAGCAGCCGGTGCCCGGTGGGCAGGGCGACGACGAGCGCCTCCCGCTGCAGCGGTCGGGAGTCCAGCGTCTCGTCGTCGAAGGGCGGGCGGGCCAGCCCCAGGTCGATCTCCTCGTCCAGCACCGCCTGCACCTGGTCGCGGGTCACCATCTCGTAGAGGTCGACGTCGACATCGGGGAGCTCGCGTCCGAGGACGGCCAGCACATCGCCGAGCGCGCCGTAGGCCGCGACCGCGGTGAAGGCGATGCGCACCAGGCCTGTCGACCCGGACGAGACACGCCGGGCCAGGGTGGGTGCCGCCTGGGCCAGGGCGAGCAGCCGGCGAGCCTCGCTGAGGAAGACCGCACCGGCCGCGGTGAGCACCACGCGACGGTTGTCGCGTTCGAGCAGCTGGGCGCCGACGTTGCGCTCCAGCTTCTGGATCTGCCGGCTCAGCGGCGGTTGCGTCATGCGCAGGCGGGCAGCGGCACGCCCGAAGTGCAGCTCGTCGGCCACCGCGACGAAACCGCGTAGCTGCTCGAGCGTGAAGTCCATGCTGTCAAGGTATCAATTGATGTCCAGTGAGTCTTAGACGCGAGCACGGCGCCGGACTTACGCTCGTCCCGTTCGAGCAGTCCAGCCGGACGAAGCCCAGCGGAACGGAGTTCATGAGATGGATGCCGCCGAGTTCGCCGCCAAGGTCCGGCGACACGACCCCGTCATCGGGTACTGGATCCAGCTCGACTCACCCAGCTCGACCGAGCGGGTCGCCCGTCTCGGCTACGACTACGTCGGCCTGGACGCCCAGCACGGCCTGTTCGGCTACTCCGGCATGCTCGCCGCGCTCACAGCCATCGATGCTGCCGGCCGTGCCGTCGGCCTCGTGCGGGTCGCGGCCAACGACGCCACCGTGATCGGTCGTGCACTGGACGCCGGAGCCGCCGGCGTGATCGTGCCGCTGATCAACACGGCGGAGGAGGCCGCCGCTGCCGTAGCGGCTGCGCATTACCCACCCTCCGGTATCCGGTCCTACGGACCCACACGGTCGATGATGCGAATCGGCCCCGACCCGGCCGACGCCGACTCTTCCGTCGTCGTCTTCGCGATGATCGAGACGGCCGAGGGACTGGCCAACACGGAGGCCATCGCCGCCACCCCCGGTCTTGACGGCATCTACATCGGCCCGTCCGACCTGAACATCGCCGTCGGTGGCGCCGGCCCCACCGATCCCGGCGTGGCGGCCGAGTTCGACGTGGCGCTGGCCCGTGTCCGGCGCGCCTGCGCGGCCAACGGGCTGGCCGCGGGCCTGCACACCCGCAGCGGCGAGGAGGCCGCGAAGCGGATCCCCGAGGGTTTCACCTTCCTGACGGTGGCCGGCGACATGGCCCACCTGGAAGCCGCCGCTGCCGCACACCTCGCCGTGGTCGACCGCCGGCGAACCGCGGCCGGTGCGCCGTAGCGTGCTCGGTGTGTTCGGTCCATCCGCTGCGCCGGCCGCACCGCCGTCGCGAACGAGCCGTCGAACTCCGCGACCCGCAACGGCTGCTCCACTGCTGCTCCACTGCTGCTCCACTGCTGCTCCACTGCTGCTCCACTGCTGCTCCACTGCTGCTCCACTGCGACTCCACTGCAACGTCGACAGCGCACACCCCGAGGTTTCACGACAGCCGCCAGGAACCCGGGCTGAACCGCGATCGATCCTGCTGGTGCCCAGGGCCGTGCAGCCGACGCCGGGACCGGGGCGCTCGAGCGTTCGGTGATCGGCGGCGTGCCTCATCGGCGGGCGTCGGCGGTCGACGTCGTTCGACGCCGGTCCCGTGCGTGGGAGTGGACGGCGACGGCGAGGCCCGCGGCGG
>JAEUJO010000035.1 GCA_016794615.1 Pseudonocardia sp. | reverse complement strand
GTCACGACCGTGTCCGCGTCCGACGCGGACGCGACCGGACCGCTGACCGCCGGTTCCGGCGCGGCGAGGGCGGCGACCGCGGCGGGGGCGAGCGTCCCGTCCGCCGGCAGCGGGACCTGCGCCGGCGGCGTCGGGATGGTGGCAGGCACCGGGCCCGTGCCGTCGGCGATCACCGAGACGCCGGCGCCGTAGGCCGCGGCCCAGCGCAACACGAGCGCCCCGTATGCGTCGGAGTGGTTGTAGCGCAGCAGGGCGGCGCGCTGGGCGGCCGGCTGGGACAGGTCGCCGCCGCCCGTGCAGAGGAAGTTGGCGGTCGCGGCGGCCGCGTCGAAGACGTTGTGCGGCGACGCGACGCCGTCGTTGTTGCCGTCCTTGGCGAATGTCTTCCACGTGCTGGGTATGAACTGCATGGGCCCGACGGCGCGGTCGAAGGCGGTGTCACCGTCGAGGGTGCCGCCGTCGGTGTCGCGGATCATGGCGGTGCCGACGATGGTCCCGTCGAGGCGGGGGCCGAGGATGCGGCCGTGGGTGGTGCCCGCGACATCGACCCGGCCTCCGGCGGCGTTCCCGGACTCGATGCGCCCGATACCGGCGATGAGCGTCCAGGGCAGGTGGCACGACGGGTTGGCCGCGGCCGCGGCGGCCTTGTAGGCGGCGAGCACCGTGCTCGGGATGCCGCTGCCGTTCGGGGCCGTCGGCGGCGCGATCGCGGCGGCGGCCGACGTGCCCGGCGTGCTCGATACGGTCGGCGTGGGGAGCGTCGGGGTGGCGTCGTCGACCGCGGTGGGGCCGGCCTCGGCTGCGGCGAACGGGCCGAACGGCGTGACGGACAGCGACGAGACCGGCTCGGTCTGCGCGACGGTGCCGACGGCGAGCACCGGACCCGTCGGCCCGAAGGCCGCGAAGGCGACCACGGACAGTGCACCGAACGCCCGCCCGGCACGGCGATACATCACCTTGGCGGGCCTTCCGCACCTCACCAGGTCAGCATTCCGGTAGCGGGGTGTGATCGTCGACCCCAATCGGTGTGCGCTCCCGCTCCCCGATGGAGGGGGATGGCGGCGCGTCGGACGGGACGCGGCAGTATTCGGAACGTGGCTTCCCAGCGTTACAGGTCAGCGGCGCCCTTCGCCGACGAATGCGCCGCGGCGGCCGCCCGGCTCGACGGGATCGCCCGCACGACACCGCTCGAACCCAACCGTCGGCTGTCCGACGCCACCGGTGCGCACGTGTGGCTCAAGCGGGAAGATCTGCAGGTAGGACGCTCGTACAAGCTGCGCGGCGCGTACAACCTGCTCGCCCAGCTCGGCCCGGCGGAGCGGGCCGCAGGCGCGGTGTGCGCGAGCGCGGGCAACCACGGGCAGGGCGTCGCCTACGCCTGCCGACGGCTGGGACTGCGCGGGCGGGTGCACGTGCCGCGCACCACACCGCGCCAGAAGCGTGAGCGGATCACTGCGCTGGGTGGCGACGACGTCGAGCTGATCGTGGGCGGTGACACCTACGACGAGGCCGCGGCGGCGGCCGCCGACCACGCCGCGCGCACGGGCGCGACGATGGTGCCGGCCTTCGACGACCGGCGCACGATCGCCGGGCAGGGCACCGTCGGCCTGGAGATCCTGGACCAGCTCGGTCGGGCACCGGACGTCGTCGTGGTGCCGGTCGGCGGCGGCGGGCTGCTCGCCGGGGTGGCGACCGTGCTCCGCGAGCGGCATCCGGGCATCCGCGTGATCGGGGTGGAGCCGGCCGGGGCGGCCAGCATGACCGCCGCCCTCCGGGCCGGCGCGCCGGTGACGCTGCCCGAGCTCGACTCGTTCGTCGACGGCGCCGCCGTGCGCCGGGTGGGCGAGGTCACGATGCCGATGGTGCGCGACAGCGGTGCCGCGCTGCTGACGGTGCCAGAGGGCCGGGTGTGCACCGAGATGCTCGACCTCTACCAGGTGGACGGGATCGTCGCCGAGCCCGCAGGCGCGATGGCGTCGGCGGCGCTGGGCGAGGAGGTCGCGGTGGAGCCGGGCTCGACGGTGGTGTGCCTGCTCTCCGGCGGCAACAACGACGTGAGCCGCTACGCCGAGGTCGTCGAGCGCTCGCTCGTGCACCGCGGCCTCAAGCACTACTTCCTGGTGGAGTTCCCGCAGGAGCCGGGGGCCCTGCGGCGGTTCCTGGACGAGGTGCTGGGACCCGACGACGACATCGTGCTCTTCGAGTACGTCAAACGGGACAACCGGGAGACGGGGGCAGCGCTGGTCGGCATCGAGATCAGCAGCCGGGAGGGTTACGAGCCGTTGTGGGGGCGGATGAAGGCCAGCCCGCTGAAGATCCAGCTCGTGGCGCCGGGCAGCACGGCCTACCGGTTCCTGATCTGACCCGGCGTCACACCACCGCGGCCCGCGCACACTGACGGTGGCCGGCGCACCCCGTGCAACGAGCAGCAGGCCTGCCTCACCGCACGCACCACCCGCGCGCGCCGCTCACCGGAGTCGGTAGCTTCGACAGCGCAAGGGGATGGCGGCGAGGTCTGCGTCACGACGTCGGGCGGGTGACGGGCGGCTGACGACCCGGCACACTGAACCGGTCCAGCATGCATTCGGACGGGGGTGACCGGTGCGGAAGTCGTCGCCCGAGGCGCCTCCGGCGACGGCCGTCGCCCCGCGGCGCCCGGGAGTCCTCCGCGAGCTGCGGGCCTGGCCGACGGTGCTGCTCGTGGCGTTCTGCCTGTTCGTGGGCGTGCCGGTCACCGTCGCGCTGACGCCTGAGCAGGACGTCGTCGCGCTCGGCCAACACCTGTCCGTCGGCGCCCGCACCCCGACCCTGAGCCTCTCCGGGCCGGCGCAGCTGGTGCAGATCGGCAACACCGAGCTCGACATGCCCCGCCTGCGGATCCACGGGCCGCTGCGTCCTCGCCTCACCATGGGCCCCGTCCAGCGCAACGCCGCGGCCGCGCAGGTCTTCGACCCGCTCACCAGCGCGCAGGCCCAGGCCCAGGCCATCGACAACATCGCCCGCGGATTCCTGCGGTGGTATCTCTCGGGCGGTATCGGCCTGCTGGTCTTCGCCCTCGCCGCGGCTGCCGGTGCGGGCTGCCTGCGGATGCTCGCGGTGCTGCGCGCCCGCAGCCGGGCGGGCGCGGACGGGCCGCACACGGTCGCGGAGATATGGAACCACCTCAGCGGCGCGATCGCGCGCATGACCGTGATCGCCGTCGCGGCCTCGGCACTGGCCTGGGTCGCGGCCGGCGGCTTCGCCTACACCGGGACGGTGCAGGGGCTGCAACAGGTCGGCTCGCTCACCGACCTCGTCGGCTCGTCGTCGCTGTCCCCCGAACCCGCCGGTCCAGCGGTCACCGGCTTCACCGGCGCGGTGATCGGTGACTCGCGTGCGGTCCGGGTCGGCGGCCCGCCGGTGCCGGACCCGTCGCCCGCCGACGCCGCCTGCGGCCGCAGCACCGACTCCCTCGCCGCCGAGCTCGGCAACCTGCTCGCGGTGCCCGTACTGAGCCTCGCCTGCCCGAGCGCGACCACCTCCGCGGGCCTGCTCGGGCCCCAGGAGCGGGGCGGGCTGCTGCTGCCCCCACAGGTCGGCGTGCTCAAGCAGATGCAGGGGCTGCGGTTCGTCGCGGTCGCGATCGGGCCGAACGACCTGGGCTGGTCCGACCTCGTCACCTACTGCTACGCCGTCGAGAACTGCGCCGACAACCTGAGCCAGGGCGAGTTCGACTACCGCCTCGCCGCGTTCGACCGCGACTACGGCGCCCTGCTCGCCGAGCTGGCCGCACTGCCCGGGCAGCCGCAGGTGGTCGTCATGACCTCGTACGACGCGCTGCCTGCCAACGCCGACCTGTCCTGTGCGGACCTCCGGGGCCCTGCGGGAGCGGCCGGCCTGACGACGGCCGAGGTCGACCTGCTCGACGCCCGCAACGACCAGCTCAACGCGATCCTCCTCGCGGGCGCGCAGAAGTACGGCTTCGGCATCGCCCGCCCGCACCTGGCGCCACTCTGCGCGCCGGAAGCGGCGGCCGCGCCGACCGGGCCCGACCTGCAGGGCCTCAACGACCCGTTCCCCTTCCACCCCACCGGCACCGGATCGCTGCGCATCGCCGCGGCCGTCGCGCGTCTCATCGCGCCGGGTCCCGACGGCAACTGAGTGCGGGCTCCCGACGGTGAGCCCCAGGTGGCGGCGGTCGCGACGGCGGGCGGACCCCGGCCGTGCGGGTGCCCGTCGGGCCCGGCGATCACTCCCCAGTACGCTCGATCCGGCCTCATCGTGGAGCGCCGCCGCGGAGAGCCCCGGCAGCCGCCGGGGGCAGGGCCTCCGCGGTCTCTCCGCGGCCGCTGCTGCGCCGTCGAATCCGTAGGTATCGTCTCGAGGAGGACCAGGGGGTGACCAGCGTGGACGAGCACGGCACCCCGACACCGGCGACGCCATCGCTCCGCCGTCCCCGTGCCCCCTATCCGCCGCACCGAAACACGCCTCCCGGCGGGGTGGCGGGAGGCACGCAACCACCGGCAGGGAGGCCCACGCACGCAGTTGCCGCCTCACCCCCGAGCGCCGGTGCGACCGCAGGCCCGGGTGGTCCGCCACCGGCCGCGCGGGCCACCACCGCGTCCGGGCCGGGTGACGTGCCCGGCGCTCCCCCACCCGTGACCGGCGGCGCCTCGCCGGCCGGCGGGCGCCCGCCGAGACCCGCCGCGCGGCTCGGCTCCGGCGGCCCCGCGCCGGTGGGCTCGCCCATGCCGGCACCCGGGCGCGGCGCACCACGCCCTCCGGGCCGCACCCGACCGCCCCCCAGCCGCCCGGTGCCCGACGACCTGCCCACGGCACCCGTTCCCCGGGCCCAGCCGAACGGCGTCCCCCGGACGAAACGCGCCGTCGTCGACGAGCGCAGCCGCGCGGCGGCCCAGCGGCCGCCCGTCCAGCACCCGCCCTTCCGCTACCGCGGGCCGACCCCGGAGGACCTGCGGCTCGACGCGGCCGGTCGGTCCGACGCCCGCCGCTTCTCCACCCTCGGCCCCGCGCTGCTCACGACGCTGCTGTCGACGCTCGTCCCCGGAGCCGGCCATCTCGCCCTCCGGCGGTTCCGGACCGGGACGGCGATCATGGCAGCCTTCGTGCTCGGCATCCTCACGCTGCTGGTGCTGACGCTGCGCGCGGACCGGTCCGACCTGATCGGCACATTGCTGTCGTCCCGCACCCTGGTGAGTGGCGCGATCGGCCTGCTCGTCGCCGCACTGGTGTGGATGGCCGTCATCGTCCGGACGTACCTGCTGGCCCGGCCGACCGGCCTGCGGACAGGGCAACGCCTGCTCGGCGCGGGCGCCGTGGCCGTGCTCTGCCTCACCGTCGCCGCTCCGCTCGGGTTCGGCGCCGAGCTCGCCAACTCCCAGCGGGAGCTGCTCGAACGGCTGTTCCCCTCGCTCGGCGGCGGTACCCCGGCAGCGGAAGCCATCGGCAAGGCGCGGCTGAACGTCCTGCTGGTCGGCAGCGACGCCGGGCCGGACCGGCGCGGCGCACGGACGGACACGATGATGGTCGCGAGCGTGGACACGCACACCGGCCGCACGATCCTCTTCGGGCTCCCCCGCAACCTGCAGCGCGTGCCGTTCCCGCCGGGATCGCCGATGGCCCGGGAGTTCCCCCGGGGCTTCCACAACCCCTCGGATCCGCTCTCCGGCGACTACCTGCTCAACGCCGTCTACGCCTACGCCCACACCTACCCGCAGGTCGCGCCCGCCGGGCCCACCGCCGACCCGGGGCTGAACCTGCTGCACTCGTCGGTCGAGACCATGCTGGGCCTGAAGCTCGACTACTACGTCGAGATGAACATGGCCGGCTTCGCCGCGATCATCGATGCGCTGGGCGGCCTGAACGTGGACGTCGGCCCGGAGCCGCTGCCGGTCGGCGGGATCACGCCGACCGGGCGGCACGTGAGACCGGACCGCTACATCCCTGCGGGCCCGCAGCACCTCGACGGCGCGGACACGCTCGCGGTGGCCCGGTCGCGGACGGACAGCGACGACTACACGCGGATGGGCCGGCAGCGCTGCCTGCTCCAGTACGTGCTGCAGCAGAAGAGCCCGGCGAACCTGCTGGCGAACTTCCAGGGCGTGGCCGCGGCCACGCGGGACAGCGTCTCGACCAACATCCCCCAGCAGGTTCTTCCGGCGCTGGTCAAGGTGGCCGACGGCGCCGGAAGCGTGGCTCTGGAGAGCGTGTCGTTCGACCCGAACCTGGCGGATCCGAACGAGGTGGACGGCCGGTTCGACACCTCCCGCCCGGACGTCACGTTCATGAGGAAGGTCGTGCGCGACACCATCGCCGGGCCGCCGCCGACGGCCGCTCCCCGGCCCGCACCGACCAGCGCCCCGCCGGCCAAACGGCTGTCCGCGTCCGCCAGGAACCAGGCGACGGCGGACGAGGACACCCCGACCACGGGTCGCCCGGAGCCGACCACGGGCGCCACCCCCCTTGCGCAATCGTGTTGAACCAGGCGTGAAGGACGGCCCCACGACACACCCGACCGGGGGCCGTCCACGCGGCGCAGGACGAATCTGTCAGGCTCTGCGAAGAAGACGACCTGCGGTGACGCCCACCCGGGGCGGTCACAGGAAGGGAGACGAACCATGGCTCTGCCCACGCTGACCCCCGAACAGCGCCAGGAGGCACTGAAGAAGGCGGCCGCGGCCCGCACCGCCCGCAAGGAGCTCCGCGACGCCATCGCGCGCGGCGACGAGACGATCCCGGGCGTGCTCGGCCGCGCGAAGACGGACGCCGTCGTCGGCAAGACCAAGGTCGCGGACCTGCTCAAGAGCCTGCCGGGCTACGGCCCCGCCAAGGTGTCGGCGCTGCTGGAGCAGACCGGCATCGACGCGTCGCGGCGCGCCGCCGGCCTGGGTGACCGTCAGAAGCAGGCGCTCCTCGACGCCCTGGCCTGACCACCGTCCGCCGAACGGCACGACCGTCGAACCCGGCTCGGACACCCTCGACTCCGCGGACCCTGCGGACGTCGCCGAGCAGGGGCGCACCGTCCCGTACGACGACGAGCGCCGACCGGCCACGGGTACCGGGGAGCAGTGACGCTCACCCGGTGCCCGCCGGTCACCCGTCGCGGTCCGGCGCCGCCGTGGGCTCGCGCACCCCGGGCCGGGGCAGGAACCGGCCCGTCCGCGCGGCATAGGCGTCGTAGGCCTGGCCGTGGCTCCGGGCCAGCCCGGGCTCCCGCACGCCCCGGACCTGGACCTGCACCGCCGCCACCACCAGTACCGCGGCGAGCACGCCGACGAGTGTCGGCACCATGAGCAGCAGCCCAGCCGTGGCGAGCGCCATGCCGGTCAACCCCGGGTTCCGGACCCGGGCATGCAGGCCGTGGGTCGCCGTCACCGGGTCCACACCCCGCTCCTGCAGCACCATCCGGGAGCGCTGCGCCGCGACCAGCAGCGCGGTGCCCAGCAGTACCACCGCGCCCCCGCCCGCGACCCAGCCGGGCTCGTCGAACAGTGCGATCGGCTGCACGACGTCCATCGCGACCAGCAACGGGGCCCCGAGCCCGAGCAGCACGGCGACGGCGAACAGGGCGCGGGCCCACCATCCCGGGGTGCCCAGCTGCCAGGCCGGACTGCCGCCCACGGCACCCACGCGCCGCATCCGGCGACGGCCCAGCACGCCCAGCAGCACGGTGCCGAGGCCGAGGCCGAGCGCGATCCAGCCCGCGAGGTGGTGGTTGAGCGCCGTGGCGATCACCTCGATCGGCGAGACCCGGTTGAGCTGCGCGGACGCGTCGACCAGGAGCCAGACGCCGAACAGGAAGAACAGGCCCGAGGCGCCGTACTTGATCGCGCGCTCCGGCAGGTGCCTGCCCAGCAGTCGGCCGACCAGGATCGCCAGCGCGTCCGCCGCGACCATGCCCAGCGTCGAGCCGAGCCAGGTACCGAACCAGCCGTACTGCGTGGCGAGGGTGATCGTGGCGAGCATCGTCTTGTCGCCCAGTTCGGCGAGGAAGAACGCCACCGACGCCGCGACCACCGCCGAACCGGTCGAGCGTTCGGCCTTGACCCGCTCATCGTCGGTCAGGGCGTCGCCCCGCAGCGTCCACGCGCCGAATCCGAAGAACGCGACAGCCGCCACCAGCGCGATCCAGCCCGTCGGCAGGGCCGCGCCGAGGCCGTAGCCGACCGCGACGGAGACGGCGTGGACGACCGCGGTCGCGATCGTGATGCCGATGAGCACCGGTAGCGGGCGGTAGCGGGTGGCGAAGGTCAGCGCCATGAGCTGGGACTTGTCGCCGAGTTCGGCGACGAACACCACGCCGAAGCTGACCACGAACGCGATGAGGACGCCGTCCATGCGGGAGTGCTCCTCAAGACGGGAGACGAGACCGGGGCCTGCTGCCCAACCGCCGCATACCTACGGTGATGCCCGGTCTCATCCTTCCGGTGGAGGCCGGACCGGTGGGCTCCGATCCGGCACGCGTGGGCGAACCAGACCGAAGGTCTCGCTCGCCCGACCGGAATCGGGCCGTGCGGCCGGGCTTGCGCCAGTGTGTCGACCGCAGCGTTCGGAGCTACTCCCCCTCGTCCGAGCCAGGATAGCGGGCCCGGCCGCCGACCGGCCGGGCGGGACGGACTCGGTCACTCAGGGAATGTTCGGAGGACTGACGTCGAACTCCCAGCGACGTCACAGGTTCCTCCCAGGTGGAGGGCGAACCGTGGGGTCATAAGCGAGCGCGGTGAGGGAGTGCGATGAACGACGAGCAGCGCGAGGGCGGCCGGCACGACGAGCAGGCCCCGGTCGGCGGAGGCCCCGGCTCCCCCCCGAGCGCGCCCTACCCGAGCCCCGGCTACGGCGGCTACGGCCAGGCACCCGGCTGGGGTGGCACGGCGACGGCCGAGCGCCACACCGATCCCTACCCCACCGCCACCCTCCCCGTCGAGCGTCCGAAGCGCAGCCGCGGCATGACCGGTGTGGTCACCGCCGCGCTGATCGCCGGGCTGGTCGGCGGCGGGGCCGGGTTCGGCGGTGCCTACGCCCTGCTCGACAACCAGGCCCGCACCAGTGCCAGCTCGCCCGCCCTCGGGTCGGTCCCCGCCACCACCGGAACCGCACCCGCGTCGAACGGGACGATCGCCGGCGCCGCCGCGGCCGCCGCGCCGAGCACCGTCGACATCCGCGTCGTGACGTCCCAGGGGGTCGACGAGGGCAGCGGCGTCATCCTCACCGCGGACGGCGCGGTGCTCACCAACAACCACGTCGTGTCCGGGACGAACGGCACCATCACCGTCACGCTCGCCGACGGTTCCGAGCACACGGCCACGGTCGTCGGCACCTCACCCAGCTACGACCTCGCCGTGCTCCGCATGCAGAACGTCTCGGGGCTGACGGCAGCGACCCTCGGTCGCAGCGCGGACCTGCAGGTCGGCCAGCAGGTGGTCGCGATCGGCTCTCCCCAGGGCCTGACCGGCACCGTCACGGCCGGCATCGTCAGCGCGCTCAACCGGACGGTCGGCGTCCAGGGCGAAGACGGCTCGGCGGTCGTCTACAACGGCCTCCAGACCGACGCGCCGATCAACCAGGGCAACTCGGGGGGCCCGCTGGTGAACCTGGACGGGCAGGTCATCGGGATCAACTCGGCCATCGCGACGGCCGGGCAGAGCAGCGGCAGCATCGGTCTCGGATTCACGATCCCGATCGACCAGGCCCGCCGCGTCGCCCAGGAGATCCTGGACACCGGCAGCGCGACCAAGCCGGTCCTCGGCGTGCAGGGCAGCCAGCAGAGCACGCAGCAGGAGCAGGCCGCGGGCGGGGCCACGATCGCCGCGGTGCAGGACGGGTCGCCCGCCGCCACGGCCGGGTTGAAGGCCGGTGACGTCGTCACCAAGGTCGGCGATGCGCGGGTGGAGGACTTCTCGGACCTCGTCGCGCGGATCGGCTCCTACGCACCCGGTGACAAGGTCGCGCTGACCGTCGGCAGCGGTGGCGCGGAGCGCACGGTGGACGTGACGCTCGGCAGCACCAAGGACGTGGCGCCGACGACGAGCACGAGCCCGAGCAGCAGCAACTCACCGTTCGGCCAGAGCCCGTTCGGCCAGAGCCCGTTCGGCCGGCAGCTGAACCCGTTCGGTCGCTGACCCGCCGCGACTGACCCCGGTTGCGGCGCCCGCAGCGTCCCCTCCGCTGCGGGCCCGCGAGGCCCGGCGCTCCGTGCGCCGGGCCCCGCGGTGTTCTGCGGGCCGGGGCGGCCGGACGCCGCACACGGGAGGCCGGGGCCCGCACAGGGGGCACGGCCTCGGTGATCCGGTGGGGCCGGCCGGGTCTATGTCAGGCCGAGCACGCGGCGGACGGCGATCTCGATGACGACCCGTTCCGGGTTGGGCCGCGGCCGCCGGTACCGCAGCGCGTAGCGGCGCTCGGCGTCGGCGACGGCGGCCGGGTCGGTGCGGACGACGGCGTCACCCTCCAGCGTGGACCAGCGCCTGCCGTCGACCTGGGACACGACGGCGATCCCGCGCTCCGCCACGTTGCGGGCCTTGACCGAGCCACCCCGGCAGATCACGCGGGCGAGGCGGGCCTCGACGTCGAGGGTGACCCCGACGGGGATGACGTGCGGGCTGCCGTCGGCGCGCACCGTCACCAGCGACGCGAGGTGCCGCTCCGTCCAGAACGCCCGGAACTGCTCCGACACCCCGTCCAGCGTCCGCGCCACGGGACCAGCCTGCAGGACCGAGGTCTGACCCGATTCTCAGGGCTCCCGGATGTAGCGAAAGCGGCTTTCGGTGCGTTGGATGCACCCGAAGCCGCTTTCGGTACATCCGCTTCGGCCACGCTCCGGCCACTCGGACGGCGTGGGTCAGGGGCGCGGATCGCGCCGCAGCGGGTGCTCCGGCGGCACCTCCACGACGGCGATCCGGATGCCGTCGGGGTCGGCGACCCACATCTCGTCCAGCCCCCACGGCTCCCGGCGGGGCCCGCGCAGCACCTCCGCACCCCGGGCCACCACCTCGCGGTGCGCGGCCGCGAGGTCGCGCACCTGCACCCACAGGCGCACGCGCTCGTCGACCGGACCGGGATCGGCCCGTCCCGACACCTCGAGGTGGCCGCCGCCGAGGAAGAAGACCGTGCCGCCCGGGAACTCGCGGAAGACGGCGAGCCCGAGGACGTCCCGGTAGAACGCGGTGCTGCGCGCGGGATCGGTGGGACGGACGAGCACGCGGCCGGACAGGACCTCCATCGCTACGACCCCGCGATGTGCTCGACGAGCAGCTCCGCCAATGCGGCGGGCGCCTCGTCGGGTATCCAGTGACTCACGCCGGGCAACTCCACGTAGTGGAACGGGCCCGAGAGGTGCGACTGGGCCCGCTCGGCGGCGTCGCGGGTCAGGGCGGTGTCGCGGTCGCTCCAGACGAACAGCGCGGGCGCGGTCGGGGTCGGGACCGGGTCGCGCCGCGAGAGCGGGATCGCCCGGTACCAGTTCAGCGCAGCGGTGAGCGCGGCCGGGTCGGCGAGGCCGGCGGCGTCGCGCTCGGCGCGCTCCCGGCTCTGGCCGGACCGGACGAGCAGGCGGACCAGCGCCGGCGACCACGCCGTGGCGGCCGGGACGGCGAACACGCGCTCGGGCAGCCCCGGTACGGCGAACGCCGCCACGTACCACGACGCGCGCAGCTGGCGGGGCCTGCGCAGCGCGGCGGCCATGGCGCCCGGGGGCGGCACGGAGATCCCGGTGACGGTGCGGACGAGATCGGGCCGGGTCGCGGCGAGCGTCCAGGCGACGACGGCGCCCCAGTCGTGCCCGACGACGTGCGCGCGCGACCGCCCGGTCTGCGCCAGTGCGGCCTCGACGACCACCACGGCGTCCGCGACCAGCTCGGTCATCCGGTACGCGGCACGTCCGACGGGCCGGGCGCGCGGCGAGTAGCCACGCTGGTCCGGCGCGAACGTGCGCAGGCCGGCGGCGGTGAGCGCGGGCGTGACGCCCTCCCAGCAGCGCGCCGACTGCGGGAACCCGTGCAGGAGCACCACCGGCTCCCCGGCCGGCGGGCCGGCCGTGGTCACATCGAAGACCAACCCGTCCCGCTGCACCGTCGCTCTCGTCGTCTCCGTCCCCGCGGCTCCGGCCGCCCCGTGCACCACAGGGCCGATCCTTCCACGTGCGATCGGTGGGCGGGTCGGCGTCGGGTGGGCCGGACGTCCGGGGAGGATGGGGCCGTGCGGGGACTGCGATGAACGGGGGGACTGCTGTGGACGCTGGCGGCGCCGTTGCCGGGGGACGTCCCTTCGGGCGACTCGCGATCGTCAACCGGGGCGAACCGGCGATGCGGTTGATCAACGCCGTGCGCGAGTGGAACGCCGAGGGCCGTCCACCGCTGCGCACGATCGCCCTGCACACCGCTGCGGACCGGCGGGCGATGTTCGTCCGGGAGGCGGATGAGGCGTTGCTCATCGGGCCGGACCCGGATGCCGCGAGCGCGGACGGCCGCGTGGACCTCGCGGGCCCGAACCCCTACCTGGACCTGCCGGGGCTGGCCCGCGCGCTGCGCGCGTGCCGGGCCGAGGCGGTGTGGCCGGGCTGGGGGTTCGTCAGCGAGAACCCCGAGTTCGCCCGCCTGTGCGGGGAGTTGGGCGTCGTGTTCGTCGGCCCCACGCCCGACGTCATGCGTGCCCTCGGCGACAAGATCGGCTCGAAGCTGCTCGCCACGCAGGTCGGCGTCCCGATGGCGCCGTGGAGCGGCGGCCCGGTCACCGATCTCGCCGCGGCGCGGGCGCACGCCGAGGAGATCGGCTACCCGCTCATGGTCAAGGCCACCGCGGGCGGCGGCGGGCGCGGGATCCGGCTCGTCGACCGGCCCGAGGAGCTGGACGAGGCGTTCACCCGCGCCGCGGCCGAAGGCGCCCGCACCACGGGCGACGCCACCGTCTTCCTCGAGCGCGCGCTGCGCGGCGGGCGCCACGTCGAGGTGCAGGTCGTCGCGGACGCCACGGGTGAGGTCTGGACGCTGGGCGTGCGCGACTGCAGCGTGCAGCGGCGCAACCAGAAGGTGATCGAGGAGTCCGCCTCCCTCGCGCTGGACGCCGAGCAGGAGGAGCTGCTGCGCGCATCCGCGGCCCGGCTGGTCGGCGCGGCGGGCTACGTCAACGCCGGCACCGTCGAGTTCCTCTACGAGCCGCGCGAGCAGCTGCTGTCGTTCCTGGAGGTCAACACGCGTCTGCAGGTCGAGCACCCGGTCACCGAGGCGACGACGGGCATCGACATCGTCAAGCTCCAGCTGCACGTCGCCATGGGCGGCCGGCTGGCCGATTTCGCCACGGTCCCGCCCACCCCGTACGGCCACGCCATCGAGGCCCGGCTGACGGCCGAGGACCCCGAGCACCACTTCGCCCCCGCCCCCGGCGTGATCGAGCATCTCGTGCTGCCCGGGGGCCCGGGCGTCCGGGTCGACACGGGCGTGGCCGCGGGCGATGCGATCCCGCCCCAGTTCGACTCGATGATCGCCAAGATCATCGCGTGGGGCCGGGACCGCGACGAGGCGCGCGCCCGCCTCGCCCGGGCGGTGCGCCAGACGTCGGTCGTCATCGACGGCGGCACCACGAACAAGGCGTTCCTCCTGGACATGCTGAACCGCCCCGAGGTGCGGGACGGCACGGCCGACACCGGGTGGCTGGACCGGCTCGTCGCAGGCGGCTACCGGGCGCCGCACCGGCTGGACGTCGCGCTGCTGGCCGTCGCCGTCGAGGCGCAGGACGCGCACGTTGCCCGGCAGCGCGAGCAGCTGTTCGCCTCGGCCGGGCGGGGCCGCCCCGAGGTCGGGCACGAGACGTGGCACCAGATCGACGTCCGCGCGGGCGGCCAGGCCTACCGGCTGCGGACGGCCCAGACCCGGGGCAACCGGTACCGGGTGGAGCTCGAGGGCACCCCCGTGGACGTCACCGCGGACCGGATCGACCGGTACGAGCGGCGGCTCACGGTGGCCTGGACGACGTACGCGGTGCTGGTGGCACCGCAGGGCCCGGACTACCTCGTGGAGGTCGACGGCGCCGTGCACCGGATCTCCGGCGGTGAGGCCGGGCTCGTCCGGGCACCCGCGCCGGCGATGGTGGTGGCGCTGCCGGTGGCGGCCGGCGACACCGTCGCGGCAGGCGCCGCGGTGGCCGTCGTGGAGAGCATGAAGCTGGAGACCGCGCTGCGCGCGCCGTTCGCCGGGCGGGTACGCGAGGTGCTCGTCCCGGTCAACACGCAGGTGGAGGGCGGCACGACGCTGCTGCGCCTGGAACCGGCCGGGGACGCCGCCCCGGAGGAGTCGCCGCAGCAGCGCGTCGGCCTGGACGCGCTGGCCGCGGCGGCGGCGGCCGCGACGCGCACGTCCCCCTCCACCGCGGCGGCGGACGCGCTGGTCGCGCTGCGCTCGCTCCTGCTCGGCTACGACGTCGACGAGGCCGCCGCCCGCGCCCTGCCGCGCGCGCTCTCCGCGGCCCGAGCCGCGCTTCCCGACGACGACCCGGACGTGCTCGGCGGCGAGCTCGTGATCATGCACATCTTCGCCGACCTCTCGGCGCTGTCGCGCAACCGGCGTGGCTCGGAGGTCGAGGAGACCCCGCCGGACGGCATCCCCGAGGGGGACAGCGCCGAGCGGGCGCACAACCCCCAGGAGTACCTGTACGCCTTCCTGCGGTCCCGCGACGCGGACGCCGAGGGGCTCCCCGAGTCCTTCCGGGCCCGCCTGCGGGCCGCGCTCGCCCACTACGGCGTCCGCGACCTGGGCGCGCCGGACGACGAGGCGCTGACCAGCGCGCTGTACCGGATGTTCCTCGCCCACCGGCGGGCGCGGGCGCACGTGCCGGTGGTGCTGGACCTCCTGCAGTGGCGGCTCGCGCACGCGGCCGGGCTGACCGCCCTGACGCCCGCGGTGCGCGACGAGTACCTGCGCACGCTGGAACACCTGATCACCGCCACCCAGGTGCGCCACCCGGTGGTCGGCGACCTGGCCCGGCGGGTGCAGTTCCGGGCCTTCGACGAGCCCATGCTCGACGCCGAGCGCGCACGCGGGCAGGACGAGGTGCGCGCCGAGCTGGACCGGCTGGCCGAGACGATCGACCCCGCCGCCCGGGCCGCGCTCGTCGACGAGATCGTCGCGGCCGCCGAGCCGATCCTGTCCGTGTTCGGCGAGCGGCACCTCCCGGTCATGCTCGAGGTGATGACGCGGCGCTACTACCGCATCCGCCACCTCACGGACGTCCGGGTCGTCGACCGCGGCGGCCGGCCGTTGCTGTCGGCCGCCTACCGGCACGGTGGTCGCGACCACATCGTGCTCGCGACCACCGTGCACACCGCTCCCGCCGCGCCGGTCGCGGGTGAGCCGCCTGCCGTGCAGTCGGACCTGCGCCGGATCGTCGCGCAGCTGCCCGCGGACAGCACCGTGCTGCTCGACCTCTACGTCACCGCGGGCCAGGCCCCCGACGACGACCCCGAACGGTCCGCGGAGAAGATCCGCGAGTCGCTGGGGACGCTGCCGGCGCCGCTGGACCGGGTCGCGGTCGCGGTGCGGCGGGCCGGGGCGGACGAGCGGTCCAGCTGGTTCACCTTCCATCCCGACGGAGACCGCCAGCCGGTCGAGGACCGCACGTTGCGCGGGCTGCACCCGATGGTGGCCGAGCGGCTGGGGATGTGGCGGCTGGCCAACTTCACGCTGACCCGGCTGCCGTCGCCGATCGACGTCCACCTGTTCCGCGCCGTCGGGCGCAACGTGCCCGACGACCGGCGGCTCGTCGCGCTGTCGGACGTGCGCGACCTGTCGGTGGTGCGCGACCGGCAGGGCCGCATCCGGGCCTTTCCGCAGCTCGAGCACGTCTTCGATGCCTGCCTGGACGCCCTGCGCGCGGCCCGGGCGGTGGCGGGCGCCGACGCGCGGACGGACTGGAACCGGGTGCTGCTCTACGTCTGGCCGGTCGTGGACCTGCCCCTGGACGAGTTCGACAGCGTGGTCAGCCGGCTGGCGCCGCGCACCGAGGGGCTGGGTCTGGAGCAGATCCTCGTGCAGTTCCGGCTGGCCCCCGAACTGGTCGGGGACGGCAGATCGGAGCCCAAGGAGCTGCTGCTGCGGTTGTCGCGGTCGCCGGGGGCCGGGCTCAGCGTGCGCATCACCGCGCCCCCGGCGGGCCCGCTGCGTGAGCTCGACTCGTACGTGCAGAAGGTGATCCGGGCGCGGCGCCGCGGCGCCGTCTACCCCTACGAGCTGGTGCCGATGCTCCTGCGCAACCCGGACGGCGGCGGGCCCGGGACGTTCACGGAGTACGACCTCGACGACACGGGCGCGCGCGTGCCGGTGGAGCGGCCGCCGGGCCGCAACCGGGCGAACCTCGTCCTCGGCACGGTCAGCACCCCGACGGCCCGCTACCCCGAGGGCATGCGCCGGGTGGTGCTGATCGGCGACCCGACGCGGGCGCTCGGTGCGATCGCCGAGCCGGAGTGCCGCCGGGTGCTGGCGGCGCTCGCGCTGGCCCGGGAGCTGTCGGCGCCGGTCGAGTGGTTCGCGGTGTCCGCAGGCGCCAAGATCGCGATGGACTCCGGTACCGAGAACATGGACTGGATCTCCCGGGTACTGCGCGGGCTGATCGAGTTCACCCAGGAGGGCCGGGAGATCAACGTTGTCGTCACCGGCATCAACGTGGGCGCGCAGCCCTACTGGAACGCCGAGTCGACGATGCTCATGCACACCAAGGGCATCCTCGTGATGACACCGGACTCGGCGATGGTGCTCACCGGCAAACAGTCGCTGGACTACTCCGGCGGCGTCTCGGCCGAGGACAACTTCGGGATCGGCGGGTACGACCGCATCATGGGCCCGAACGGGCAGGCGCAGTACTGGGCGTCCGATCTCTCGGGTGCGGTGGACGTGCTGCTGGCGCACTACGCGCACACCTATCGGGCACCCGGCGAGCGCTTTCCGCGGCCCGCCCCGACGACCGACCCGGTGGACCGCGACGTCCGCGCCGCGCCGCACGCAGGCGGCGAGTTCACCCGGGTCGGGGAGATCTTCGACCGCGCGACGAACCCCGAGCGCAAGAAGCCGTTCGACATCCGCTCGGTGCTGCGCGCCGTGGCCGACGCCGACCACCCGCCGCTGGAGCGCTGGGTGGACATGCTGGACGCCGAGAACGTCGTCGTCTACGACGCGCACCTGGGCGGACACCCGGTGGCGCTGCTGGGCATCGAGTCACGGCCCTTGCCGCGACGCGGCCCGACGCCGATGGACGGTCCGACGACGTTCACGGCGGGAACGCTCTTCCCCAAGGCGTCGAAGAAGACCGCACGGGCGATCAACGCCGCGAGCGGGAACCGGCCGCTGGTGGTGCTGGCGAACCTGTCGGGCTTCGACGGCTCACCGGAGTCGTTGCGGGCACTGCAGCTGGAGTACGGCGCCGAGATCGGCCGGGCCGTGGTCAACTTCGCGGGGCCGATCGTGTTCTGCGTGGTCAGCCGGTACCACGGCGGGGCGTTCGTGGTGTTCTCCGGAACGCTGAACGAGTCGATGGAGGTCGCCGCGGTCGAGGGCTCGTACGCCTCGGTGATCGGCGGGGCGCCGGCGGCCGCGGTCGTGTTCGCGGGCGAGGTGAACAAGCGGACGGCGGCCGACCCGCGCGTGACGGACCTGGAGGGGCGGATCGCGAAGGCCACCGCGACGGGCGCCGAGAGCGAGGCCGCCCGGCTGGCCGCGGAGCTCGCCGCCGTCCGGCCGGCCGTGCGCTCGGACAAGCTGGGCGAGGTGGCGGCGGAGTTCGACGCCGCGCACAGCGTCGAGCGCGCCCACCGCATGGGCTCGGTGCACCGGATCGTCCCGCCTGCGGAACTGCGCCCGTACCTGGTGGACGCGGTCCGCCGCGGGATGGCGAGGTTCACCGGGTAGGGCGGCCGTCGGTGCGGTGCATCGTCGCAGCAGGTCGCGAGTCAGCCGCAGACCTGCTTGGCCGCGAGCACGCGGGCCACCGCGCGCTCGTTCGCGGCCGGGTCGAGGCGGCCGTCGGCCAGCGCCTTCTCCAGGGTGTCGAGGAGCGCACCGATCGCGGCCGTGTCCTGGGCACCCGACGACCACAGGGCCTGGTCCGCGCCGGCGGCCAGCGCCTTCAGCACGGCTTGGGGCAGCGTGAACGTGCCGGTGACGGCCTTCATCGCGCCCAGGTCGTCCGTGACGACGAGGCCGTCGAAGTGGTAGTCCTCGCGCAGCAGCCGGTAGGTCGCCGGAGTGAGCGAGGTCGGCAGGCCGTCGGTGAGGCCGGGGACGTCCAGGTGCCCGACCATCACGGCGACCCGACCCGCGGCCGGCAGCTGCTCGTACGGGCGCAGATCGGTCGTGCGGAGCTCGGCGAGCGACGGTGTGGTCACCCGGCCCTTGTGCGAGTCCCCACTCGCGTGCCCGTGCCCGGGGAAGTGCTTGAGAACGGGCAGCACGCCGCCGGCACGCAGCCCGTCGGCGAAGGCCCCGGCGTAGCGGACGACGACCGCCGGATCGTCGGAGAACGCCCTGTCCCCGATGACCGAGTTCGTCGGCTGGCGGCCGACGTCCACCACCGGTGCGAAGTCCACCGTCACGCCCCGCGCCGCGAGCTCCTCCCCCCGGACCCGCGCGAGCTCGCGGACCTCGTCGGGAGTGCTGCGCGCGGCCAGTCGGCGCGCGCTGGGTAGCTGGCCGTCGAGGCCGTCGATCCGTTGGACCCGGCCGCCCTCGTCGTCGACGGAGACCGCGACCGGGGTCCGGGAGACCTCCTGCACCCGGTTCAGCGCATGGTTGCGGAGCAGGGCGGTGGCGTTCCCGCCGATGAAGATCCCGCCGACCTGCGTGGCGCGCACCGTGCCGACGACCGTGGCCGGGTCGGCGGCGTCGACCCCGACGACGAGTCGCTGGGCGAGCCGGTCGCGCGGTGCGAGCGCCGCTGCGGCGGACACGCAGGGGTCCGGTGCAGCGGCAGGGGTCGTCGGTGCTGCGGTCGCCGACAGCGGCACCGCGGGTGCGGGCGGGGCGGCCGCGGGCCGGACCGCGACGACGACGCCGGCCGCGACGAGACCGGCCAGCAGGCCCGTCAGCAGGACGATCGCGGGCCGCGGCAGGTATCGGCGTGATGGCATCGCCGCCGATCCTCCCGTAGCGGACGCAGCGGGCACGGACCGGGGAGGTACGTACCGGCACCGGCTCCCGGGTGGGCTCGGCTCACGTCAGGGGTGGGACGCGCTCGGATTCGGGAGGCGGACCGGGTGGGGTGCCGGCGCCGAACGGCCGGCCGCCGAGCTCCTCACGGCCGTGCGGGGTCAGCCAGTTGGACACGTCCGGGCCCTTGGGGACGATGCCGGTCGGGTTGATCTCGGTATGCACCCCGTAGTAGTGCTGCTTGATCTGGTCGAAGTCGATCGTGTCGCCGAAGCCGGGGGTCTGGAACAGGTCACGCGCGTACGCCCACAGCACCGGCAGCTCGGTCAGCTTCTGCCGGTTGCACTTGAAGTGGCCGTGGTAGACGGGGTCGAAGCGGACCAGGGTGACCCACAGCCGCACGTCGGCCTCGGTGATCGTGTCGCCGACCAGGTAGCGGCGGGTCGCGAGGCGCTCGGACAGCGCGTCCAGCCGCGCGAACAGGGTGTCGTACGCGCGCTCGTACGCCCCCTGCCCCTTGGCGAACCCGCACTTGTAGACGCCGTTGTTGACGTCGTGGTACACGGCCTCGTTGATCTCGTCGATCTCGGCGCGGAGCGCCTGGGGGTACAGGTCGGGCGCGCCGGGCCGGTGGAAGGCGGTCCACTGGGTCGAGAAGTCGAGCGTCAGCTGCTGGAAGTTGTTCGTGACGGCCTCGCCGGTGGCCACCTCGACCATCGTCGGCACGGTCACGCCGTCGTCGTAGCCGGGCTGGGCCTTCTCGTACGCCTCGCGCAGCCACTCGATGTGCAGCACGGGGTCGCGGTTGCCGGGGTCGTTGTGGAAGCGCCAGCTGCGCTCGTCGTGCAGCGGCCCCGCGACCCCCATCGAGATCGCGTTCTCCAGGCCCAGCAGCCTGCGGACGATCATCGAGCGGTTCGCCCACGGGCACCCCCGGGCCACGACGAGGCGGTACCGTCCGGCCTCGACCGGCCACGGCGAGGATCCGTCGGCGGTGATGCGCGCCATGAGCGCGACGGGCTTGCGCTCGAAGGACTCGCTGGCGGACTGGGTCGCGGGCATCACCGCAACCTATGTCGCGGTGCGCGGATCGGCAGGATGGCGGATCGAGCACGACGCTCCGCCGTCGCCGAAGACCCAGTTGCGCAGCACCACGAACCGCGCGAGGCCACCCAGGACGCTCGCCGCCGCGACGGCGGCCGACTCCTGCACCGCCGTCGGACTCGCGACCAGCGTGTCGAGCAGGAGCAGGACGGCCGAGGAGTAGGCCGCGTAGAACGTCACCGTGGCCGCGTTCTGCAGGTACTCGCGCACGCGGTCGGTCGGCACGCCCCGGAACGTGAATCGCCGGTTGGCCTCGGTGCTCGCCACCGTGCTGAGCACCAGCGCCGCGAGGTTGGCGGGCACCGCGTCCCACCAGACCCGGAACAGCAGGTAGAGCAGGGCCGAGACCACCGTGCCGAGGACTCCGACGACGCCGTAGCGCACCAGTTGCCGGACGACCGCACCGTCCACCCGGGGCAGCCGCGGCACGGTGGGCGTCAGGACCATCGTCGTCATGCCCCGGCCCCCCTTCCCACAGTTGTTGTCTTACAACAACTATTCTCCGTGGACCGAGGTGTGCACTGTCCGGAACCTGTGAGCAGGCTGTGCGCTTGCACACTGCGACGCGGACGCGAGCTGCGGAGATCCGCAGTCGGACGGCTACTAGCATTCATCGCGTGCGCCCGTTCCGGATCGAGGTGCCCGAGGCCGACCTGGTCGACCTGCGCGACCGGCTCGGTCGCACCCGCTGGCCCGACCCGGGGACCGTGGGTGGGTGGACACAGGGTGTGCCCCTGGAGTACGCGCGGGACCTCTGTGACTACTGGCGCACCCGCTACAGCTGGCGGCGCTGCGAGGCCGAGCTCAATGCGTTGCCCCAGTTCTGCACGTCGCTGAACGGCGGCGGCGACGACGCCGTCGACGTGCACTTCCTGCACGTGCGCTCGCGCCACGCCGACGCGCTGCCGCTGCTGCTCACCCACGGCTGGCCGGGCTCGATCGTCGAGTTCCTCGACGTCGTGGACGCCCTGACCGACCCTCCGGACCCGCGCGACGCGTTCCACCTGGTGATCCCGTCGCTGCCCGGCTACGGGTTCAGCAGCAAGCCGACGGTCGCCGGCTGGGGGGTGGAGCGCATCGCGGTCGCGTGGGCGCAGCTCATGGACCGCCTCGACTACGACCGCTACGGCGCGCAGGGCGGCGACTGGGGCTCGTTGATCACCGCTGCGCTGGGCTCGGCGATCCCGGAGGCGGTCGTCGGCATCCACCTGACGATGCCGATGGTGCTGCGGCCCGAGTCCGACGAGCAGCCGCTCAGCGTGGCCGAGCGGAAGGCGCAGCTCGCACGCAAGGCGTTCATGAAAACGGGCACCGGCTACGCCCAGGAGCAGGCCACCCGGCCGCAGACGCTCGGATACGGGCTCGTCGACTCGCCCGTCGCGCTGTGCACCTGGATCGTCGAGAAGTTCTGGGACTGGAGCGAGTGCGCGGGGGACCCGTGCAACGCGATCCGCCGCGACCGGCTCCTCGACGACGTGATGCTCTACTGGCTGCCCGCCACCGGGACGTCGTCGATCCGGCTGTACTGGGAGAGCTACCGGCGTCGCCGGATGGACCCGGTCGAGGTGCCGACGGGTGTCACCCAGTTCCCGGTGGAGATGAACCGCTACCCCCGGCACTGGGTCGAGCGGCGGTTCACCGACCTGCGTTACTGGTCCGAGCCGGCGGTGGGCGGGCACTTCGCGTCGCTGGAGCAGCCCGAGGTGTTCGTCGACGAGGTCCGGGCGTTCTTCCGGCTGGTTCGTTGACGGGCCGGTCTCAGCTCAGCCGAAGGTGAGCACGGCGGCACAGTGCCCGTGCATGTGGTTGCGCCCGCCGATCGGCCCGATGCCCCCCGCCACCACGAGGCCCGCGACCGCGGCGCCACCGAGCCGGTCGCGGGCGGCACGGACGTCACGGTCCGGGCTGCCGAGCAAGGCGCGTCGCTCCGCACACGAGAACAGGAGCGCGCCGCGCGATTCCGTGCCCGGGTTCAGGAGCAGCGCGAGGTCCTCGACGGCCGTGCCGGCGTCGCGCAGCTGGAACCGCACGGTCCGGCCGACCTCCACGACACCGCCGACGACCAGGGCACCGGTCGCCTCGTCGGCGTCGAGGATGCCGCGAACGAGGAAGCCGTCCCGCGGGTACTCGTCGACGTACTCGTCGACGACGACGCCGAGCTGCAACCCGCGGGCCGTCGCGCGGCGGCGCGCGAGCGGGTGCGCGCTCACCACCTCGGCCAGCCGAACCAGCGCCGGCGCCCCGGCCAGCTCGTAGAGCACGTTGCGCTCCGCGCGGGTGACCGTCATCGGCGGCCCGGTCGGGCGGCAGCCCTGGCTCACCGCCGTTCCGACGGCGACGTCTCCGCCGACGAGCAGCCCGACCGCACCGTGGGCGTGCACCTCGCCGTCGAGGAACAGCCGGTTCGACCCAGGGCCGCCGCGCGCGCTGGCCAGGCCGCCCACCACCGGCAACGCGCCGGTGCGCGGCAGGAAACCGGCGAGCGGGAACGTGTGCGGGTCGACGAGCAGCACCGCCGCGCGCTCGTCGCCGTCCGGAGCGGGCAGCAGGCCGTCGGGCCGGAACGGGCGCAGGCGGGCGTCCGGCAGGGTGGCCGCCCACACCGCCACGGCCTGGCCACGGTCCACGGCACGCCCGTCGCCGCACACGCCGGCGGCGGTGGCGCCGATCGTCATCCGCGCGCCGGACGCGGTCATCACCTGCCGCGCAGCCGCCTCGACCAGCCCGCTCCGGGCGGGGACGCCGGCCGCGACGAAGAGGCACAAGAGGTCCGGGGCGGCACCGGCGAGCGGCGCCAGCGCCTGGGCCAGCGCCACCTCCGCGGCGCCCTCGAGGTCCGGTCCGATCGCGAGGCCGTCCCCGAACCGGCAGGCTCCGCCGGACGTCGCCGGATCGGGGTCGGTCCGGGCGGGGACCGGCACGGCCGGTACCAGGCCTGCCGTCGGTTCACCGGACACGCCCATCCCCCTCGCCTCGCGCGAGGTCCGGCGTCGGGGTGCTGCAGACGCTCGCACGGCGTACATACCCGGCAACGGGGGTGGGAAACCGCAGACGCCCACCCTGCCTGCCCGTGATCGTCAGCGCAGGCCGGTCACGACACGCAGCAGCATGTGCATCCCGGCGTCGACCGACCGGTCACGGACGTCGGCCCGACCACCGGGCAGCCGTCGGTCGCGGGCCAGGACCACACCGGACGCCGTGGTGACGCACAGGCACACGTACCCGACGGGCTTGGCGGCGGTGCCACCATCGGGCCCGGCGACCCCGGTGATCCCGATGCCGACGTCCGCGTCGAGCGCGGCCCGGGCGCCGTCCGCCATCGCGCGGGCGACCTCGGGCGACACCGCGCCGTGTTCCTCGATCATCTCCGCAGGGACCCCGAGCAGCGCCGTCTTCGCGGCGTTCGAGTACGACACGACGCCGCCCTGCACGTACGCCGACGACCCCGGCCGGTCGACCAGCCGCCCGGCGAGCAGCCCGCCGGTGCACGACTCGGCCGTCGCCACCGTGAGCCCCCGGTCCAGCAGCGTCCGGGCCAGCAGCTCGTCCGTGCTCGTCCCGTCCGCGCTGACCAGGCGGTTCGCGTGCCGGCTCACGAGCTCTGCGGCCAGCCACCGGGCGGCGTCCTCGGCGCCGGGCTGCGGCCGCAGGTCGACCTCCAGCTCGGAGCGGCGCAGGCAGGTCGTCACCTCGACCCCGGAGAGGTCACACTCCTGTTCCAGGGCACGCAGGGTCGCGGCGACCTCCGCCTCGTACAACCCGTAGTAGCGCAGCAACCTCCCGTGGGCCGGGGGCACGGTCGCCAGCAACGCCTGCATCGGTGGGCTCGCCAGGGCCGCAGGCCACATGCCCGTCAACTCACGGGGTGGGCCGGGCAGCACGACGACCACCGGACCGTCGTCGGCCGACACCACGAGGCCGGGCGCGGTGCCGACCGGCTCCAGCACGACGGCACCGCGCGGCACGAACGCCTGCTTGCGGATCCCGGCGTCCCGGGCCGCGGGGTCCTGGTCGATACGCGGGAACCGGGAGACGATCGCCGCGATCCGCTCCTGCAGAGCGTCGTCGATCTCCAGTTCCACACCCGCGAAGGCAGCGACGATCTCACCCGTGAGGTCGTCGGCCGTCGGCCCGAGCCCGCCGCTGGTCACCACGAGCACGCAACCGGCCGCGGCGCAGTAGCGGAGAGCGGCAGCGAGGTCGTCGGGGCGGTCGCCGACCCCGAGCAGATGCACCACCTCGAAGCCGAGCGTGGTGAGCTCGCGGGCGAGCCACGGCCCGTTCGCGTCGACGATGACCCCGGTGACGAGCTCGCTGCCGGTGAGCACCACCGCGGCCCGGGGGCGCTGCGTGCCGCCTGGATTCATGTGCTGGACCGTATATCCCTGCCGGCCGCGCAGCCCCTTACCCTGTGCAGGTGGGAACGCGCGTCGTGCTGGCCGAGGACAACTCCCTGCTCCGGCACGGTCTCGTGCGGTTGATCCAGGGAGCGGCGGACCTCGAGCTGGTCGGCTCGGCGGCAGACCTGCCCGCGCTGAAGGCGCTGATCGAGACGCAGACGCCGGACGTCGTCGTCACCGACATCCGCATGCCCCCGACGAACAGCGACGAGGGCATCGCGATCGCCGCATCCCTGCGCACCATGCACCCGGAGATGGGCGTGCTGTTGCTGAGCCAGTACGCCGAGGCCAGCTACGCGCTGACGCTGCTCGCCGAGGGCACCGCCCGCCGTGGCTACCTGCTCAAGGAGCGGGTGGCCGACGGCGACGAGCTGACCGACGCGATCCGCCGGGTCGCCGACGGCGGCTCGGTGATCGATCCGACCGTCATCGAGGGCCTGGTCGCCGCGAACCGCGCGAAACCCTCGGAGCTGGACGCCCTGACCCCCCGCGAGCTGCAGGTGCTGGGCGAGATGGCGCAGGGCAAGAGCAACGCCTCCATCGCCGCGACGTTGGTGCTGAGCGAGCGGGCGATCGAGAAGCACACGAACTCGATCTTCAGCAAGCTGGGGCTGAGCGAGGAACGCGACCTCAACCGCAGGGTGAGCGCGGTGCTGGTGTACCTGCACAACCGCTGA
>JAEUJO010000355.1 GCA_016794615.1 Pseudonocardia sp. | reverse complement strand
CAGCCGCGCGTGCGTGAGCAGCTCGAGTTGGTGCTCGAGGCGTCGCGCCGGCGCGGCGACCCGCCCGACCACATCCTGTTGTCCGGCCCACCGGGGCTCGGCAAGACCAGCCTGGCGATGATCGTCGCTGCCGAGCTGGGGGCGGCCATCCGGCTCACGAGCGGGCCGGCCCTGGAACGCGCGGGCGATCTCGCGGCGATGCTGTCCAACCTGGTTTCCGGCGACGTCCTGTTCATCGACGAGATCCACCGCATCGCGCGCCCCGCCGAGGAGATGCTCTACCTCGCGATGGAGGACTTCCGCGTGGACGTCGTGGTCGGCAAGGGCCCCGGCGCGACGAGCATCCCGCTCGACATCGCCCCGTTCACGCTGGTGGGAGCCACGACCAGGTCCGGCGCGCTCACCGGGCCGCTGCGCGACCGGTTCGGGTTCACCGCGCACATGGAGTTCTACGAGCCGGACGAGCTGGAACGTGTGCTGCGCCGGGCGGCGGTGATCCTCGGGGTCGACCTGCGACCCGACGGAGCCGAGGAGATCGCCGGACGTTCCCGCGGCACACCGCGCATCGCGAACCGGCTGCTGCGCCGCGTCCGCGACTTCGCCGAGGTCCGCGCGGACGGCACCGTCACCCGTGCCGTGGCCCGCGCCGCGCTGGCCGTCTACGACGTCGACGAGCTCGGCCTGGACCGGCTGGACCGGGCGGTCCTGGGTGCGCTGGTGCGCGGGTTCGGCGGTGGTCCCGTCGGTGTGTCGACGCTGGCAGTGGCGGTGGGCGAGGATCCCGGTACCGTCGAGGAGGTCTGCGAGCCGTTTCTGGTGCGGGCCGGGATGCTGGCACGCACTCCGCGGGGCCGGGTGGCGACGGCTGCGGCGTGGGCGCACCTCGGGGTGCCACCGCCCGACGTTCCCGGATCGGCCCCTCCTGCGCTGTTCTGATGGCTCGGCTGGCAGACTCGGCCCCACCGACACGCGACAGTGACAGCGTTATCACGCAGAAGCGACGGAGATCATGGAATCACTCGGCGGCCTGCTGTTCCCCCTGCTCATCCTCCTGCTGTTCATTCCGATCTTCCTGTCGGGGCGCAAGCAGCGCCGGCTGGCGCAGGAGCAGCAGCAGCTCCAGGCGGCCCTCGAGGTCGGTGACGTCGTCACGACGACGTCCGGCCTGCGCGGCACCATCGTCGACGCCTCGTACGAGGACACGGTGGACCTGGAGATCGCCGACGGTGTCGTGACCACCTGGTTGCGTGCGGCGGTCCGCGAGCGGGTGCTCGACGCCTCCCCGTTGGACACCACGACGTCGGATGCCGTCACGGCGGAGTCCGCTGCGGTCGGGTCGGACGGCGCCGCGGCCGACGACCCCGTCGGCTCCGGGGTCCGGGACGTCGAGACGACGGCGACGGTCGACACCCCCCGCGACGCGAACGGCACGTCGCGCTCGTAGCCCAGCCCTTCACCGGGACGACCGGCACACGCAGGAAGAGAGACCGTGGCATCCACTCCCGGGCGCATCCGGCCCTGGCGCCACCTGGCGGCGTTCGGCGGGATAGTCGTCGTGCTCTACGCACTGGTGTTCTTCACCGGTGACAAGCCCACCCCCAAGCTCGGCATCGATCTGCAGGGCGGCACTCGGGTCACGCTGACCGCGCGCACCGAGTCGGGTGGTGAGCCGCCACGCGATCAGCTCCTGCAGGCGCAGTCGATCATCGAGCAGCGCGTGAACGGCCTGGGTGTGAGTGGCGCCGAGGTCGTCCTGGACGGTGCCAACATCACGATCACGGTGCCGGGTGAGGAGGGCGACCAGGCCCGGTCGCTCGGGCAGACGGCGCAGTTGCGGTTCCGCGAGGTGGTCGGCGGCCCGGTGGCCGCGACGCCGGCGGCCGCGCCGGCCCAACCCGCCCCGAGCTCGGATGCCCCGAGCTCGGATACCCCGGCCACGGATACCCCGACCGGCTCGACGCTGCCCCCGCAGGGAGCCGCCGGTGGCGCCGACCCGGTCGTCACCCTGCCCGTCGCGCCCGTGGCGCTTGCGCAGCCCCTGCCGGCCACTCCGCCGTCGACGCCGCCCCCGGCCACACCGGCGCCCGCCGGCGGCACCACGGCGGCCCCGGCCGACCCGGCCGACCCGGCCGTCGCCGCCGCGATCGATGCGGCCCGCGCGACGCGCCAGAGCATGGACCCGTCCGTGCAGGCCCAGGCCCTGCAGGCGCTCGACTGCGCGGCCACCGATCCGCTGCGCGGCTACGACAACCCGGCGCTGCCGCTCGTCAGCTGCAACCAGGAAGGCACCGAGAAGTACGTGCTCGGCCCGAGCTTCCTGGAGGGCACCCAGATCTCGACCGCCCAGGCCGCGCAGAACAGCCAGGGCGCCGGCTGGGTCATCGACGTGACCTTCAAGAGCGAGGGCGCGGCGATCTGGGGCGACTACACCTCGAAGAACGTCGGCAAGAACGTCGCCTTCGTGCTGGACGGCGAGGTCGTCTCCGCCCCCACGATCCAGGGCCCGATCTTCGGCACGACCCAGATCACGGGCCAGTTCAGCCAGGCCGAGGCGCAGAACCTCGCCGGCATCTTGCGGTACGGCTCGCTACCGCTGTCGTTCGAGTCGTCCGAGGCCCAGACGGTGTCGGCGACCCTGGGGCTCGCGTCGCTCGAGGCCGGCCTGATCGCCGGCGCCGTCGGGCTCGCGCTGGTGTTCGTCTACTGCCTGTTCTACTACCGGGCCCTGGGCATCCTCACGATCCTGTCGCTGGTGCTGTCGGGCGTGGTCGTCTACGCCGTGCTGGTGCTGCTCGGGCGGTGGATCGGCTTCACGCTGGACCTCGCCGGCGTCGCCGGGTTCATCGTGGCGATCGGCATCACCGCCGACTCGTTCGTGATCTTCTTCGAGCGGCTCAAGGACGAGGTCCGCGAGGGCCGCAGCTTCCGGTCGGCGGTGCCGCGGGCGTGGGTGCGGGCCCGGCGGACGATCCTGTCCGCGGACGCCGTCAGCTTCCTGGCCGCCGCCGTGCTGTACATCCTGGCGGTCGGCCAGGTGAAGGGCTTCGCGTTCACCCTCGGCATGTCGACCGTGCTCGACCTGCTGGTCGTGTTCCTCGTGACGCACCCGCTGGTGGCGCTGGCGTCGAACAACCGTGTGTTCAGCAGCCCGGCCTGGTCCGGGCTCGGTTCGGTGGCGCGGATCGGCGCGGCCCGCCGCACCACGGCCGTCAAGGGAGGCTGAGATGGCCGATACGACAGCGCGGCGGGACGGCCGGGCGAGGGCCGGTGTCCTGACGCGGCTCTACACCGGCACCGGCGCGTTCGACGTCGTCGGAAGGCGCAAGCTGTGGTACGCCGTGTTCGGCACCATCGTCCTGGTGTGCATCGGCTCGATCGTCTTCCGGGGCTTCAACCTGGGCATCGACTTCACCGGCGGCACGCAGGTGCAGTTCCCGGCGGCCGGAGTCGGGGCGCCGGCCACGGTCGAGGACGTCCGGGACGTCTACGAGCAAGCGATCGGGCAGGAGCCCGCGGCGGTGCAGACCATCGGCCAGGGTGCCGCCGCGTCGGTGCTGCTCCGTTCCGAGCCGCTGGACGCCGCCCAGATCGTCACGCTCCGACAGGCCCTGTTCGACCACTTCCAGCCGGTCGACAGCGGCGGGCGGCCCTCCGCGTCAGCGATCAGCATCAACGACGTCAGCGGGACCTGGGGCGGCCAGATCACCCGGCAGGCGCTCATCGCGCTCGCGGTGTTCCTGGTGCTCGTCACGATCTTCCTGGCGTTCTACTTCGAACGCGCCATGGCCGTCGCCGCGCTGATCGCCCTGATCCATGACGTCGTGGTGACGATGGGCGTCTACTCGATCGTCGGGTTCGAGGTCACACCCGCCACGGCGATCGGCCTGCTCACGATCCTGGGCTTCTCGCTCTACGACACCGTCGTGGTGTTCGACAAGGTCAAGGAGAACACGCGCGGGCTGCTCAGCCTCACCCGCCGGACCTACGCCGAGGCGGCGAACCTCGCGCTGAACCAGACGCTGATGCGCTCGATCAACACCTCGCTGATCGCGGTGCTGCCCGTGCTCGGCCTGATGGTCGTCGGCGTCGGGCTGCTCGGGGTCGGCACGCTCGCCGACCTCGCGCTCGTGCAGATCGTCGGCATCCTGGCGGGCGCGGCGTCGTCGGTGCTGCTGGCGACCCCCATCCTGGTCGACCTCAAGCAGCGCGATCCCCGCATCCGCGAGCAGGCGCGCCGGGTCGCCGCCCGCCGCGCCCGGCCGGCCACGGGGGCGTCGGGGGAGGCCGGCGGGTCCGCGGGCGACGAGCCGGACCTGAGCGACGAGGTGCCGGCCGGCGAGCTGCGGCGGGAGCGTGCCATGGCCGCCGCGGCCGGCGTCCCGGCCCGCACCGCCGCCCAGCGGCCGACCGGCAAGGGGACCCGGCCGACGGGGAAGGGGACCCGGCCGACGGGCAAGAGACGGCGATGACCCATGGCGCGGCCGTCGCCCACGACGACCCGCTGCCGCGGGTGTCCGCCCTGGTCCGGGCCATCCCCGAGGTCGACGGCGGGCCGGCCAACGGGGGACGGCCGGGGCGGCCTGCGAGCTGGTGATCGCCACAGGCGCCGAGGTCGTCGGCTGCGCAGCGATGATCGAGCTGGTGGACCCGGGCGGGCGCGTGTGGCTCGGCGCGATCCCGGTGCACGCGTTGCCGGCCTGCTGAGGCCGTTCGTGGGGGACCGGGGCGGCGGCGGCCCGACGCGGGCTATCCTCCGACAGGTGGAGGGCTGCGCATGACCGACCTGCAACCGGCCGCGCCGCCGGTCCGGGACATCCCTGAGGATGCCCCGGCGCCCGCTGCGGCTCCGGCCGTCCCGAGCCCGGCCCCACCCCTCCCGACGCCTGCTGCTCCGCCCAAGACCTCGGCCACCAAGCGTGTGCGTGCCCGCATCGCCCGGCGGATGTCCCCGCATCGCCCGGGTGCGGTCGCGCCGGTCCTCGAACCGCTCGCCACTGTCCACCGCATCCTGCACCCGAAGGCGGACCTGGCGCTCCTGCAACGCGCCTACGACGTCGCGGACGCCCGGCATGCAGGCCAGAAACGCAAGTCGGGCGATCCGTACATCACCCACCCGCTGGCCGTGGCGACGATCCTGGCCGAGCTGGGTATGGACACGACGACCCTGGTCGCGGCGCTGCTGCACGACACCGTCGAAGACACCGACTACTCGCTGGAGCGGCTGCGCGTCGACTTCGGCGAGGAGGTCGCGCATCTCGTCGACGGCGTCACGAAGCTGGACAAGGTCGAGCTGGGCAACGCGGCGGAGGCCGAGACCATCCGCAAGATGGTGGTCGCGATGGCCCGGGACCCCCGGGTGCTGGTCATCAAGCTCAGCGACCGGCTGCACAACATGCGCACGATGCGCTTCCTCTCCCCGGAGAAGCAGGAGAAGAAGGCGCGGGAGACCCTCGAGGTGCTCGCCCCACTGGCGCACCGGCTCGGGATGGCCACGGTCAAGTGGGAGCTGGAGGACCTGTCCTTCGCGATCCTGCACCCGAAGAAGTACTCCGAGATCGTCCGGCTGGTCGCCACTCGGGCGCCGTCCCGGGACACCTACCTCAAGCAGGTCATCGACGAGGTCACCGAGCAGCTCGACTCGGCGCGGATCGCCGCGACCGTCGAAGGCCGACCCAAGCACTACTACTCGATCTACCGCAAGATGATCGTCAAGGGCCGCGACTTCGACGACATCCACGACCTGGTCGGCGTGCGGGTGCTGGTGGACGAGGTGCGGGACTGCTACGCCTCCATGGGCATGGTGCACGCGTTGTGGCAGCCGATGCCCGGGCGGTTCAAGGACTACATCGCCCAGCCGCGGTTCGGTGTGTACCAGTCGCTGCACACCACCGTGATCGGACCGGACGGCAAGCCGCTCGAGGTGCAGATCCGCACGCACGAGATGCACCGCACCGCCGAGTACGGCATTGCGGCGCACTGGCGCTACAAGGAGACCCGCGGCACCGCGACCGGCCGCGGCCAGGCCGTCGAGGTCGACGAGATGGCGTGGATGCGCCAGCTGCTCGACTGGCAGCGTGAGGCGGCGGACCCCGGCGACTTCCTGGAGTCGCTGCGCTTCGACCTGGCGGCCAAGGAGATCTTCGTCTTCACCCCCAAGGGCGACGTGATCACGTTGCCGATGGGGTCGACGCCGGTGGACCTGGCCTACGCGGTGCACACCGAGGTGGGGCACCGGTGCATCGGCTCGCGGGTCAACGGGCGCCTGGTCGCGCTGGAGCGGCGGCTGGAGTCCGGCGACGTCGTCGAGATCTTCACGAGCAAGGCCGAGACGGCCGGGCCGAGCCGCGACTGGCTGGGGTTCGTCGCCTCGCCGCGGGCCAAGACGAAGATCAAGCACTGGTTCGCCAAGGAGCGCCGCGAAGAGGCCATCGAGGTCGGCAAGGACGCGATCACCCGCGAGGCGCGCCGCACCGGCATGCCGCTGCAGCGGCTGGTGTCGGCGGACGCGATGGCGGCGCTGGCCCGCGAGCTGCACTTCCCGGACCTGTCGGGGCTCTACGCCGCGGTCGGGGAGGGCCATGTCTCGGCACGGCACGTGGTGCAGCGGCTGGTCGCGCTGCTCGGTGGGGTCGAGGACGCGGAGGAGGAGCTCGCCGAGCGGGCGACGCCGTCGACGGTCCGGCAGCGCAGGGCCGTCGGCGACGCCGGGGTCGTGGTGCGGGGCGATGACGGTGCCGTCGATGGGCTCTACACCAAGCTCGCCCGCTGCTGCACGCCCGTTCCGGGCGACGACATTCTCGGGTTCGTCACCCGTGGCGGTGGTGTCAGCGTGCACCGCACCGACTGCACGAACGCCGGAGACCTGCAGGCGCGGTCGGAGCGGCTGGTCGACGTCGCGTGGTCGGTGTCGCCCGCCTCGGTGTTCCTCGTGGCGATCCAGGTGGAGGCGCTCGACCGGCACCGGCTGCTCTCGGACGTCACGAAGGTGCTGGCCGACGAGAAGGTCAACATCCTGTCGGCGTCGGTGCAGACCTCCCGCGACCGGGTGGCCGTCTCCCGGTTCACGTTCGAGATGGGCGACCCCAAGCACCTCGGGCACCTGCTTCGCGCGGTGCGCAACGTCGAGGGGGTCTACGACGTGTACCGGGTGACGTCAGCCGCCTGAACGAGCCGGCCCGCCGCCCGTCGCCCCCGGTCAGGAGACCGTGGCCGTCCGGATCTCGACCGGCGTCTTCGGCTTGCCGTCACCCGAGCCGTTGCCGTCGCTCGTGCCGGCGGCGGCCACCTTGTCGATCGTCTTCAGGCCGGTGGCGTCGATCGTGCCGAAGACGGTGTACTCCGGCGGCAGCGTCGAGTCGGCGTACACGAGGAAGAACTGGCTGCCGCCCGAGTTCGGCTGTGCGGTCTTGGCCATGGCGATGGTGCCGCGCGGGTAGGTCACGGAGCCCTGGCCCGACGGTGCCGCGGCCAGGGTGGTGGGCGCCTCGTCCGGGATCGTGTAGCCCGGGCCGCCGGTCCCGGTGCCGGTCGGGTCACCGCACTGCAGCACCTTGAGGCCCTCCCCGGTGGTGAGGCGGTGGCAGCCGGTGCCGTCGAAGTAGCCCTGCTTCGCGAGGCTGACGAAGCTGTTGACCGTGCACGGCGCCTCGGCGCGGTTCAGGGTGAGGCCGATCGGACCGGCCGACGTGGCCAGCGCCACCGACACCGTGCCCTCGCTCGACACGCCCTCGGTGGGCGGCGGGGTGTTCTGCTTCGCGGCGCTGCCGTCGGACGGGTAGGCGCACGTCCCCGGGGTGGCCGCGGCCGGCTTGGCGGCGGAGGTGGCGCCCGCGGCGGCGGAGGGAGCCGCCGAGGCGGCGGCGTCGTCGCCGCGGCCGATCGTGGACAGCGCCACGACGGCAACGAGCACGATCACGACGACCGCAGCCGAGCTGATCACGGCGATCCGGCGCCGCCTGGCGGCCTGCTGGGCCCGCCGCGCCTGCTGGCTGGCCAGCTTGCGCTTGGCCGCGTCACGTCGCATCTGGTTCGTCGCCACGTGCATCCCTCCTGTTGCAGGCGACCCTACCGAGGCGGAGCTGAGGGCCGGGTGAGGCCCCGCGAGTCGTGCTCCCCCCGTGGGCCGCCGCCCGGGTTGATCTCCAGGACACGCATTAGGCTGGTGGCGTGCTCGTCGCCGGTTTCCCCGCAGGGGCCTTCCAGACCAACTGCTACGTGCTGGCCTCCGGCCCGGGGGAGGCGTGCGTCGTGGTCGACCCCGGCCAGGAGGCTGTCGAGCCGCTGGAGGAGCTCCTCGCGGAGCACCGGCTGACGCCCGTCGCGGTGCTGCTCACGCACGGCCACTTCGACCACACGTTCTCCGTCGCCCCGGTCTGCGACGGCCATGACGTGCCGGCGTTCATCCACTCCGACGACCGGGCGATGCTCGCCGATCCGCTGAAGGGGATGTCCCGCGACGCGCTCGCGTTCTTCGGCGGCCGGCTGGAGATGCGCGAGCCGCGCGAGGTCCGCACCCTCGACGACGGCGCGCAGCTCGAGCTCGCCGGGCTCGCGCTGCGCGTCGACCACACCCCGGGGCACACCCCGGGGTCGATCGTGTTCGGCACCACCACCGACGAGGGCGTCGAGGTGGTCCTCGCCGGGGACACGCTGTTCGCCGGCTCGATCGGGCGTACCGACCTGCCGGGCGGCGACACCGAGCTGATGATGCGCAGCCTGCGCGACAAGCTGCTGACCCGCGACGACGGCACCTACGTGCTGCCCGGGCACGGCCCGACCACGACGATCGGGCGGGAGCGGGTGTCGAACCCGTACCTCGCGGGCCTGGGCGGGTCGATTCCCGACGGGTCGGCGCGGAGGTGGGGGCTGTGACCGGCGACGTCCGCGTCGTGGCGGTCGCCGCCACGGGAACGGGCCGGGCTCCGGCCCCGACGGTTGTGCCGTTCGCGGCCCCGAAGGGCATCCCGGAGTACTTCCCTCCCGAGTCCGCCGGGTTCGAGTACGTCCGGAACACGTTGCAGACCGCGGCCGACCGGGCCGGCTACGGGCTGATCGAGCTGCCGGTGTTCGAGGAGACCGGCCTCTACGCCCGGGGGGTGGGGGAGTCGACCGACGTCGTCAGCAAGGAGATGTACACCTTCGCCGACCGCGGCGACCGCTCGGTGACCCTGCGCCCGGAGGGCACGGCCGGGGTGGTGCGGGCCGTGATCGAGCACGGCCTCGACCGGGCGGGACTGCCGGTGAAGCTGCGCTACGCGGGCCCGTTCTTCCGTTACGAGCGCCCGCAGGCGGGCCGCTACCGCCAGCTGCAGCAGGTGGGGGTCGAGGCGATCGGCGTGGACGACCCCGCGCTGGACGCCGAGGTGATCGCGATCGCCGACGAGGGCTTCCGGTCCCTCGGGCTCACGGGGTACCGGCTGGAGCTGACCTCCCTCGGTGACGCCGACTGCCGTCCGGCCTACGGGGAGCTGCTGCGGGACTTCCTCGCCGGGCTCGACCTCGACGAGCCCACCCGGCGCCGCGCGCAGCTCAACCCGCTGCGGGTGCTCGACGACAAGCGCGTCGAGGTCCGCGCGCTCGTCGCCGCCGCTCCACTGCTGGTGGACCACCTCTCCCCGGCGTCGGCCGCCCACCACGTCGCCGTGAAGCAGCACCTCGACGACCTGGGCGTGGCCTACGTCGAGAACCCTCGGATGGTGCGCGGGCTCGACTACTACACGAAGACGACCTTCGAGTTCGTCCACGACGGGCTCGGTGCGCAGTCCGGGATCGGCGGCGGCGGGCGCTACGACGGCCTGATGGCGGTGCTCGGCGGGCAGCCGTTGTCGGGGGTCGGGTACGGCATCGGTGTCGACCGGACGCTCCTGGCCTGCCGGGTGGAGGGCGTCTCACCGTGGGCGGAGGCGCGCTGCGACGTGTTCGGCGTGCCCCTGGGCGAGGCGGCGCGCAGCCGGCTGGTGGTGATCGCGGCCGGCCTGCGGCGGGCCGGGGTGCGGGTGGACCTCGCCTACGGCGGGCGCGGGCTCAAGGGCGCGATGAAAGCCGCGGACCGCTCCGGGGCGCGATTCGCCCTGGTGCTGGGCGAGCGCGACCTGGAGGCCGGGCAGGTCGGGGTCAAGGACCTGGCGACCGGGGACCAGGCGCCGGTGCCGCTGGACGGTGCGGTCGACGCCGTGGTCGCCGCACTGGGGTAGCCCACCATCCCCGCTGTGGATCTCGCGTACCGTTCGGCCGCGAGGCCCCGGACGAGAGGAAGACCCTGCGATGTCCCAGCACTCCACCTCCCAGCCCCCCGCCCGCCAGCAGTCGTTGTCCACCCACGAGCTGACCGAGCGCGTGGAGTCCGGGGACGTCGACACCGTGCTGGTCGTCTTCACCGACATGCAGGGCAGGCTGCAGGGCAAGCGCGTCCACGCCCCGTACTTCCTGGACGAGGTCGCCGTCCACGGCATGGAGGGCTGCAACTACCTGCTCGCGGTGGACGTCGACATGAACACCGTCCCCGGCTACGAGATGTCGTCGTGGGAGCAGGGTTACGGCGACTTCCTCATCGCCCCGGACGCGACGACGCTGCGCCTGGCGCCGTGGCTGCCCTCATCGGCGATGGTCCAGTGCGACCTGTCGTGGCTCGACGGCACCCCGGTCCGCCAGTCGCCCCGGCAGGTGCTCCGGGCCCAGGTCGACGAGGCGCAGCGGCTCGGGTTCACCGCCCTCGGCGGCACCGAGCTGGAGTTCATCGTGTTCCGCGACTCCTTCCAGGACGCGTACGACGCGAACTACCAGGGCCTGACCGGCTCCACCCGGTACAACATCGACTACTCGATCCTCGGCACCAGCGAGGACGAGCCGCTGATGCGCGACATCCGCAACGCCATGTACGGCGCGGGACTGACGGTGGAGTCGTCGAAGGGCGAGTGCAACCTCGGCCAGCACGAGATCGCGTTCCGCTACGACGAGGTGCTGCGGACCGCGGACAACCACGTGGTGTTCAAGGCCGCGGCGAAGGAGCTGGCGGGCAAGCACGGCAAGTCCCTGACCTTCATGGCCAAGTACGACGAGCGCGAGGGCAGCTCGTGCCACGTGCACATGAGCCTGCGAGGCACGGACGGCGAGATCGTGTTCGCCGACGGGAAGGACCGAAGCCGGGTCTTCTCGAGCTTCGTCGCAGGCGTTCTCGCGACCCTGCGCGAGTTCACCCTTCTCTACGCGCCGACCGTGAACTCCTACAAGCGCTACCAGCCCGGGTCGTTCGCCCCGACCGCCGTCGCGTGGGGCGAGGACAACCGGACCTGCGCCCTGCGGGTCGTCGGGCACGGCCCCGGGCTGCGGGTGGAGAACCGGGTGCCGGGCGGTGACGTCAACCCCTACCTGGCGCAGGCCGCGATGCTCGCCGGGGGCCTGCACGGGGTCTGCAACGAGCTGGAGCTGGAGCCCGCGCTCACCGGCAACGCCTACGAGGCCGACTCCGCCCGGGTCCCGAGCACGCTGCGCGCCGCGCGTGATGCGTTCGCGTCGTCCGAACTGGCCGAGGTGGCGTTCGGCAAGGACGTGGTCGCGCACTACCTGCGGGCCGCGGACGTCGAGCTCGAGGCATTCGAGGCCGCGGTGACGGACTGGGAGCGCCGGCGGGGGTTCGAACGGTTCTAGTGGCGTCGACGACGATGTACCAGGTGCTCGATCCCGCGACCGAGGAGGTCGTCACCGAGGTCGAGCCACTCGACCTCGGACAGGTCGACGCGGCGGTCGCCCGGGCGGTCGCCGCCGGGCCCGCGTGGCGCGCGCTCGCGCCCGCGGACCGGGCCCGGCTGCTGCGCCGCTTCGCCGCCGTCGTGGACGCCCATGTCGACGAGCTGGCGGAGCTGGAGGTGCGCGGTGCCGGGCACACCGTCGGCAACGCACGCTGGGAGGCCGGCAACGTCCGCGACGTGCTGGACTACTACGCCGCCGCCCCCGAGCGTCTGTTCGGCCGCCAGATCCCCGTGGCGGGAGGCATGGACGTCACGTTCCGCGAGCCGCTCGGCGTCGTCGGGATCATCGTCCCGTGGAACTTCCCGATGCCGATCGCCGGGTGGGGGTTCGCGCCCGCGCTGGCGGCGGGCAACACGGTCGTGCTCAAGCCGGCGGAGCTCACACCGCTGACGGCGCTGCGTCTGGCCGAGCTGGGCCGCGAGGCGGGCCTGCCGCCGGGGGTGTTCACGGTGCTGCCGGGCAAGGGCTCGGTGGTCGGGGAGCGGCTGGTCACCCACGAGCAGGTGCGCAAGATCGTGTTCACCGGGTCGACCGAGGTCGGCACGCACATCCTGCGACAGGCAGCGGACCAGGTCAAACGGGTCACGCTCGAACTCGGCGGCAAGTCCGCGAACATCGTCTTCGCCGACGCGGACGTCGAGCGGGCGGCGGCGAACGCGCCCGCGGGCGTCTTCGACAACGCGGGCCAGGACTGCTGCGCGCGCTCGCGGATCCTGGTCGAGCGCACGGTGTACGACCGGTTCCTGGAGCTGCTGGAACCGGCCGTCACCGGGCTGCGCGTCGGGTCGCCCGCGAAACCGGACGTCGACATGGGCCCGCTGATCAGCGCGGGCCAGCGGGACCGGGTCCGCGGATTCGTCGAGGGTGGTGCCGACGCCGGCGGTGCCCCGGTGGACGTCGCGTTCCGCGGCAGCGCACCGGCGGGGCCCGGGTTCTGGTATCCGCCGACGGTGGTGCTCCCCCGCTCGACGGCGGACCCGGTCTGGCGCGAGGAGGTGTTCGGACCGGTCGTGGCGGTGCTGCCGTTCGACGACGAGGCCGAGGCCGTCGCGCTGGCCAACGACACCGAGTACGGCCTGTCCGGATCGATCTGGACACGGGACCTGGGCCGCGCGTTGCGCGTCGCCCGCGGCGTGGAGAGCGGCAACCTGTCGGTGAACTCGAACGCGTCGGTGCGGTACTCGACACCGTTCGGCGGGTTCAAGCGCTCCGGGCTGGGCCGCGAGCTCGGGCCGGACGCGCTGGACGCGTTCACCGAGGTCAAGAACGTCTTCTTCGCCGACGACTGACTGGGCCAGACGACTGAAGGGATCGGTACGTGCAGCGGTTCGAGGATCGCGTCGCCGTGATCACCGGTGGAGCCGGGGGGATCGGTCGGGCCACCGCCGAGCGGTTGGCGTCGGAAGGTGCGACGGTGGTCGTGGTCGACCTCGACGCCGGGGCCGGGAAGGCGTTGGCGGACGAGCTCGGCGGGATGTTCGTCGCCGCGGACGTGACCAGCCCGGAGGACAACGAGCGGATCTACGCGCAGACCCACGAGGTCTACGGCCGGATCGACGTCGCGTTCCACAACGCCGGGATCTCGCCGCCGGACGACGACTCGATCCTCGAGACCGGGCTCGACGCGTGGCGCCGCGTCCAGGACGTCAATCTGACGTCGGTCTATCTCGGCTGCAAGGCGGTGCTGCCCTACATGCTGGCGCGGGGCACGGGTTCGATCGTCAACACCGCGTCCTTCGTCGCGACGATGGGCGCCGCGACCTCACAGATCTCCTACACGGCGAGCAAGGGTGGGGTGCTCGCGATGACGCGCGAGCTGGGCGTGCAGTTCGCCCGGCAAGGCGTGCGGGTGAACGCGCTCTCGCCCGGACCGGTGGCGACGCCGCTGCTCATGGAGCTGTTCGCGAAGGACCCTGAGCGCGCCGCCCGCCGGCTCGTGCACGTGCCGCTGGGCCGCTTCGCGGAGCCGTC
>JAEUJO010000335.1 GCA_016794615.1 Pseudonocardia sp. | reverse complement strand
GCACGGTCTGGTCGAGTGCGGCGGGTGGGTCACGGCTGCCGGGTGAGGGCAAGCTGGATGACGCGGACCACCACCATGGCGGCGGCCACGACCAGGTAACCGCGCAGCACACCCAGCCCGAGCCGCCGGCCCGCCGACAGGGTCGGTCGGGTCAACAGCGCCAGTGGCGGCATCCGCCAGCTCACCCTCGTCTCCCTGTCGACCGGTGCCGGCGTCGGTGGCCGCTTCCCGCCGCGTCGGCGGCGGCCCTGGACGGCGAGCACGAGCCCGGTCAGAACCGCCAGCGCGGTGCTCGAGCCGAGGACGGTCACGATGGCCGCGCTACTGATATCCGGGAACACCACCGCGGCGGTGAGCACGATCGACAGCATCACCAGCACCGCGATCACCGCGCTGGTGAAGATGTTCATCTTCCGGCCGTTGACCCAGGGGCCGAGCACCTCGTGGTCGTTGCACAGCAACAGCAGGAACACCGTCGCCGAGGGCAGCAGAACCCCCGCCAGGGTCTGCACGCCCTCGGTCAGCAACCCCAACGGGCTGCCCGGGAGCACCACGATGACCGCCGCCCCGACCAGCAGCGCGGCGAACATCGCGTAGAACCCCATGGCATCCCTCGGCCGCCGGTGCAGCGAGTGCCGGAGCCCCAGCACGTCCCCGATCGCGTACGCGGTGGCCAACGACACCGCCGCGGCGCCGATCACCGAGGCATCGATCAACGCCACCGCGAACAGCGCGCCGGCAACCGGACCCGCATATCGGCCCAACCCCTCGGCGACCCCACCGGCGTCGGTGAAGTTCCCGAACTCCGGCCGCCCCGAGAACGCCGCCGCGCTGAACACCATCATCGCGCTCGCCCCGACCACCACGATGACGATCCCGATGATCAGATCGACCTTCTCGTAGCCGATGAAGCGTGGCGTGATCCGCTTGTCGATCACATAGGACTGCTGGAAGAACAACTGCCACGGTGCCACCGTGGTCCCGACGATCGCGATGATCAGCAGCATCACCGTCGACAGCTCCGCACCGCCGGGCAGCCCGGGAACGATGAAGTCGTGGACGATCTGACCGGGCGGGACATGGGCCATCAGCACGATGGGGAGCAGCAGGAACGACCCGGCCACCAGCACCAGACACACCTGCTCGAACCGACGAAAGCTCCCGGTGGACGCGGCCGCCACCACCGCGACCGCCGCGAGCAGCACCCCGGGCACCTTCGGTAGCCCCAGATAGCTCAACCCGAGGCTGACCCCGATGAACTCCGTGATGATCGTCAGCGCGTTGAGCAGGAACAGGTCGATCACGCTGAACGCGCCCCAGAACCGACCGAACCGCTCCAGGATCAACCGGGCGTGCCCGACACCGGACACCGCGCCCAGCCGCAGCACCATCTCCTGGTTGACATACAGCACCGGGATCAACACCAGCAGCGTCCACAACAGCCGGGTGCCGTAGTTCTGGCCGGCCTGGGTGTAGGTGCCGAACGCGCCGGCATCGTTGTCCCCGACCATGACGATCAAGCCGGGGCCCACGATCGCCAACAGTGTCTTCAGCCGACGTGACAGGCGATCGCCGCCGTCCTCGGCATCCACCCGGATGGTGCCCATCGCGCCCTGGATGTCCCCCAGGTGCGCCTCGTCCAGCACCGCGCTACCGGCCGTGCCCCGCGCCGGACCGCTTGCGGTCACACCCACGTGACCGGCTCCCGGCCGGGCCTGCGGCACCTGCGCCTCGCCGCCCGCTCGCGAGCCGGGGTTGCGCGAAGCCGTTGGCATCATCCCTTCACCAACCCCACTGGCCGGCGTCGACCGGTCCTGAGTGGTTCCACGTCCGGCGGGCCCCGCACGGCGGCCATCACGTCCACGGTCCATCGAGGTCATCCCGTCACACGGGCGCCGCCGACCCCCACGCGCCCGTGGGCACGGTCAGATCCGAACTCGGGGACCGGTCGACGCGAAGCGAACAGCAGCGATCGGGCAGTCACATGCACGGCACCAAGCGCGCCGCGGACTATCACCGGAACCCACCACTCACCTCCTCGCCGCCGGGGCACACGCGGGTGCCATCGCCGATACGCGTGCAGCGAGGTGCCCCAGACCGCGATCGGTCGGGCCGGCACCTCCTCGTCAGAGCTTCAGCACTGCGCGGCGTGATCCACCCACCTCGGGCCGGAAGCCGCTTGGGGCCACCCCTTAAGCCGGGGAAGCCTGTCCTGACCCCGGGGCGTCTCTCGACACCACGAGGTCAGCGGCCTGTGTCCGCGCAGACGCCTCGCCGAACGAGGTGCTACCTCTCAACGATGACCCGACCCCGGTCGACTGTCAAGTGGACAAACAACTGTGCAACTGTTGCGCAAGCGGCCGAGGAGGATCGAGCAGGTCCACCGCGCCGCGGGCGTCGTCGAGGCGGTGTGCCGCGCGCGGCCGGGCAGGGCGGCGGCGCAGCATTCGATCGATGACCTCCGCGCCCACGGTGTCGCCCGGCCGGTGGCGCGCATCGTGCACAGGCCCCGGTGGCGTGGAAGGGGATGGCGCCGAGGCGGGCGAGCTCCGATCGTGACGCACCGGTCCGGCAGCGGCGGTCACGAAAGCCGCTAAACCGGCCAACGGCACGGATGGTGTGGCTCGAATAATCGAGGCGGAATATCCCTTTCCGGTAGAAGTGCCCCGGTTCGGATTGATTTCGGCTGACGCCGGCGGCAGCGGATGCGGATTGTTCGCCCCGCCCTGCCGGAAATTGTGCGCGGGATCATCCGAAAGCGTGTTCGTCTCGGGAACCACCCGCCACCCACACGCGTATCTCGGGGTATGACCTCCTGCCCCGGCACGTCCACGGCCTCAGTCGAGCCCATACCACTGTTCCTGCCGCTGCTGCGGGACCGGCTCGACCCCGTCGCGGAGCTGGGCGCCCTTCGTGCGGCCCGGCCGGTCGCGCGGCTCGACGTCCCCGACGACATGCCTGCGGTGTGGCTGGTCACCGGCTACGAGGAGGTGCGCCGCGTACTCGGTGACTCCGAGACGTTCAGCAACGACCTTGCCCGGCTGGCGGGGACCGGCCTGGAGAACCTCGCGGCGCAGGATCCCGGAGGACTGGGCTTCACCGACCCGCCCGATCACACCCGTCTGCGACGTCTCCTGACCCCCGAGTTCACCGCGCACCGGCTCCACGCACTTCGCCCCAGGATCGACGCCGTCGTAGGTTCCACGATCGACGTGCTCGAGGTTCAGGGACCACCGGCCGATTTCGTCACCGACTTCGCGGTGCCCATCCCGTCGCTGGTCATCTGCGATCTGCTCGGGGTGCCGGAGGAGGACCGGGCGGGGCTGGAACGGCGCGGCGCGGAGCGGTTCGATGTGCTCGGCTCGATGGAGGACTCGCTGACGGCGGTGCGGGCGTCTCTCGACTACCTCACGGAGCTGGTGACCCGGTACCGCACCGATCCGCAGCCCGGTCTCCTCGCCACACTGCTGCGCAGGCACGGCGACGACCTGGCGGACCGGGAGCTGGCCGAGCTCGCCGACGGGCTGCTCATCGGAGGTCACGAGACCACCGCGAGCATGCTCGCTCTCGGTGCGCTGACCCTCCTCGAGAAGCCACTGCTCGCCGACGGGCTGCGCAGCGGTGACATCCCCGTCGGGCCGTTCGTCGAGGAGCTCCTGCGCGTCCTCTCGGTCGTCCAGGTGGCATTCCCGCGCTTTGCCCGACAGGCCACGGAACTGGGCACCGAGAGAGTCGGAGCCGGTGACGTCGTTCTCTGCTCACTGACGGCCGCCAACCGTGACCCTGCGTTCGTCGACCAGACCGACCACGGGAACGCGACTCGACAACCGGCGCCGCACCTCGCGTTCGGCCACGGCATCCACCGCTGCATCGGCGCCGAACTGGGCCGCATGGAACTCCGCGCAGCACTCCCGACCCTCCTGC
>JAEUJO010000300.1 GCA_016794615.1 Pseudonocardia sp. | reverse complement strand
CCCACGGCCCCCGGCGACTCGGGGTGGGCCGCAGCGAATCCGACGCAAGTGATCATCGGGCGCGCCCCAGGCGGCTCAGTGCTGCCCGCAGTGCGGTGGAGGCCTCGGTGACCCCGTTCTCCGCGAGCACGGCGTCCACCGCCTGCTCGGCGGACTTCGCCGGGAACCCGAGCCCGAGCAGGGCCTCGACGACCTGGCCGCGCAGCCCGCCCGCCGCCGCGGGAGCACTCGGGGCCGCGGCCGGGGCGACGACCTTGTCGCGCAGCTCCAGCACCATCCGCTCCGCGCCCTTGCGGCCGATCCCCGGAACCCGAGTGAGCGCGGTCACCTCGCCGTCGGCCAGGGCTCGGCGCAGCGCGTCGGGGTCGAGCACCGCGAGCGTCGCCAGCGCCAGCCGCGGCCCGACCCCGCTGACCGTCTGCAGCAGCGTGAACAGCTCACGCTCCTCCGCGTCGGCGAACCCGAACAGGGTCAGCGAGTCCTCTCGGACCACGAGCGAGGTCGCCAGCCGCGCCTGGTCACCCCGCCGGAGCCCGGCGAGCGTCGCGGGCGTGGCGTGCACCGCCAGCCCGACGCCGCCCACGTCGACGACGGCGTGGTCCAGCCCGATCTCGAGCACCTCGCCCCGAACGGCCGCGATCACGCGGTCCACCTCCCGCTCCCGCGCGTCCCATCACGTCTCGAGTCCGACGTCGCGCGCCTCGTCGGGTCCCGCACCGGTTCCGACCCGAGCGCGGCCCCAGGCGCCGCGCGATGTCGCGGACTCATCGGCCACCGTCCCCGGCGGCCCCGCGGCGACTGGCCGCCTCGGCGGCGGCGAGCCGGGCCCGGTGCCGGCGCGCGAGCTCCGCTGACCGCTCCCGCGCCTGGGCCATCCGGTCCAGCATCGGCGCGCGCCAGCAATGGCAGATCGCCAGCGCGAGGGCGTCGGCGGCGTCGGCGGGCCGCGGCGCCTCGGCGAGCCCGAGCAGGCGGGTCACCATGGCGGCGACCTGCTCCTTCCCGGCCCGACCCGCACCGGTGACCGCCGCCTTGACCTCGCTGGGTGTGTGGAAGGCGACGGGCAGCCCGGCTCGCGCCGCGAGCAGCGCGACCACCCCGCTCGCCTGGGCCGTACCCATCACCGTTCGCACGTTGTGCTGGCTGAACACGCGCTCGACCGCGACGACGTCCGGTCGATGCAGGGCGATCCAGCGCTCGACCTCGTCGCCGACCGCGAGCAGGCGGGTCGCGAGCGGCGCATCGGCGGCGGTCCGCACGACGTCGACGGCGATGTAGCGGACCTCACGCCCGCCGGCTCCGCCGTCGACCACGCCGAGCCCGCACCGGGTCAACCCGGGGTCGACGCCGAGCACCCGCACCCGCGATCTCCGTCCTGCCGAGCGAACAGTCGTTCGACAGGAGGCTACCGGTGGCTGCGCGGCCGGCTCCCGGGGCGCGCCGAACGCCGCCACTCGATCGGCCGGGGTGCACCGGCCAGGACGTTGGCTCGCGCCCAGGAAGCGGGGGCCCGCGCCCAGGTCACGGCTGGTGTGCGGGCCCGTCTTTACTGGTGCCGGCCGGGAAGCGGGCGCAGGCGGGCGGGGCCGAGAGCGGCGACGGGACCGCCGAGCCATGCGGTCACCTCGCGGCGGCTCCGCAGCCGCACCACCGTCGGCGGGTCGGGGGAGGCGAGCACCGAGTGCACGCGGGCAGCGGTCTTGGCGTGGGTGCGCCAGGCCCAGCGCAGGATATGGTCCCGGTCGGTGAGGAGCGTCCACAGCGGCGGTTCGACGTTTCCGTTCCACAGCTCGACGCGCCGCAGCCGTCTGCGGAGCGTCCGCGGCACGATCTGACGCATCACCGCCGCGCGGGTCAGGTCGAGCCAGACCAGCAGGTCCGCACGGCCCAGCAGCAGTGGGCGGACCACGGAGTACTGCCACTCGGTGACCCACTCCGCGCGCCCGGCGAGCGCGGCGACGTCGACGACGAAATCGGGGCGCGGCACCCAGCCGGGACCGTGGTAGAGCCCGTCGATGTCGGTGTGCGGGATCCCGAGGTGGCCCGACAGCGCGGCCGCCACCGTCGTCTTCCCGGAGCCCGACGTGCCGGTGACCAGGATCCGGCGGGGGTGGGCAGGCAGGGGGTCGTCCCACACGAGCGGCTCCACCCCGGCATTGTCGAGCGGCGGGTATCCGCTCGTCCACGGGATTCGGACGACCCGCACCCGGCCGTGCACAAGCCGAGCCGGCCGTGCATACCGCACCCGGCCGTGCACAAGCCGAGCCGGCCGTGCATACCGCGCACGATGTGCACGAGCAGCGGGGCTGTGCACGAGCAGCGGGGCTGTGCACGAGCAGCGGGGCTGTGCACGAGCAGCGGGGCTGTGCACGAGCAGCGGGGCTGTGCACGACCAACAACGCCGCGCCGGTGTGGCGGTCGTCAGTGTGCGGCCTGGTCCCAGCTGCGCCCGTAGCCCACCGACACCTCCAGCGGCACATCCAACGCGTACGCCGCGCCCATCTCCCGGCGCACCAGCTCCTCCACGGCGCCCCGTTCGCCCTCGGCGAGCTCGAGCACCAGTTCGTCGTGGACCTGCAGCAGCATCCGGCTACGCCTGCCCTCCGCGGCGAGCGCCCGGTGCACGTTGAGCATCGCGACCTTGATGATGTCCGCCGCGCTGCCCTGGATCGGGGCGTTGAGCGCCATCCGCTCCGCCATCTCGCGACGCTGCCGGTTGTCCGTGGTCAGGTCCGGCAGGTAGCGGCGTCTGCCGAGGATCGTCTCGGTGTAGCCGTCCTTCCGCGCCTGGTCGACGACTCCGGCGAGGTAGTCACGCACCCCGCCGAAGGTCTGGAAGTAGCCGTCCATCAGGCCGCGGGCCTCCTCCGTGGAGATCCGCAGCTGGTTGCTCAGCCCGAAGGCCGACAGCCCGTACGCCAGGCCGTAGTTCATCGCCTTGATCTTGGCGCGCCGCTCGGCCCCGACCTCGGCGGCGTCGACCCCGAACACCCGCGCGGCGGTCTCGGCGTGGAAGTCGTGATGGCTGCGGAAAGCCTCGATCAGGGCCTCGTCGCCCGACAGGTGCGCCATGATCCGCATCTCGATCTGGCTGTAGTCGACCGTCATCAGCTCGGCGAACGCCGTGCCGTCCGGATCACGGCCGACGACGAACGTGTCGCGGATCCGCCGCCCCGCCGCCGTGCGGATGGGCACGTTCTGCAGGTTCGGCTCCGTCGACGACAGCCGGCCGGTGGCGGCGATCGTCTGGCTGTAGGTGGTGTGAATGCGCCCGTCGTCGGCGATCGACTTGAGCAGCCCCTCGACGGTGACCTTGAGCCGCGTCGCGTCGCGGTGTACCAGCAGGTGCGACAGGAACGGGTGCTCGGTCTGCTCGAACAGCGTCTGCAGCGCGTCCGCGTCAGTGGTGTAGCCGGTCTTGGTGCGCTTGGTCTTGGGCATGCTCAGCTCGTCGAACAACACCACCTGCAGCTGCTTCGGCGACCCGAGGTTGATCTCCTTGCCGATCACGCCGTACGCGTCCTGCGCGGCCTGCCTGACCTGCGCGGCGAACTCGGCCTCCAGCTCGGTGAGGGCCTCGCGGTCCACGGCGACGCCGGCGGTCTCCAGATCGGCCAGCACACCCTGCAACGGCAGCTCCAGCTCGGCGAGCAGCCGCGTGCCCCCGAGCCGCTCCAGCTCGGCGTCCAGCGCGGTCGCCAGCTCGGCCACCGCCGACGCCGCCACGATCTGTGCCTGCGCGCGTGCGGAGTCCGCCTCTTCCTCGCCGCCGAGCAGGGACAGCTGGCCGTTCTCCGGCTCGCTCTCGGCGCGCAGCTCGCGGCGCAGGTAGCGCAGCGCGAGGTCCGCGAGGTCGAAGCTGCGCTGCCCCGGCCGGGCCAGGTACGCGGCCAGCGCGGTGTCGCTGGTCAGCCCGTTGAGGTCCCAGCCGCGGGCGCGCAGGCCGTGCAGCGCCGCCTTGACGTCGTGCGCCGCCTTCGGCACGGACGGGTCGGCCAACCACTCCCCCAGCGCCGCCTCGTCGTCCGGCAACAGCGTACGCACGTCGAGGTACGCGGCCTGAGCGGAACCGGCCGACGCCCCGGTCGCGCGCGCCTCCAGCGACGGCTCCCCGGCGGCCAGCGCGATCCCGTCGATGTCGCGCCCCGCCCACGTGGCCAGCCGCCCGTGGACCCCGATCCCGACCCGGCGCCCGTCGCGGGCGTGCGCGTCGAGCCACGCCCGCACCGTGCCGGGCCCGAGCGCCCCGCCCTCGACGTCGAAGCCCTCCTCGGCCTCCGGCTCGGCGCTGGTCAGCGTGGCGAACAGGCGCTCGCGCAGCACCCGGAACTCCAGCTCGTCGAACAGCCGGTGCACGGCCTCGCGGTCCCACGGGCGGGCCACCAGGTCGTCCGGTGCGGCGTCGAGCGGGACGTCCCGGATCAGCTCGGTGAGCTGGCGGTTGAGCAGCACGTGCGCGAGGTGCGCACGCAGGGCGTCGCCCACCTTGCCCTTCACCTCGTCCACCCGGTCCGTCAGGGCCGCCAGCGAGCCGAACTCGCGCACCCACTTGGCGGCCGTCTTCTCGCCGACGCCCGGGATGCTGGGCAGGTTGTCGCTCGGGTCGCCACGCAGCGCGGCGAAGTCCGGATACTGCGCCGGGGTGAGCCCGTAGCGGGTCATCACCGCGTCCGGGTCGATCCGGCCGAGCTCGGAGACCCCGCGCGTCGGGTAGAGCACCGTGACGTTCTCGCTGACCAGCTGGAACGCGTCGCGGTCGCCCGTGGTCACCAGCACCCGGTAGCCCTGCGCCTCGGCCTGCGTGGCGAGGGTGGCGATGATGTCGTCGGCCTCGAAGTTGTCGACCGCGAAGAACGGGATCGCCAGCGCCGTGAGGACGTCCTTGATGAGGTCGACCTGGCCGCGGAAGTCGTCCGGCGTCGAGCTCCGGTTGGCCTTGTACTCGGAGAACCGCTCCGAGCGGAACGTGGTGCGCGAGACGTCGAACGCCACGGCGACGTGCGTCGGCACCTCGTCCCGCAGCAGGTTGATGAGCATGGCCGTGAAGCCGTAGACGGCGTTCGTGGTCTGCCCGGTGCCGGTGCGGAAGTTCTCCGCCGGGAGGGCGAAGAACGCCCGGTAGGCCAGTGAATGGCCGTCGAGCAGCAGCAGCCGACGCTCACCGACGGGGTGCGTGACCGGCGTCGGCGGCTTCTTCGGAGCGGTAGATCGCGAAGCGGAGGTGCGGGTGGCGGGGCTCATCGCACTCCCTCGCTTCGCTCGGTCGGCGCTTCGCGAAAGCGCTGTGACACTGATTCGCTCGCAGGCTCGCTCATCGGTTCGTGAGTCTAGGAGGGTTCTGAGACACCGGGCTCCGCGCCCCGGCGCGCCTGACGGTGTCTCAGAACCTCCTTGGACGGCCCACCGACAGTTTCCGGAGGGGCGACCGGCACCCGTACCGACCGGAGCGCCATCATGGCGCCGTGCCGGAGCTCCTGTCCTCCATAGCGGACCTGGCCTGGCCCGCGGTCGTGCTGTTCGGACTGGTGTTGTTCGCCCGGCCGCTGGCGGGCCTGCTGCGGTCGGGCAGCGAGCGCGAAGAAGTGACGATCGAGGTCGGCGGCCAGCGGGTGACGCTCGGCAAGTTCCGCCAGCAGCAGAACGAGGTCGCTCTCGACCTGCGCCGCCAGCTCGACGACCTGCGCCGGCGGGTGGCTGGTCAACCGCCGGACCCCCCTCGGGAGCCGCGGCCGTCCGCGGTGCTGTGGGTCGACGACCGACCGGAGAACAACGCGGTGCTCATCGACCAGTTGATGACGGGCGGCGTCCGCGTGGACACCGCCCGGACCACGGCCGAGGGCCTGGCGCTGGCGAGCGGCCACGACTACGGCGCGGTGATCAGCGACATGGGGCGCCGCGAGGGCGGGAGCTACCGGACGACCGCAGGCCTCGACCTGGCACGGGCGCTGCGCGCCGCGGGCGACGGCACCCCGCTGCTCCTGTTCACGAGCGGCCGGGCCGTCCGCGAGCATGCCGCCGAAGCGCGGGCCGCTGGCGCACAGGCGGTGACGTCGTCCGGTGTCGACCTCATCGCCTTCCTCCGCGAGAACGGCGTCCTCGCGTGACACGTCCCGCCGAACTCCTCGGGACGCCTACGCGTCGACCTCTTCGAGCACCTTGTCGCTGACATCGAAGTTCGCGTAGACGTTCTGCACCTCGTCGCTGTCCTCCAACGCGTCGATCAGCTTGAAGACCCTGCGCGCGCCGTCGGCGTCCAGCGGGATCTGCATCGAGGGCAGGAACGTCGGGTCCGCGGAGTCGTAGTCGATCCCGGCCTCCTGCAGCGCGGTGCGGACCGGGATGAGGTCCGTGGCCTCGGAGACGATCTCGAAGCTGTCGCCGAGGTCGTTCACCTCTTCGGCGCCCGCCTCCAGGACCGCGAGCAGCACGTCGTCCTCGCTGAAGCCGGCCTTCGGCACGATCACGACGCCCTTGCGGGTGAACAGGTACGCCACCGACCCGGGATCGGCCATCGTGCCGCCGTTGCGGGTCATCGCCAGGCGGACCTCGGTAGCCGCCCGGTTGCGGTTGTCGGTGAGGCACTCGACGAGTACCGCGACGCCGTTCGGGCCGTAGCCCTCGTAAGTGATCGTCTGGTAGTCGGCGCCGCCGGCGTCGGCCCCCGACCCGCGCTTGACGGCACGGTCGATGTTGTCGTTGGGGACCGAGCTCTTCTTGGCCTTCTGGATGGCGTCGTAGAGCGTGGGGTTGCCGTCCGGGTCACCGCCACCGGTGCGCGCGGCAACCTCGATGTTCTTGATCAGCTTGGCGAACATCTTGCCGCGGCGGGCGTCGATGACGGCCTTCTTGTGCTTGGTCGTCGCCCACTTGGAGTGGCCGCTCATGCTGTCCTCCCTGGTGCACAGATCCGCTCGATCCTACCGAGGCCGAGCAGCGTGGCAGCGGGGGCGCAGGAAGGGAGCCGAGCCGGGGTGGGGGGCGGGCGGGGCGGGGCGGGCCGGGCGGGGCGGGGTTGCAGCAAGGTGGCCCTACACCAAACCGATTGGAGCAGGGCCACCCTGCTGCAACGCTGAGCTGAGACTGAGACGCACACCGGCGTTCACCACTGCACACAATCCCAGCGATGCGCCCACCCACGGGCCGGCCGCTCATGACGATGCAGCGCATGACACGTGGTTTCACGAACCTGTCACGCGAGCACCTCCGCGCTGCTGCGAATGACGGCGTCGTCACGGCACGGGCGCTTGTCGCGCTGGGCGTGCCGGAGTCAACCGTCTACCACCGGTGCCGGTACGGCGGCCCCTGGCAGCGTCTCGCGCCTGGCATCGTCCTCATGACAACCGGGCATCCGACGACCGGACAGCTCGTCACGGCAGCCCTGCTCCACGGGGGCCAGGACGCCGTCCTCACCGGTCTGGAGGCATGCCGACGACACGGTGTCCAACGCGGTCCCGCTCCCCAGCCGCCCCTCCACGTCCTCGTACCCCACGAGAGACAGGTCCGGAGCGCGTCGTACATCCAGGTCGAGCGCAGCCGCCGCATGCCGGCAGCACTCGTCCGAGGTGGGGTGCCCCTGGCCCCGGTGCCGCGCGCAGTGATCGATGCCGCCCGACGTCTGCGTGACGCGCGGGAGATCACCGAGTTGATCGCCGATCCGGTCCAGCGGGGGCTGTGCACGGTGGCGCATCTCGGGATCGAGCTCTCCGAGTGCGGGCGTCGGGGCAGCGCGACGCCGCGGCGCATTCTCCGCGAGGTCGGTGCCGGCGT
>JAEUJO010000289.1 GCA_016794615.1 Pseudonocardia sp. | reverse complement strand
GACCGGTCGTGGGAGGTCGTGCGCCGCGCCGACCACCCGGCGCTGGGCCTGTGCCTCGACAGCTTCCACATCCTGTCCCGCGGCAGCGACCCGGCAGGCATCCGCGACATCCCCGGGGAGAAGCTGTTCTTCCTGCAGCTGGCCGACGCCCCGCACATGGACATGAACGTGCTCCAGTGGAGCCGCCACCACCGCCTCTTCCCGGGCCAGGGCGCCTTCGACCTGCCCGCCTTCCTCGGCCACGTGCTGGCCGCGGGCTACGCCGGTCCGCTGTCGCTCGAGGTGTTCAACGACGTGTTCCGCCAGGCCGACCCGCGGCGGGCCGCGGTCGACGCCCTGCGGTCGCTGCTCGCGCTGGCCGAAGCGGTCCGGGACCCGGCCCAGGGCCACCTGCCCGCCGGCGTCGAGGTCGGCGGGCAGAGCCTGCCGCCCGCGCCCGGGCTGCACGGTTTCGCGTTCGCCGAGCTCGCCGTGGACGACGAGTGCGAGCCCGCGATCGCGCGCACCCTCACCGCGCTCGGGTTCCGCCACTCAGGCACCCATCGCAGCAAGCCGGTGCAGCTGTGGAGCCACGGGGAGGCGCGTGTGCTGCTCAACGCCGAGCCGACCGCACACGGCGCCGCCGTCACGGCGCTCGGCGTCGAGGTCGACGACCCGCAGGCCGCCGCGGAGCGGGCGACGAGGCTGCTCGCGCCGGTGCTCCCGCGCAGCCGCGGCCCGGCCGAGGCGGACCTGTCGGCCGTGCCCGCACCGGACGGGACCGCGGTGTTCTTCTGCCGCACGGGGGCCGAGGACGGGTGGCTGACCGACTTCCCCGACGACGGCGGCACCGGATCCGAGCACGGGGCGGCCGTCGCGCCCGTGCCCGGATCGAGGACGGTCATCGACCACGTCGCGCTCACGCAGCCCTTCGACAACTTCGACGAGGCGGCGCTGTTCTACCGCAGCGTGCTGGGCCTGCGGACGCAGCAGGCCTCGGAGGTCGCCGCCCCGTTCGGCCTCGTGCGCAACCGGACGGTCTCCGACGCGCAGCGCACGCTGCGGCTCGGGCTGAGCGTGTCCGTGCTGCGCCGCGGCGAGTGGGCGCCCGGCGTCGCCGAGCCCCAGCACATCGCCTTCGCGTGCACGGACGTGCTCGCCTGCGCCCGCGCGGCCCGGGCGGCCGGTGCGCCGCTGCTGGCGATCCCGGACAACTACTACGACGACCTCGACGCCCGCCTCGCCCCTCCCCCCGAGCAGCTCGCGACGATGCGCGAGCTGGGCGTGCTGCTCGACCGCGACGCGAACGGCGAGTTCCTGCACTTCTACACCGACGTGCTGGGCGGGCGGGTGTTCTTCGAGGTCGTGGCGCGGGTGGGGGGCTACGAGGGTACGGCGAGGTCAACGCCCCGATCCGGATGGCCGCACACCGCCGCCTGCGCCTGCGCTGATGCGGGGATGGGCCGGTCTGGCGGGCGTTGCGAGCAGCGGGAACGATCGGGGGACACCGCGCGCCGTCAGCAGAAGGGGCGGCCGGCGCGCGATGCCGGTCGGTGGGCACGCGCCGAGCCGAAGGCGGTGCCCGCTCGGCCGCGTTCCCCGCGTGGCATCCCGGACGAGGCGCTGCACCCGCGCGACCGGATGCGCATCCTGCGCCTGCCACCCCCGCGGGTGGACCCCGGCGGCCCCCTCCCCTGATCGGACGCGCGTGTTGCCGCGGCGGCACCGCTCACCGGCGGCGCCGCTTCATCCGGAAACCGTGGATGTGCATGTACAGGTTCACCCCGAGGAACGTCAGGCCCAGGACGAGCAGCGGCGCCCCGAGAATCCCCATGTCCGAGGCGTTCTCGCTCATCGTGATCCACAGCCCCGCCCCGACGATCCCCAGGCTGACCAGAATGCCCACCATCGCTAGCGGGCCTCCCGCCCGAGGGTGGGCACCTGCTCGGGCGGCCGGGCGCCCGACGGCACCGCGCCGTCAGCGCTCGGTGTCGTCTGCTCGATCACGGGAGTGTCGGCGGGCGGCTGCGGGTGGTGCTCGACCTGCGAGTGCGCCTGCTCGAAGGTGATGATCCGGTGGCCGCGGTTCTTGGTGAACACCAGGGCCCGGGCCCACGTGTAGAGCGTGCCCAGCCGGTTCCCCCAGCCGATGAGGTAGGCCACGTGGACGAACGCCCACATGAGGTAGGCCAGCACGCCCGTGACCTTGACGCCGAACGCGTCCGCCACGGCGGCCCGGTAGCCGATGGTGGCCATCGAGCCCTTGTCGAAGTAGGTGAACGGTGGGGGCACCGGCCGCCCCTCCAGGCGCGCCTTGATGACCTTGCCGACGTAGTGGCCCTCCTGCAGCGCAGGCTGCGCCACCCCGGGCAGCTCGTTCAGCGACACCATGTCGCCGATCGCGAACACCTCCGGATGCCCCGCCACGCTGCAGTCGGGGTTGACCGGGATGCGACCCGCGCGGTCGGTCTCGACGCCCGCCTGCTCGGCGAGCATCGTCGCCAATGGTGACGCCGCGACGCCCGCCGCCCAGATGCGGGTGCGGCAGCGGATCGTCTCGACCCCGTCCGGGCCCTTCACCGTGACGGAGTAGTCGTCCATGCCGACGGCCAGGGAGTTGAGGTGGATCTCCACCCCCATCCTCTCCAGCACCCGGTGCGTGTAAGCCTGCAGCTTCTTGTCGAACGGCGGCAGCACCGATCCCGCACCCTCCAGCAGGATGATCCGCGCCTCCCGGGTGTTGATCGACCGGTAGTCGCGCGGCAGCACGGTGTGCGCGAGCTCCGCGATCTGCCCGACCGTCTCCACCCCGGTCGGCCCGGCCCCGATCACCACGAACGTCAGCAGCTCGGCCCGCTCGGCCGGGTCCGTCGTCAGCTCGGCGAGCTCGAACGCCGAGAGGATCCGGTCGCGCAGGTACCGGGCGTCCTCGATGGTCTTCATGCCGGGGGCGAACTCGGCGAACTCGTCGCGGCCGAAGTAGGAGTGCGTGGCCCCGCCCGCCACGACCAGCGTGTCGTATCCCAGGGTGAGCGTCCGCGTGTCGGGGGCCTCGGTGGTCACCTCCCGCTTCGCGAGGTCGATGTTCGTCACCTCGGCGAGCAGCGCGTGGGTGTTCACCTGGTTCTTGACGATGTGCCGCAGTGCCGGCGCGATCAGCCCGGGCGGCAGGATGCCGGCGGCCACCTGGTAGAGCAGCGGCTGGAACAGGTGGTGGTTCGTCCGGTCCACCAACGTCACGTCGGCGTCGGCGTCGGCGAGCTCCCGGACGGCGTTCAGGCCCCCGAACCCGCCGCCGATCACCACCACGCGGTGGCCCGCACCCGTGGTGGCGACGGCGCCTGCCGCCGCGGCCTGCTCGGTCATGGGACCCTCCCGGTCTTCGTCCGACTGCACTCGTCACAACAACCACGTACGACGAACCCGTACCCCGAACCGGCCTCGCGGATCCGGGTCAGACTCCCGGCTTCCGCCACACGAAGACCCCGTCGGGCCGCCGCTCCCGGGCCAGGACACCCCGCACCTCGTGATGGGCGAGGTAGGCGAGGATCTCGGCCATGGCGAAGTGCCGCTGCGCTGCCGTGGCGATGTTCGGGAACAGCTCGGCGGTGAGCTCGGTGACCGTGTGCTCGCGCGCCTCCACCATCTCGCGGATCCGGGTCAGCCGCCGCAGCTTGTTCCGCGAGATGGACGCGGCCCTTCGGGCGCCGTGGCGGAACGGCGGCCCGTGGCCGGGCAGGACGAGCTCCGGGCCGAGCGTCGCGACCCGGTCCAGTGACTCGAGGTAGGAGCCCATCGGGTCGGTCTCGAAGCCGCGCTCGAAGGTCACCGGCGGTGACACGAGCTGCAGGAGGTGGTCGCCCGAGCAGAGCAGGTGCTCCGCGGCGTTCCACAGGCAGATGTGGCCGGGCGAGTGGCCCGGGGTGTGCACGACCTCCCACGTCCGGTCGCCGACGGTGAACCGCTCCCCGCCGTCGAGCAGCGTGCCGGGCCTGCCGATGGAGGGCATCACCGGGATCCAGTCGCACAGCCCGCGCGAGGTCTCGGTCAGCTCCGGACCGTAGAGGCCGTGATCGGCCAGCATCAGCTCGCGCCGGTCGACGGCCTCGTCGGGATCGTCGTACTTGGCCAGGTCCAGCTCGGTGCTCCGGTGCATCCACAGCTCGCCGCCGCTGCGGCGCACCACCTCGCCCGCCAGCCCGAAGTGGTCGATGTGCGCGTGGGTGATCACGAGCCGCTCGATCCGCTCGAGCCCGCTGCCGCAGGCGCGCAGCGCCGACTCGAGGGCCGCGGTGCCGTCCGGTCCGGGGTCGCCGTCGGGGGTGGGCGCGGCGGCGATCCCGCAGTCGACGAGCGTGTCGCGCCCGTCACCGCCGGCGAGCAGGTAGGCACTCACGGACTCGACGCCGTGGATGCCCAAGGGCAGCGCCATGCGGTGCAGCCCGGGCGCCACCTCGGTCACCATCTCGGTCACCCGCAAACGATCACGCTCCAGCCCCGGCGGCGCAACTCAGCCGTCGACCTCGGCGACGGCGCGCAGCTCGTCCGGAGTCGTCGTGCCGAAGCCGAAGAACTCCAGATAGGCCGGGATCTGCTCGAAGAGCATGTCCTTGCCCACCTGGATCGGGCAGCCCTTGTCCTGCGCGGCGTGCAGGAAGGGGGTGATCTCCCGCTTCATGACGACCTCACCGACGAACGTGCCCGGGCCGATCCGGTCGACGTCCATCGGCAGGGGGTCGTCGTCCTTCATCCCCAGCGGGGTGGCGTTGACGACCAGGTCGTGCCCGGCGGGGTCCGTGGCGCCGGTCGTGACCTCGAGCGTCGGGTACGCCTCGCGCAACCGCTCCGCCAGCCCCTCCGACGCGGCGGGGAGGTACGGGTCGAACAGGCTGATCGCACGGACACCTGCGGCGGCGAGCGAGGCGGCGATGGGCGAGCCCACACCGCCGTTGCCGACGACGAGCGCCTTCTTCCCGTCGAGGTCGAATCCCTTGCGCTGCACCCCACGGACGAACCCGGCACCGTCGAACTGGTCGCCCAGCAACGATCCGTCCTCGCGCAGCAGGACGGCGTTGACCGCGCCTGCGACCTTCGCGCTCGCGGTGATCTCGTCGACCAGCGAGATCGTGGTGACCTTGTGCGGCATCGTCACCAGGGCACCGCGGATGTTGGTCAGGTGGAACAGGGCCCGGAAGAAGTCCGGGTAGTCGGGCACCTGCACGCCCATGGGGACGACGACCGCGTCTATCCCGTTCTTCTCGAACCACGGGTTGTAGATCAACGGGGCCTTGAAGGCGAACGTCGGATAGCCCAGGTGCGCGACGAGTGTGGTCCTCCCACTGAGCATGGATGATCCCTTCGCATGGCCCTTCGGTCCATGCTCGACCCCCGCCGTCGGTCCACGACCCTCTCGCGGCGGGCCTTTCGTCCAGCGGAAGCGAGACCAATGCCCGTGACGCAACTCGGCTCACACGTGATCTGGTTCACTCGCCGCCGAGCGGGAGTCGGCGGTGCGGCACCGCGGTGTTCGGGAAGCATACGGACTCGAAGGGGCCCGCCAAGAGCCCGGGACGGGATCACGGGCCGTCGAGGAACGGGAGCGTTATGACTGCGGAAACAGCGTCGAAGCAGGCAGTGAGCACCACGGAGCAGGTATCGACCGTCGGCGTCATCGGCGGCGGGATCATGGGCACCGGCATCGCGGAGGTGTCCGCACGGGCTGGGTGTGACGTCGTCATCTGCGAGGTGACCCAGGCCTACGCCGACGGCGCGCTGGCACGGGTCCGCAAGTCGTTCGCGCGCGCGGAGAAGTCGGGCAAGATGTCGCCCGCGGACCGGGAGGCCGCCGAGAGCCGGGTCCGCGCCGTGACGGACATCGCCGACCTCGCCGACCGGGACCTGGTGGTCGAAGCCGTCATCGAGGACGAGGCCGAGAAGATCGCGATCTTCCAGGCGCTCGGCAAGGTCGCACGTCCCGACGCGCTGCTCACCAGCAACACGTCGTCGATCCCGATCATGAAGCTGGCGGCGGTCACGCCCCAGCCGCAGCGGGTGATCGGCATGCACTTCTTCAACCCGGTGCCGATGCTGCGCCTCGTGGAGCTGGTGCCGAGCCTGCTGACCTCGGCCGAGACCCTGGCGCGGGCCGAGGCGTTCTGCGGCGGGCAGCTGAACAAGCACATCGTGCACTGCAAGGACCGCGCAGGCTTCGTGGTCAACGCCCTGCTCGTCCCCTACCTGCTGGCCGCGATCCGCATGGTCGAGTCGGGCTTCGCCTCGGCTGCGGAGGTCGACACCGGCATGGTCGACGGCTGCAACCACCCGATGGGCCCGCTCGCCCTGTGCGACCTGATCGGCCTGGACACCATCCAGTTCGTGGCCCAGTCGCTCTACTCCGAGTTCAAGGAGCCGCTGTACGCACCGCCCTCCCTGCTGATGCGGATGGTCGAGGCAGGCCTCGTGGGCCGCAAGGCAGGCCACGGGTTCTTCGACTACCCGGCCCACAAGTAGCCGGAAGGTCAGTCCACCTGCATGGGACGGCCCCGGTGCATCCGCACCGGGGCCGTCGTCGTCGCGGGTGTCGGCCCTAGGACGCGCCGCTGCCCTTCAACTGCTGCCGCACGGCACCGAGGACGATCTCGGACGTCGAGCGGACGAAGTTGGCGTGCGTGCTGGCCAACGTGGCGGCCCACTCGGCCCCGGTGCCCTTGGCCGCCTGCTCCTCGAGGTCGAGCATGTTCTTGAGGACCGCCTCGTAGCCCTCCAGCCAAGCCAGGCCGTTCTTGCGCGCCTGCGCGGCAACCTGCTCGCCGAGCTCTCGGACGCGCTGGGTGGCGGCCTCGAGCTCGCCGCTCACATCGGGGGTGGTCATGCGACTGCACTCCTCTTTTCCGTCGGTCATGCCCCCGCGGTCGCGGGAGACGTCGAGCCGCACCGGTGCGATTGCGGCGCTCTGAGCGATACCACGTCCGGTGTCCCCTTGACGACCCCGGCGGGCCCGCGGGCGCACCACGAACCTCCTGTCCCGGTCGCAGACGGCAACGCTACGGGAGCGAGGTCCCCACCGGACGGACGGCTTCCGACCAGTGAGAGGCGGTGGCCGGGGTCACGGGCGTCGGCGAGAGTGGCGCGACGACCGGAAGGGGGTGCAGGGATGGCGGTCGAAGCATCCGACAGCGCCGGACCGACGCCGGCTCGGCACGGGAGCGCGCTCGACGTGCACGCGCACGCCATGCCGCTGCCGCTGCTGTCCCGTCTCGCCGAGCGCAACCTCGCCGACCTCGACGGCGTTCCGAACGGGATCGTCCGGCTCGACCCGCGGGTCAGCGGCGTCGGCCCCTGGGCCCCGCTGCCCCTGGCACGCAGCCAGTACGACGTGGCGGTGCGCCTGTCGGAGATGGACGGGGAGGGCGTCGACGGCCACGCCGTGTCGCTGCCACCGTTCCTGTTCGCCTCGATCTCCGACGACGCGCAGTTCGTGTCGGACGTGGTGCGGCCCGGCAACGACGAGCTGGCGGTCTACGTCGCCGACGCCCCGGACCGCCTGCTCGGGCTGGGTTCGGTGCCCCTCGGCTTCCCCGACGCCGCGGAGGAGGCCCGGCGCTGCCTCGACGAGCTCGGGCTGGCCGGGATCGCCATCGGCAGCCGCGGCGGTGGTCGCGACCTCGACGACCCGGTGAACGGCGAGCTGTGGGCGCTGCTGGCCGAGCGCGGGACGTTCGTCTTCCTGCATCCCAGCGGGGTCCCGGACCCGAAGCGGGTCGGCGACTGGTACCTGCCGCAGCTCGTCGGGTACCCGGCCGAGACCGCGATCGCGATCGCCCGCATGGTGTTCAGCGGCACGCTGGAGCGCCACCCGATCCACCTGTGCCTGGCCCACGGCGGCGGCTGCCTGCCTGCCCTGCGCGGGCGCATGGACATGGGGTGGAACCGCAAGGATGTCGCCCGGACGACCCCACTGCCGCCGAGCGCGTACGCGGACCGCCTGTACTACGACACCGCGGTGTTCTCGACGACCCTGCTGCGCAGGCTCGTCGAGGACGTGGGCGCCGAGCACGTGATGATGGGCACGGACCACCCCTTCGAGCTGGCCGACTTCACGCCGGTGGAGACGGTGCGGGCACTCGGGCTGGACGAGACCGCCACGCGGGCGATCCTCTGGGACAACGCGGCCCGGCTCTCGGGCTGCCGGTCGCGGCCCGCTGACCCGGCCGACGTCACCACCCCGTCCGCGCCTTCGCGCAGCGCGAGGAACCTCGTCCGGCTACCTCACGCGGGTCAGAGCTGCCCGCCGCGGCGCTCGATGCCGGCCCGCTGCACCGCCTTCGCCCGCTCGTTGTGTGCGGTCAACACCCGGCGCACCGCGGGCAGGTCCGCCCGCTCGAGCGCCTCGACCAGGTCGACGTGGTCCGTGATGAGACGCGGGTCGGGGTCGGTCACGCCCGGCAGCGCCCGTGCCAACAGGTCGGGCAGGCTGAGCCGCTCGTAGGCGTCCACCAGGGACCGGACGCCGGTCGCGTCGACGAGGAACCGGTGGAAGGCGTGGCTGGCGTCGATGAAGCCCTCGACGTCGCCGAACCGGCCGTCGCGCACGTGTGAGCCCGTCGCCGCCGCGAGCTCGCGCAGCTCGCGCAACTGCTCGGCGGAGAGCCGGTCGCCGACGAGCTCGGCCGCCCCGAGCTCGATGGCCAGCCGGGCGTCGAGCACGTCGTCGGAGGTCGCCACGTCCAACGGGGTGACGACGTGGCCCCGCTGCGGGTCGCGGCTGACGAGCTTGTCACCCACCAGGCGGGTCAGCGCGTAGTACACCGACGACGGGGAGACCGACAGCTGCGCGGCGAGCTGCTCGACCTGGAGGGGTTCGTCTGCTCCGAACCGACGGTCGAGGATCGACCGGCGGAGCCGTCGGTACACCTCGGCGTCCAGGCCGAGCTCGAACTTGCCGAACTCGCCCCGGAAGTACGCCAGCGGCGAGCCCTCGGTCGCCTCGGCGTGCACGGCCTCGGCGAGGAAGACCCGGTGCGTCCCGCCGCCGACCACCTCGGCGATCCGGCACTCGACGGTCGCCAGCACGTCGGCGAGCAGCGGCACACCGGTGCGGCCGGTCCGTGTCGCGAGGTCGGCGAACTTGTCCTCCGACCCCGCGCGGGCGAACCGTTCGGCGATGTGGCCCTGGTGCTCGGCCAGGATGTTGACGGCGAACCGGCCCGAGCGCAGGACCGCCTCCTGCGTCGCGCTGGCGGCGCTGAGGCAGACCAGCAGCATCGGTGGCTCGAGCGAGAGCGAGGAGACCGCGCTCACCGTCATGCCGCACGGGGCTCCGTCGTCGACGGTCGTGATCACGACGACACCGGTCATGAAGTTGCCGATCACGCGGCGGAACACCGTCGCGTCGAAGGCAGGTCCGGCACCGGGTGGCGGCTCGACGGCCGACATGCTCTTCCTCCTCGTCGAGACCGGCCGCGGTGCGACACGGCGAACCGGTGGGAGCGGCTGCCCGCTCCCACCGGTCACCTCACGCGTCGGCCGCATCCGGTCAGGGGGTCCAGGTGACGACGGCCATCCCGATGATCCACTCGTAGATCGCCTCGTAGGACAGCAGCGTCATCTGGTTCCCGCGCATGGCACCTGCCAGGGCGACCCACGCCCGGACCTCCCCGGTGCCGTTCCCGGCCTCCATGAGCTCGTCGTTGGGCAGGTCGAGCAGCTCGCCGCAGTCCGGCTTGCCGAGCTCCTCGAGGAACCAGCGCTCGAAGTCCTCGTCGATGTCGCCGATGCGCGGCTCGCCGACGAAGTGGCAGAGCCCGCCACCGCCGACGAACGCCACCCGCTCCAGCCCGTCGTAGGACCGCAGCACCTCGCCCATCGCGATGCCGAACTCGTAGCTGTCGCGCAGGGTCATCAGCGGCGGCGTGGTGCAGTTGAGCACCAGGGGCACGAACGGCAGCTGCCAGGTCGGGTCGAGCTGGTCGTAGACGGTGAGGAAGCCGTGGTCCGGCTCCATCTCGTAGGACAGCGCGGGCCAGAACCGCCGCTCCATCAACCCGGCCACGATGTGCTCACCGAGCTTGGCGTCACCGGGCAGCAGGGAGTGCTCCATGCGCAGCCAGCGTGCCGACGGGGTGTTGTACTTCTCCGCCAGGCCGACGCCCAGCTGCGGAAGGGCGTCCAGGAAGTAGCTCGTGAAGTGCTCACCGGAGAGCATCACGACCGCCTGCGGCTGCGCGCGCTCGACCTGGTCGCGCACATGCTCGAGGCCGGCGAAGAAGTTGTCCGCCTGGTGCTTGGGGGCCGACTCGGGGTCGACCGCCTGCATCGGCGCGTGCGAGGCGCAGTACGCCGTCACGATTTCAGCCATCGTGGCTTCACCTTCCGCTCCGGAGGCATCGATCCGGCCAGCAGGGGCCGGTAGTCGGCCTTTCGGTACCCCATGTTCCGGGCCAGCCCGTTGATGAGCACCGGGTGGGTCCCCATCGCGTACAGCGTCCCCAGGTCCAGGGACTCGACCGCCTTGCGCTCCTCGTCGGTGAGGTCGTAACCCCGAGCGGCGATCTCGGCGATTTCCGGTCGTGCGTCCTTGGGCGCGTGCTCACGCGCCCGCAGATAGTCGAACAGGCACTTCTGCACCTGATAGATGCTCATTCCGTCATCCCCTTCGCGGACCTGCGCCTGGCCGGGGTGGTGGACATCGTCCGGGGCGCCTCGCTCGAGCGCCTCCCCACCCTGCCATCGGCGACGGCGCGATCAGAGGGCGGCGATGGGCCCTTCCGACCAGTGGGACCTCACCTCAACGGGCCGGGCCGGTCGACCCGCGCACCCGCAACCGGACCGGCAGGACGGTCCGCTCCGCGTCCTGCGCGTGCCCGCCGAGCAGCACGTCGACCAGCACCCGGCCGGCCTCCTCGGTGGGCGCGGTGACGGTCGTCAGCGGAGGGTGGCAGAAGTCGGCACCGAAGATGTCGTCGAATCCCGTGACGCTCACGGTCTGCGGCACCGGTACCCCGCGCTCCTCGAGCCGGCGCAGAACACCGATGGCGAGCAGGTCGTTGGAGGCGACCAGCGCGGTCGCGCCCGACGCCAGCCCGGCGTCGGCGGCGGCCGGGCCGCCGTCGAGCATCGGCGGGAACGGGCCGAGGCACGCCACGCCGACACCGGTGCGGGTCGCCTCGGCGGCCAGCGCGGCCCAGCGGCGACCCTCGCTCCACGACCGCCGCGACCCGGAGAGGTAGGCGACGCGGCGATGCCCGAGCCCGACGAGGTGCCCGAGGATCTGCCGCATCCCGTCGTCGAAGTCCGTGACGACACCGGGAAGGCCGGCGAGCTCGCGGTCGTGCAGGACGACCGGGCGGCGCCGGGCGAGCTCCCGCAGGTCGGCGTCCGGGAGCCGGCTGGAGGCGAGGACGATCCCGTCGACGACCGATCCCAGCCGGTCGAGATGGTCCGCCTCCAGCCCGGGGTCGCCGCGGGTGTCACCGAGCACGAGAGTGCGGTCCGCCGCGCGGGCACGCTCCTCCGCGCCGCGGATCAGTCCGAGGCGGTGCGGGTTGGTGATGTCGGGAACGAGCACGGCGAGCATCTGCGTACGCCCCGAGACGACCGCCCGCGCGATCCGGTTCGGCCGATAGCCCAGCCTGCGGGCGACCTCCTGCACGCGGGCCCGCGTCGGCGGGCTGATCCGCTCCGGATGGGTCAGCGCGCGGGACGCCGTCGACACGGCGACGCCGGCCTCGCGGGCGACGTCCTGCAGCGTCACCATCCGCCGCGAGGAGGGACCCGGCGTGGGAGAGGTCACGACATCCGTTGTAGCGCGGCCGCCCGCATCGCGTGCTCCCGTCCCGCCACCGCCTGCCCGCCGGCCGCCCGCCGCGGCCCGGGTCCGGTCCTGCGACCGGGAGCGGGGATCGATCAGGAGCGGGGCGGGCGAGGGGTCCAGAAATCGGCCACCGCACCCTCGAGATCAGACCACGTACGCAGCCACTGCAGCAGCGGCCCCAGCGAGGTCTCCAGGGCGCCGAGCTGCTCGTCGAACGTCGTCAACGAGGCGATCAGCGCCTGCACCTGGGAGCGGCGGGCGGCGATGTCCTCGACGACGGCCTGCAGCTGCCGCGTCGACATGGTCGCGGGCATGGGTGGGATCCCGGCCATCGGCGGCATGCCGGGGATCGCGGGCAGGCCCGGGATCGACGGCAGGCCGGGGATGGTGGACCGGGCGGCACCGGTATCCCGACTGCCCGAGCCGGCGCGGCCGACCGCCGGGCCCGGGCCGTTGGCGGTCGGTGCGGCGCCTGACCCGGAGCCCGCTTCCGGGCCGGCTGCACCGGGCAGCGGCCAGCCGGGCAGGGCACCGCTGAGCAACCGCTCGGCCATGTCCTTCATCTGCTGTGCGAGCTGGGTCATCGACCGGGCCGCGGCACCCGCGGACTCCGGCCGCCGCGCCTCGTCGTCGGCGGGCATGCGGGCCTCCCGGTGTCGTCGGTGTTCGGGGCATCAGCGCCCGTCGGCGCCGCTCCCCGCTGCGGTCCGCCCATACTGGCCCGATCCGGGCGGAACCGCTCGCGGGGACGTCGCCGTCAGGACTCGATCGACACCAGCCCCAGCAGTTCGACCCGCCAGTCAGCATAGGACACGCCCGAGAGCGACTCGGCAGCGGCCGCCCGGATGGTCTCCCGGCCGAGCGCGGCCAGCACGATGTCCTCGGCGGAGGTGCTCGAGCCGAGCACGCGCACGACGAGGTCGTCGCCCCCGTCGGCCTGAGCGCCGTGGGCGAGCACCCGGTACAGGGCGCGCCGGGCCTCGATGTCGTCGTCCGTGGCGACCTCGGCCGGCAACGGCCAGGCGACCACGGTGATGCGGCCGCCCGGCTTGAGCGACGGCACCGCTGCGTTCATCGCCGGGAAGCGGGCCAGCACGCCCTGGGCGTAGAAGTGGTGCAGTCGCTCCAGGGCGGTCTTCCCCTCGATGGCGACGTACGCGGGCATCTGCAGGTAGGCGTCGAACGCGTGCGCCCCGGCCTTCGCGCACGCGGCGGGGACGGCGTCGAGGTCGTCCACCTCGACGACGGTGCAGTCCTGGTCGCGCAGCACCGTCGATACCTGGGCGATGCGTTCTGGCGCACCGGACACCAGCACATTGGTCGGCATGAAGTTCTTCTCCTCGGACGTCGTCGTCGCGGCGGGACCGTCACTCATCGGCGATCATGATCAATGGCGGCGGCGTGGCGCGTAGGGCCAATCCTGCAACATTCGGGCCGTCCAGGGCATCACCAGCCAGGTCATGAAGAAAGTCACACCCACCGTGACCAGCCCGTCCTGCAGGGCAACGGCGGGTCCGAACGGCGCGACGAGCAGGTGGAAGGCGAGACCGCTCAGCCGACCTCCGCCTCCCAGTCGCGCTTCTCCAGGCTGTCCCGGATGTGCATGAGGAACATCGACGCCGTGGAGCCGTCGAACGCCCGGTGGTCGTAGACCAGGCCGAGGACGCCCGTCGGGTGGATGACGATCGCGTCGCCGACGGCCACCGGCCGGCGCTTGACCCCGTCCGTGCACAGGATGGCGACGTTGGGCTGGTTGATGATCGGCGCCGAGGCGTAGCTGGCGAACGGGCCGGGGTTGGTGATCGTGAAGGTCGACCCCCGCATGTCGTCCATCGTGGCCTTCCCCGAGCGGGCCGCGGCAGCGATCCGGGTGATCCCTCGGGCGATGCCCCGCATGTTCAGCTGGTCCGCGTCCTTCACCACCGGCACCACCAGGCCCTGCTGGTCGAGGTCGACCGCGATCCCGAGGTTGACGTACGGGTGCAGCGTCATGGTCTTCGCCTCGACGTCGATCGAGGAGTTGACCGTCGGGAACGCCCGCAGCGCGTCGACCACCGCCCGCGAGACGAACGGCAGGTACGACAGCGAGGAGCCGGTCTCCTTCTTGAACCGGTCCTTGTGCTTGGCCCGCACCGTGTCGACGTTGTCGTAGTCGATCTCGACCGAGGTCCACACGCCGGCCGCGAGCATCTGCGAGCCCTTGAGCCCACCGGCCAGCGCCAGGCGCATGCGGGAGAGCGGCTGGACCTGGTCGCGCGGGTCACCGCCCGCCTTCGGCGCTGCCGCAGGGGCCACCGCGGGGCGTGGCCGCGTGGCCGCAGGGGCCGCCGCGGGGCGTGGCCGCGTGGCCGCCGGGGCGGCGGCCGCGGCGCCGCCGCTCGCGATCGCCTTCTCGACGTCCTCACGGCGGATGCGCCCGCCGGCGCCGGTGCCCGGCACCTTCGCCAGGTCCAGGTTGTTCTCCGCCGCCAGCCGCCGTACGAGCGGCGAGAGCACCGTGCCACCGCCGCTGCCGTTGGCCGCGGCCGGCGCGCGGGTGGCGGCCGGAACCGTGTCGTGCACCTCTCCGACCGACGGTGCCGGCCCCGGCGTGGACCCCGGCTCACCGATCCGCACCAGCGGCGTCCCGACCGGGACCGTCTCACCCGCCGCCACGAGGATCTCCAGGATCACGCCGTCGTACGGGCTCGGGATCTCCGAGTCGACCTTGTCCGTGGACACCTCGAACAGCGGGTCGTCGAACGCGACGGCGTCGCCGACCTGCTTGAGCCAGCTGCCGACCACGCCCTCGGTCACCGTCTCGCCCAGCTTGGGCATGCTGACGGTCCACGTCTCGGACACGTTCGCCTCTCCCGCCTCGTGTCAGCCGTGCAGGGAACGGCCGGAGAAAGTGATCATGGTCTCGCCGATGGCCTCGGACAGGCTCGGGTGCGCGTGGATGAGGTGGCCGACGTCCGCCGGCATCGCCTCCCAGTTCACCGCGAGGTAGCCCTCGTGCATCAGCTCGCTCGCCCACGGCCCCACCATGTGGAAGCCGAGGACCGGGCCGCCCTTCTGCGCCGACCCCTTCTGGGCGACGATCTTCACGAGGCCGTCCGTCTCGCCCAGGATCATCGCGCGGCCGTTGCCTGCCAGCGAGTGCTTGTGCACCTCGACGTCGTAGCCGGCCTCCTTGGCGTACGCCTCGGTCATGCCGGACCAGGCCACCTCGGGATGGGTGTAGACCACCCACGGCACCTTGCCGTAGTCGACCGGCACCGGGTTCTCGCCGAGGAAGTGCTCCACGGCGACCACGGCCTCGGCGTAGGCGACGTGCGCCAGGCCGGGGGTGTCGACGCAGTCACCGACGGCATAGACGCCGGGTCGCGAGGTCAGCATCGTGGTGGGGTCGACGTCGACGAACCCGCGGTCGGTCAGCCGCACACCCGCCGCGGCCGCGCCGATGTCCTCGGTGACCGGGCGGCGCCCGATCGACACGAGCACCTGGTCGACCTCGATCTTGTCCGAGCCCTTGGAGGTCTCGAACGGCACGACGACCCCGGAGCCGGTGTGCTCCAGCGTCCCGACCCGGGCCTCGCCGTGCACGGTCAGGCCACGGCGGGTCAGCGAGCGGGCCAGCACGTTCGCCACGTCGCGATCCGGGCCGAGCGGCAGGATCGGGTTCGGCAGTGCCTCCAGCAGCGTGGTCCTGACGCCCAGGTCCGTGAAGACCGACGCGAACTCCGCGCCGATCACGCCGCCGCCGATCACGGCGACCCGCTCCGGGAGCTTCTCGGCGTCGCTGTTGGTGCTCTGGTCCGAGGTGATGACCGTGACACCGTCGACGTCCATGCCCGGGATCGCGCGCGGCGCGGACCCCGCGCAGACGATCACCGCGCGGCCGGAGAGGGTCTGCGTGCCGCCACCCTCGGCCGTGACCGCGACGGCGCCGTCCGCGGTGAGCCGGCCCCAGCCGAACACGACGTTGACCGTGCGCCGCTTCAGCAGGCCGGAGAGCCCCTTGTGCAGGTTGCCGACGATGCCGGCCCTGCGCTTGTTCGCCGCGGGCCAGTCGGGCTCGGGCGCGCCGCCACCGGGCAGCTTCACGCCGTGCTCGGCCGCGTGGTTCACCGTCCGGAACACCTCGGCGGCGTGCAGCAGCGCCTTGGCCGGGATGCAGCCGCGGTGCAGGCAGGTGCCGCCCACCTTGTCCGCCTCGACCAGGGCGACCGACAGCCCGGCTGAGGCGGCGTAGAGCGCCGTCGCGTAGCCGGCCGGGCCGCCGCCCAGGACGACGATGTCGTAGTCCGCCATCGCTAGGCCCCCGCCACCATCATGCCCGAGCCACCATCATTCCCGAGCCACCTTCCGGAGCGTCTCGGCGATCTCCGCGGGCTGGGGGATGATCGCGTCCTCCAGCGGCGGGCTGGTCGCCGTCGGCGTGTTCTTCGCCGCGATCCGGACGATCGGGTGGTCCAGGTGCCAGAAGGCCTCCTCCTGGATCGTCGCCGCGATCTCCGCGCCGTACCCCAGCCGCTTGGCCGCCTCGTGCAGCACCACCGCGCGCGAGGTCTTCCGCACCGAGTTCACGATCGTCTCGACGTCCAGCGGGACGAGCGTCCGCACGTCGACGACCTCGACCGAGATGCCCTCCTTGGCCAGCTCCTGGGCGATCTCCACGCCCTGGTGGACCCCCGCCGAGTAGGTGATCAGCGTGACGTCCCGGCCCTCGTGGACGACCTTGGCGACGCCCAGCGGGATCGGCTCCATCGACAGCGGGCCGGTCGCCCGCAGCCGCCGGTAGAGGTACTTGTTCTCCAGGTAGAGCGTCGGGTTGTCATCGCGGATCGAGCTGATCAGCAGCCCGGCGGCGTCCTCCGGCGTGCCCGGCATCACGATCTTCAGACCCGGGACGTGCGCGAAGTACGACTCGACGCTCTGGCTGTGGGTGGGCCCGGCGCGCAGCCTGCCGCCGAACGGCGCGCGCATCGTCACCGGCATCGGGTCGCCGGTCCGCCAGTGGTGGCGGGCCAGCACGTTGATGATCGGATCGAATGCGCACGAGATGAAGTCGGCGAACTGGAACTCGACGACGGGGCGCAGCCCGACCAGCGAGGCACCCGCGGCGAGCCCGGTGAAGCCGGTCTCGGCGATCGGGGTGTCGACGACGCGGCGCGGGCCGTACTTGTCGAGGAAGCCCTTCGTCACCTTGAAGGCGCCGCCGAACTGGCCGACGTCCTCGCCGAGGATGAAGACGTCCGGGTCGCGTTCCATCTCGTGGTCCAGCGCGGCGCCGACGGCCTCGAGGTAGGTGGGGTTGGCGGAGAGCTCCTGCGCCGGGCCGGACTTGAGCACCGGGACCGGAGGGGCCTCAGTCGGCATAGACACCTTCCTCGATGTTGCCGGGCTCGGGCATCGGGTCGGCCAGCGCCTTGCGCCGCGCGGCGATGGCCGACTGCCGGGCCTCGTCCCGGACCTTCCTCGCCGTGTCGTCGTCGAGCAGGCCGGCCTTCCGCAGCACGTTCTCGAACAGTTCCACCGGGTCCTTCTTGCTGTACTCCTCGAAGAGCTCCTTGACGACGTAGTCCGCCGGGTCGTGCTCGGCGTGCCCGTGCATGCGCATGGTCACGCCCTCGACGATCGACGGGCCGTCGCCTGCGCGGGCCCGGGTCACCGCCTCGTCGACGGCGTCGCGCACCGCCAGCACGTCCGTCCCGTCGACGGTGACGCCCGGGATGCCGTAGGCGGCCGCCTTGGCCGAGAACGTGTCGGAGTGCGAGGTCAGCCGCACCGGCGTCGAGTAGGCGTACTGGTTGTTCTCGATGACGAACACGTTGGGCAGCTTCTGCACGCTGGCGATCGTCAGCGACTCGTGGAAGTCGGCCCGCGAGGTCGACCCGTCGCCGCAGAACGCCAGGCACACCTTGTCCTCGCCGCGGTACTTCGCGGCGAAGGCCATCCCGGTGGCGACCGGGAAGTTCGCCGGAATGTGGCTGGGCAGGTTGTAGATGCCCAGGTCCAGGCGTCCGTAGTGCAGCGTCCCGTCGCGGCCGCCGGTCGGCGAGGTCGCCTTGCCCATGAAGCTCGCCATCACCTGCCACGGCTCCATGCCGCGCCACAGGTGCGCGCCGAGGTCGCGGTGGATGGGCGCCAGGTAGTCGTCGGGCCGCAGGCACGAGGCCGCCCCGACCGAGATCGCCTCGTGCCAGTGCCCGGTGTAGAGCGAGCCGAGCAGGTCGCCGCCGCGGTACATGGCCACCATGCGGTCCTCGACGGCGCGGGTGAGGACCATGACCTCGTAGATGCGGCGCAGCAGCTCGGGATCGCGACCCTCGAGCGAGTCGCCCGTGGCCTTCTTGTCTTTGCTCATCGCGGCGCCCACTGCCCTCTCTAGTCGCTCAGGAAGAAGTCGCGGACCTGGCGGTCGACGTCGTCGCGGCGCTCGATCATCGACCAGTGCCCGCAGTGGGAGAACACCGACAGATCGGCGTTGTCGAGCAGCTGCAGCAGCGTGAGCGACGTCTCCAGCGGGATGACCTGGTCCTCGCGCCCGGAACAGCCGAACCCGACCATGTCGGGCGCGACGCACCGGAAGTCCTCCCCCAGCACCGGAAGCACACCGCGCCAGTTCGCGTACGCCGTCACGCCCGGGCCCGAGCCGTGGACGAAGACGATCGTCCGGTCCCCGGAGCCGGCCTCCAGGTAGTTGGTGCGGATGCCGTTGGCCTCGACGTACCTGCCGATCGCCGGGTCGCCGGAGCCCTGCGCGGTGTCGGTGTCCCGGGTGCTGATCATCCCGTCTACCCCTCCCTGCGCCGGATGTGCGTCGATCGTGTCGTCGTCGGATCGGGGCCACCGCCGGTGCCCGTCGCGGCGGCGGCCCCGATCGTGGGGGTCCCCTGCGGTGTGTTCTCAGTCCTGAGCACCCACAGGCGGGGTCCTCAGGTGTAGTAGCGGAGGACGAGGTCGGCCACGCAGCACGGCTTGGTCGTCCCCTCCACCTCGTAGGTCAGTCGCCAGACGACCTCGACGCCGGCCTCGCCGAGCAGTTTCACCTCGGGGAGCTCGACGTGCGCGCGGATGCGGCTCCCGACGACGAGCGGCGCGGGGAAACGCACCTTGTTCAGCCCGTAGTTGAGGATCATGCCGAAGCCCTCGACCACGCACACCGACCAGAGCAGGCTGCTGGCCATGGAGAGGGTGAGGAAGCCGTGCTGGATCGTCGCGCCGAAGGGCCCCTTCGCGGCCCGCTCGGGGTCGACGTGGATCCACTGCTCGTCGTTGGTGAGCTTGGCGAACGTCGTGATGTCGTCCTGCACGACGGTCTTCCAGTCGGTGACGCCCACCTTCTGCCCGGCGTGCTCCTGGAGGCCCTTGAGGCCTGAGATGACGAGTGGTGCGGAGGTCTGGGTCACGGGGTGAATCTCCTCTGCTCGATGTCGACCCGCACACATCCCGTAGGGCTGTCGACTGCGGCCGAGTCAAGCACCGCCGCCGTTCGCCCTCCATGCGGAACGCGGGTTTCCTGCTCAGTGGGAGTCAGCGGCCGGGGGCGTGGCAACGCAGTGAGGCTGAGGTCACGATGAGTCGGGACCGGAGCCACCGGAGCCCGAGGGGTCCGGGTGCCGGCGTCCGCGCGGTGGAGCTCAGGAGGTGCGATGGCGGGAGGCAGCACCGAGTGGCGGGGTCGGTCGGTGATCAGCAAGGTGGTCGCGCTGCTGGACGCGTTCACCCCGGCCACCCCGGAGCTCTCGCTGAACGAGCTGGCCGCGCTGACCGGCCTGCCGGTGTCGACGACCTACCGGCTGGCCTCGGAGCTGGTGGGGTGGGGTGGGCTGGAGCGGGTCGAGGGTGGTGGCTACCGGATCGGGCTGCGGCTGTGGGAGATCGGCTCGCTCGCCCCCCGCGGGGAGACGCTGCGCGAGGTCGCCCTGCCCTACATGAACGACCTGTACGAGGCGACCCACGAGAACGTCCACCTGGCCGTGCTCGACGGCACGGAGGCGCTGTACGTCGAGAAGCTCTCCGGACGCCGCGCGATGCCGGTGCGCACCCGCCGGGGTGGGCGGCTCCCGCTGCACGCCACCGCGGTGGGCAAGGTGCTGCTGGCGTACGCACCCGAGCACCTGTTCCGCGCGACCGTCGAGGCGGGGCTGGACCGCTACACCGCGCACACGATCATCGCGCCCGGCCATCTGCGCCGGGCGCTGGCCGAGATCCGCCGCACGGGGATCGCCTACGCCCGCGAGGAGCTGACGGTCGGCACCCTGTCGGTGGCCTCGGCGATCCTCGACCCCGACGGGGGCCCGGTCGCGGCGCTGTCGGTCACCCTCCGCTCCGGGCGGGGTGACCTGCGCCGTCTCGGCCCCGCCGTGCACACCGCGGCGATCTCCGTGTCGCGGGAGCTGCAGGAACGCGCGCTGCTGGCCCGGGACCGGTCCGACCGGGTTCCCGTGGTCGCGGCCGGGCCCGGTGCGCCCACCGGGGGGAGCTGACGGCGGCCCCGGCGGTCATACTGGCCCGGTGCCCGAGCCGCTCATCCGGTCCCGACCCGCGCGCGCATCCGCCCCGCAGACCGGAGCCGTGCTGGTGACGCACCGCGCCGCCGTGCTCGGTATGCCGATCGAGCACTCCCTCTCCCCCGTGCTGCACACAGTGGCGTACGCGGAGCTGGGCCTGTCCGGGTGGGACTACGGGCGGTACGCGGTGGACGAGGCGGGCCTGCCCGGGTTCGTCGCCGGCCTGGGCCCCGAGTGGGTGGGGCTGTCGCTGACGATGCCGCTCAAGCGGGTCGCCCTGGAGGTGGCGGACGAGGTCGCGCCGGACACCGCGGCCATCGGCGCGGCCAACACCCTGGTGCGCCGGCAGCAGGCCGGCTCGGGCGGTGCGGGCTGGCTCGCGACGAACACCGACGTCGTCGGGATCGAGCAGTCCCTGCGCGCGGTCGGGGTGACCGCCGTCGAGAGCGCCGTGGTCGTCGGTGCGGGTGGCACCGCGCAGGCCGCGCTCGCAGCGCTGCGCCGGCTCGGCGAGACCGCACCGACGGTGCTCGTGCGCGACCCGGCCCGGGCCGGTGCGCTGCGCGCGGCCGCGGAGCGCCTCGGCGTGGTGCCCCGGATCCTCGGCGGGTTCCCGGGCACGCCGCTCCCGCCCGCGGACGTCGTGATCTCCACGGTGCCCGCCGGTACCGCGGACGTGCTCGCGGACGTCGCCTGGGACCCCGCGACGGTGCTCCTCGACGTCATCTACGCCCCGTGGCCCACCGCCCCGGCCGCCGCGGCCGCGGCCGCGGGCTGCCGGGTGGCCGGCGGGCTCGAGGTGCTGCTGCACCAGGCTGTCGGCCAGGTCGAGCTGATGACCGGCCGCCCGGGCCCGACGGAGGCGATGGCGGCGGCCCTCGCGGCCGCCGCGGGCGACCGCCGCCCCTGATCCGTGCCCGGTTCCCGGGCGGGTCAGCCGCGGGTGCCGTCGGCGCGGTCGCCGCCGTCCCGGACGTCGTCGCGGTCGATCGGCCCCGCCACGAGCGGGACCTCCCGGGTCGGCACCGTCCCCGACGCCAGGTAACCGCCGCCCATCGCGACCTCCTGGACCCGCATCCGGTCCAGCCGCGGCGCGAGGTGCGTCCAGGGGCGGGCGAAGCCGGTGAAGTCGCGCACGTACGGCGCGTGCAACGCGAGGATGCTCGCGTTCAGGCCCAGCGCCCAGGCCGGCGCCCACTTGCCGCCGCCCGCGGCCACCGTGCCCCCGTCGCTGACGTGCGAGACGACGTTGTCCAGGGCCGCCGTGGACTGCAGCACGTCGTGGGTGGCGCAGAAGATCGCGTGGTCCGCGACGACGGGCAGCTCGGCCTCCTCGATCGGCGATTGCACGAGCAGGACGTTGCGCCATCCACGGTCGGCCACCCGGCGGGCAGCCACGGCGAGCATGTCTCGCGAGGCGTCGACGCCGACGATCACGCCCTCCGCCCCGATCCGGCTGCGCACCTGCTCGAAGCACAGGCCGGTGCCGCATCCGACGTCGAGCACGACGTCCCCGCGGCTCAGGGGCACCAGGTCCACCAGGCGGCGCCGGTAGGCCTCGAACGCCGATGTGCGCGTGTCGTACGCCGAGGCGTCGCGGGTGTAGGCGGTCTGTTGGTCGGCGGACCTCCAGACCGCTGAGAGGGACGGGACGAGGACGGGCAGGGCAAAGGAGGGCATTGCGAGTCTGAGCCTTTCGAAGCGACGGCGGCACGGTGACGGCGGCGGCACGTGACGGCAGTGCAGGTCGGTGCTGGTCTGCGGTACAGCGACGGCGGACGAGTACGGACGGCCGCGGACCGGTCATGGCGACTCGTGTGCGTCGGCTCGCTTGACCGAATGGATCCAGATACCAGTGTGCCGCGTCGTGCGCCGTGACGGAACCCTTCGACCGCCCCGATCCGTCTGTGCGGCGAGATTCACAGGGCTGTCACATCGCGCTCGACCGCATGCCGCCCCGGCTTCGGCCGATCGGCGCCCTCGTGCACCCGCTCGGGGGCTCGGGCTCCCCCGCGTCGGGCCGCGGCGGCCGCGAGAACAACACGAACATGTAGACCAGCGACGGCACCAGGACGAGCGAGCCGAGCACCAGCTCGACGGTCATCGCAACCAGTGTCGACCGGCTGCCTGCCGCGTCCTCGATGGTCAGGTACGGCAGCAGCAGGTACGGGTACTGGGCCACGGCCCAGCCGATGAGGATCGTCGCCACGGCCGGTCGTCGCCCGGCCGGCGGACGCGTCGTGCGCGACACGCCTCAGCAGCGCTTGACATAGTTATCACTGACGCGTAGCTTAGTTAGCAGTTGCACGGCCAGACCACGCAAGGAGAGACGAGCATGACCGCCGCAGTCCCCACCACCGAGAAGTGCGTCGCCTTCGCCCGCCGCGGCCAGGAGATCGCCGCCGCCGCCGCCGAGGGATACACCGGTGCGTTCAAGACCTACGCCGAGACCGTCATCCCGCAGGGCGCGCAGCCGATCGACCCGCAGGCCGCCACCGCCGCCGCGTTCGACCTCGCCGAGACGCTCCTGACGGTGCAGCGCGCGTTCGCCACCGCCGCGATCGCCCTCGTCAAGGAGGCAGGTGAGACCGCAACCGCGCAGGCCTCGGCTGCAGGCGAGACGTTCAAGGCCCGCACCGAGGAGGTCACCGAGCGCGCGATCGACCTCGCGACCGAGGCCACCCGGCGCGCCGCCACCGCCGCCCGCAACGGCGTCTCCGCCTGACGAAGGACGCCGGGAAGCCGGGACTTGCGACTCTGGCGGGTACCGGCCGCTGTCGAGATCCTTATAGCAGTCGGGGCGGCGAGGCCGCTCGCCGCCCCGCAATTCTCTGGAAATCGGGGCTCGCCATGGAGCGTGACACGCGCTACACTGCGTACTATACCAAGCGAAACGATCGACGACGTCGGGAGGCCGCGTTGATGGACCCGAGGCTGCGTTTGCAACAGGTCCTGGCGGGGCAGGACTTCCCCGCCGAGCGGTGGGAGCTGATCGTCGTCGCCGATCTCTACGGCGCGGACGCCCTGACCAAGTCGGAGCTGCACGCCCTTCCGGCAGTGCGGTTCCGCAGCCTGGCCGACGTGCTGCACGCCGTGGAGCGCGCCCGCAAGGACACCCTCGAGCGCGAGCAGAGTCGCCGATCAGCCTGACCGCACGTCCCGGCACCACCTCGGC
>JAEUJO010000283.1 GCA_016794615.1 Pseudonocardia sp. | reverse complement strand
CACCGAGCAGGAACACTCCGCCGAGCACATTGGCCACCGTGAGCGGCTCGCCGAGCAGCACCGCCGCGAGCACCACGGCGGTGACGGGCTCGAGCAGGGTCAGGATCATCGCGATGCTGCCCGGGGTCGACTTCAGGCCGGTGTAGAACAGGCCGTAGGCGATGACCGTGGCGACGACGGCGAGCCAGAGGATGCCCGCGACGGTCACCGTGGTGCGCGGGACGTACCAACCGATGATCGCGAGGACCGGCAGCAGGACGACCGCACCGACCACGCAAGTGGCGAACGTGATGGTGGCGGGGCCGAGCCGCCGGGACAGCGGGACGCTCCAGCTGGCGGCAGCGGCGTAGGCGATCCCGGTCCCGATCGCTTCGACGATGCCCCGCAATGGTTGCGGCGCCGTCTGGGGGCTCGGAGCGCCGGAGACGGTCACGAGCGCCAGCCCGATCAGGGCCAGTGCGAGCGCGGCCAGCATGCGCGCATGGGGTCTCGTCCGCGCCGCCACGGCCTCGGTGCAGGTCAGGATGACGGGAGCGAGCCCGAGCGCGACAAGGGTGGCGACGGCGACGCCGACGTCCCGCACCGCGAAGAAGTAGATCACTTGGGCCGCGAGGAAGCTCAAGGAGACGGCGACGAGCCGGAGCGGGTGTCGCGCTTGCCGGAGCACCGCCCGCAGTCCCGTGGGTCCGAGTACGGGCGCCAGCACGACACTCGCGCACACGAACCGCCAGAACGTGATCGTGACGGCAGGCTGGCCGCGGTCCTGCAACAGCCGTCCGACCAGGCCGATGCTCCCCCAGAGCACGCCGGTCAGCGCGAGGAGCACGACCCCCCGCCGAACCGACGGCCCGGTCGGGGGTTCGCCGCGGCTCATGGACACACCGGCGCCGTCAGCCACCCACCCGGGCAACGACCCCGACGACCGGTGGTGACCCGTGTTCCCGGCGGAGCACCGACTCGACCGTGGTCGCCGCCCCGAGCAGGCGCTCGACCGTCCGGCCCTGATGGTGGTCCAGCCGTTGCGTGGGACCGCTGACGGTGAGCACGCCGAGGAGCTCGTCGGTCTGCCCGCGGATCCGCGTGGCGATCCCCGTCAGACCTTCCTCCTCTTCGTCCCGGCTGACGGCGTACCCCTGCTCGTCGACCCGGGCCAGCTCCGCCCGCAGCGCCTCGGCGGTGAGGATCGTCGAGGGGGTGAACCGCGCGAGTGGCTCGCTGAGGAAACGCTCGAGGTGCTCGTCGCCGTAGGTGGACAGGAGGATCTTGCCGCTCGCGTCGGCGTGGAGCGGGACGAGCTGCCCGACCCAGGACTGCGGGCGCAGCTGGGCGGGCGCGTCGACCTGGTGGACGAGGTCGAGGCCGCCTGCGGGCGCGACGACGCTGAGCGTCACGGTCTCGCCGAGGGCGGCCACCAGGTCGGCGACGACCGGACGGGACACCTCGCGCAGGAGCACCTGCTCGTCGGTGTTCCGGGCGAGTCGGAGCAGCTCCGGCCCCAGCAGCACCCGGTCGTCGCCGGGGACCCGCAGGAGGAACCCCTCCTGCTCAAGCGTCTGGATCATGCGTAGCGCCGTGGCACGCGGCAGGCCTGCCGCCCTGGCCAGCGACGAGACGTTCGCGTTCCGATCCTCCGCGCTGGCCCGCAGGAGGGTGACCGCCTTCCGCACCGACTGGTTGAGTTTTGCCCCTTTCTGCGCTGCCACACGGCCACGATAGCGAGCGGTGCTCACCGGCTCGGATGAGCCGCGACCCGGGAGAGGTACCAGCCGCGCAGCGACCTGACCGTCGCTTCCTGAGCTCAGCCTCCCGCAACGCTGTCGAGTCCGTGTTCGAGGAAGCGGTCGAGCTGGCGCACCTGCGCCTCGCTCAGACCGATGCCCTCGCTCTCCGAGCGCGCCCGGGCGGAGAAGCGGCGCTGCGACGGCAGCCGGGCTCCCTGCCCGACGATGGCGTCGAACAACGTCTCGGCACGGTCGAACGGGTTGCCGGGGCGGCCCGCGGCGATCACCTGCGGCGCGAAGGCGACGATCAGCTCTCCGTGGGTCGGGCACAACGTGGTGGTCCCGATCGCGTCGAGCGCCTCGACGCTCGTCCGGTCCCCCACCATGATCCCGGCAACCAGCTCGATCATGGTCGCGAGGGCCGATCCCTTGTGGCCGCCGAACGGGAGCATCGCACCGGCCAGAGCCGCTTCCGGATCCGTGGTGGGCCGCCCGGCCGCGTCGACCGCCCATCCGTCCGGGAGCGGCCGGCCTGCCTGCCTGCGCAACTCGATCTCCCCCCGGGCCGCGACCGAGGTCGCGAAGTCGAACACGTAGGGCTCCCGCCCGTCGCGAGGCCACCCGAAGGCGAACGGGTTGGTACCCAGCAACGCCGCACTGCCCCCGGCAGGGGCGACGGCGGCGTAGCTCGGGCACATGGCCAGACCCGCCATACCCGCCTCCGTCACCGCCTCCACCTCCGCCCACAGGGCGGAGAAGTGCGCGGCGTCGTTGATCACGAGCGCGGCGATGCCGGTCGACCGCGCGCGGTCGACGAGGGCCGGCACCCCCAGCTCGACCGCCGGGTTGACGAACCCGCCCTTCGCGTCCACCGCCAGCACCGCCGAGGCGCGCTGCGGCGCCAGCTCGGGCACCGCGTCCGGGCGGACCTTCCCGGCTTTGATCGTCCGCAGTATCCCTTCGATCCGGTAGATGCCGTGCGACGTGCAGGCGTCGCGTTCCGCCGCGGTGATCACGCGCGCCAGACCACCCGCCTGGACGGCGTTCAGCCCGGCGCGGCGGAGGATGGCCTCGATGCGCCCGTACAGCTCGGGGACGGTCAGAACCGTGCGCCCGCTCATCGCACTCCCTCGCTGCGCTCGGTCGGCGCTTCGCGCAAGCGCTGTGACACTGATTCGCTCGCACGCTCACTCATCGCACTCCCTCGCTGCGCTCGGTCGGCGCTTCGCGCAAGCGCTGTGACACTGATTCGCTCGCACGCTCACTCATCGGGAACCCCCGCCGACCGAGGCCACGCCGCCCTCGACGACGCGACCGTCCTCCAACACCACCGTGCGCTGCCCGCGGGCGGCGACCTTGGGGTCGTGGGTCACCACGACGAGCGTGCGACCCTGCGCGTGCAGGGCGTCGAAGGTGTCCAGGACGATCTTCTCGTTGGCGACGTCCAGGTTGCCCGTGGGCTCGTCGGCGAGAACCAGCCGGGGATAGTTGATCAGCGCCCGGGCGATGCAGACCCGTTGCTGCTCCCCTCCCGAGAGCTGGTGTG
>JAEUJO010000281.1 GCA_016794615.1 Pseudonocardia sp. | reverse complement strand
ACCGACGACCAGGCTGACGGCGAGCGACGATCCGCCCAGCAGGTAGGGCAGCAGCGGGACGACCCCGCCGACCGAGAAGCACAGGAACGACGAGATCGCCGCCAGCCACGGCGAGGGATGCTCGTAGGGGTCGACGCCGAGTTCCTGGGTGACGTGCACCTTCAGGGCCAGCTCGGGGTCGGCGTGCACCTCGCGGGCCACGGCCTCGGCGGTCTGCTGCGAGAGCCCCATCTCGCGGTACATGTCGACGAGCTCCGCCTCCTCGGCCGCCGGGTGTCGGGCCAGCTCGGCCCGCTCGACGGCGACCTCACCGGCCACGGCATCGTTCTGCGTCTGCACGGACGCGAACTCACCCAGCGCCATGGAGAAGGCGCCGGCAACCAGCCCGGCCATGCCGGTCAGGATGATCACGTGCCGGTCGGCGCCGCTCCCGCCGACGCCCGCGACCAGGGCGATGTTGGTGACGAGCCCGTCCATGGCGCCGAAGGTGGCGGCCCGCAACCCGCCGCCGGCGATGTCGCGGTGCGTGTGGTCGCCCTCGTGCTCGGCGAACTCGGTCGATCCCGGAGGCTGGGACATGGTGGCAGCCTATGCCGGGCGTCGGCGCCCCGCCCCGGCCGGTGTTTCATGTGGAACACCGACGTGTGGTTCGCCCGTCTCGGGTCTCAGGTGGCGACCGTCGCCGCGAGGCTGCGCACCTGACCGCCGAGCCGCTGTGGCTGTTCGCCGACCAGCTCGGCCCGCACGTGCATGGCACCGATGCGCACCGCGAACGGGAGGTCCTGCTCGTCGAGTCGAGCCGCGTCCTGCGATGCACGCGGTTCCGGCAGACGCTGCAGCTCGTGCTCTCCGGGACGAGCCACCTCGCCGCGGAGCTCGGCGACCGCGCCATCTACCGGAGACGCTGGAGCGGGTCGGACGCCCCGTCGTCGCCCACGAACCGACCTCGCACGCCGCGCTGGGCTTCGTCGAGCAGCGCTCTGTTCGCGCACCGCCCAGATCCGTCGTGCAGCGGGCAGGGCGCTGGCGGGCTGTCGCACACCGCCGGTGCTGTCGCACGGCGGGTGGGCGGTCGCACGTGTTGGGTGGGGTGCGAGGGGTGCCGGTGGTTGCGCGCCGGCGAGGTAGGTGTGCAGGAAGTGGGCGGTCGGTCCAGGCCGGCCGTGCCCGCCTCGTCGGGTCGTCGCATAACGGGTGGAACTGCCGCACGTGTTGTGCGGAGTGTGACGGTCCGGCTGGCCGTGCGACAGCTCGGCGAGGGGTGCGACGGGACTGGGCGGAACGGGCGATGACAGCTCGCCGCTAAGCTCGTGATGTGGGGTCGGCGCGGGTCCGGGACATCGTCGGGACGGTCGCGCGCCTCGGGCTCGCCGCGGTCTTCCTCGTCTCAGGGGTGCTCAAGGCGGCCGACCCCGACGCCACGTACGTCGCCGTCCGGGCCTACGACGTGCTGCCGAAGCTCGGCGTCACCCTCGTCGCCGGGCTACTGCCCTGGGTGGAGATCGTGATCGGCCTGCTCCTGCTCGCCGGTATCGGCACCCGGGCCGTGGCAGTCGCCTCGGCTGTGCTGCTGTTGGGGTTCATGACGGGTGTGGCGCAGGCGTGGGCCCGTGGGCTGTCGATCGACTGCGGGTGCTTCGGCGGCGGTGGCACCGTCGATCCGGGGCGGACGACCTACGGGCGCGAGTTGCTCCGCGACGCGGGGTTCCTGTTGTTGGCCGGGTGGCTGGTCGTGCGGCCCCGGACGCTTGCTGTGCTGAGCCTGCCCGGCAGGCGGAGAGAGAGGGTCTGACGTGGGCGGAGCGTCGCGCAACGAACGCCGGCGGCGGCAGGGGGCTGCGGCGGACCGCCGGCCCGCCATCGACCGCGTCCCGGGTTCGGGCGGCAAGGACAACCGGGTCAAGGTCGGCATCGTCGTGGCCGTCGTGATCGTCGTGGTGTTCGCGGCGATCTTCGTCGTGATGAACCGGCCGTGGGGCTCGTCGCCACAGGCGGCTGCGACCTACCCGGTCTCCGTGGACGGCGTCGTGGTCACGGCCGGGCAGCCGACGGCGCCGGTCGCCATCGACGTCTACGAGGACTTCCTCTGCCCGTACTGCGAGCGCCTCGAGACCCGCAACGGCGATGCCCTGACCGCGGCGCTCAACGAGGGCAAAGTCAAGGTCAACTACCACGCGCTGAACATCCTCGACGCCCGTACCACCCCGGCGGGCTACTCGACGCTGGCCGCGAACGCCGCGCTGTGCGCCGTGCCCGCCGGCATCTGGCCCGCCTTCCACGCTCGCCTGTTCGCCGAGCAGCCCGCCGAGGGCAGCGCGGGCCTGAGCGCTGCCCAGCTGTCCGCGATCGGGGTGTCGCTGGGCGCGAGCCCCGCGTTCACCCAGTGCGTGGAGGGCAACGGCAACGCCGCCGCCATCACGGCGGCGACGGCCGCCGCCTCGGCGAATCCGGGGCTGCAGACGGATGGCCAGTTCGGTACCCCGACGGTCGCCGTCGGTGGCCAGAAGATCGACGTCTCGGACTCCGACTGGCTGCAGACGGTTCTCGCAGCGGGCTGACGACCCGGCCCCGGTGCGGGGACCGGGCCCGGGTCGTGTACCGTCGTCG
>JAEUJO010000242.1 GCA_016794615.1 Pseudonocardia sp. | reverse complement strand
CCCCCCGGCAGGCGCCCGCCGCCGGCTCGGCCTCGACATGCGCGCGGACGAGCTGGTCGGTATGCATGGCCGGCACGGCCGTCAGCGCATCTGGACGCGGCCGGGCCACCGCCGCCACTCGGTTGCCCGACCACGGTGCCCCTGGCGCGCACGCCGGTTACCCGAGACGCTCTGACAGGGCCGCCCACCACCTACGGGCCCGACCAACGGAGGTCAGCACATGCGCATCGCGCTCTTCATCACCTGTCTCGCGGACGCGCTCTTCCCCGACGTGGGCAAGGCGACGGTGCGGCTGCTGGAACGGCTCGGGCACGACGTCGACTTCCCCGCCGCGCAGACGTGCTGCGGGCAGATGCACATCAACACCGGGTACCAACCCGAGGCGCTGCCCCTCGTGCGCCACTTCGTGGAGACCTTCGAGCCGTACGAGGCGATCGTCGCGCCCTCGGGCTCGTGCGTCGGGTCGGTGCGCCACCAGCACGCGATGGTCGCCCGCGGACAGGGCGACGAGGAGCTGGCGCGGCGGGCCGAGGCGGTCGCCGAGCGCACCTACGAGCTGTCCGAGCTGCTGGTCGACGTGCTGGGCGTCGAGGACGTGGGCGCCTACTACCCGCACCGGGTGACCTACCACCCCACCTGCCACTCGCTGCGCATGCTGCGGGTGGGCGAGAAGCCCCTGCGGCTGCTGCGCAACGTCCGCGGGATGACCCTGCTGGAGCTGCCGGCGGCGGACCAGTGCTGCGGGTTCGGCGGCACGTTCGCGATCAAGAACGCCGAGACGTCGACGGCGATGCTGGCCGACAAGATGAGGAACGTGCTCGACACGGGCGCGGAGGCCCTCACCGCAGGCGACAGCTCCTGCCTGATGCACATCGGCGGCGGGTTGAGCCGGCTGCGCAGCGGCACGGAGACCGTGCACCTGGCCGAGATCCTGGCGAGCACGGACGCCCCGGCCCCGCAGCGGGACGGGGCAGATCAGCGACGGCCCTCGACACGAAGCGAGGGCAGTGGGGTGGCACGGAGCGGAACCGCCCCGGGGGCCGCCGCTGCGGGTGTCCCCGCACCCGGCGCGCAGGAGGTCGGCAGCAGCCGCACGCCGGCCGCGAGCGGAGGGAGCCCGGCATGACCCGCTCGGACGGCACGACCACCAACGGCACGCCCGCGTCGACGACGTTCCTCGGGGTTCCCGCCCCGCGCGGGGTCGGGCACCTGCGCGGCTCCACCACGTTCCCGAAGGCCGCACACGACGCCCTGCAGAACACCCAGCTGCGCCGCAATCTCGGCCACGCCACGCAGGTGATCCGGACGAAGCGGGCGCACGTCGTCGGCGAGCTCGACGACTGGGAGCAGCTGAGGCTGGCCGGCGAGGCGATGAAGCGCTCCACCGTGGCGCGGCTCGACGAGCACCTCGAGCGGCTGGAGCGCGAGGTGACCGCCCGCGGCGGCGTCGTGCACTGGGCCCGCGACGCCAACGAGGCCAACGCGATCATCACCCGTGTTGTCCAGGAGACCGGCGAGACCGAGGTCGTCAAGGTCAAGTCGATGGCCACCCAGGAGATCGGGCTCAACGAGGCGTTGGAGTCCGCGGGCATCACCCCGTACGAGACCGACCTCGCCGAGCTGATCGTCCAGCTCGGGCACGACATGCCCTCGCACATCCTGGTGCCGGCGATCCACCGCAACCGCGCGGAGATCCGGGAGATCTTCCTGCGCGAGATGCCGGAGGTGGACCCCGAGCTCACCGCCGAGCCGCGGCGGCTCGCGATGGCGGCCCGGGCGCACCTGCGCAAGCGGTTCCTGCGCGCGAAGGTCGCGATCTCCGGGGCGAACTTCGGCGTGGCGGAGACCGGGACGTTGCTGGTGGTCGAGTCCGAGGGCAACGGCCGGATGTGCCTGACCCTGCCCGAAACGCTGATCACCGTCATGGGCCTGGAGAAGGTCCTGCCCACCTGGCAGGACCTCGAGGTGTTCCTGCAGCTGCTGCCCCGCTCGTCGACCGGCGAGCGGATGAACCCGTACACGTCGGCGTGGACGGGCGTCACGCCGGGCGACGGGCCGCAACGGTTCCACCTCGTGCTGCTCGACAACGGGCGCACGGCGACGCTGAGCGACGGGGTCGGGCGCGACGCGCTGCACTGCATCAAGTGCTCGGCGTGCATGAACGTGTGCCCGGTCTACGAGCGCACCGGCGGGCACGCGTACGGCTCGGTGTACCCGGGCCCGATCGGCGCAGTGCTGACGCCCCAGCTCACCGGGATCAAGGACAACCCCACGTTGCCGTACGCGTCGTCGCTGTGCGGGGCGTGCTTCGACGTCTGCCCGGTGCGCATCGACATCCCGTCGCTGCTGGTGCGGCTGCGCTCCCGGAAGGTCGAGGCGGCGCGGGCGCACTCGCGCGTGCCGTCGGCGGAAGCGGTCGCGATGGCCGCCGCGTCGTGGGCGATGACCGCCCCGAAGCGGTTCGCCGCGGCAGAGCGGGCGTCCCGGCTCGGGCGGGTGCTCGGGCGGAGGACGGGGCGGATCGGGACGCTCCCGCCGCCCCTGTCGGGCTGGACCACGAGCCGCGACCTGCCGCGGCCGCCCACCCAGACGTTCCGGGAGTGGTGGGTGGAGGAGCACGGCCGGGGCTCGGCCCCTGCGCGTGGAGGCCACGTTGGCTTCGGCACCCCGGAGGCCGGGCGATGAGCGCGCGCGAGGTCGTGTTGAGCCGGGTCAGAGCCGCCAACGCGGCGGCCGGGGAGCCGAACCCCGTCCCGATCCCCCGCGACTACCACCGGTCGGGCACGCTCGCGGCCGGGTCGCGGGAGCTGCTGGACCTGCTGGTCGACCGGCTGGTCGACTACAAGGCGACCGTGGTCGAGTCGGCGGCCGCCGGGATCCCGTCGGCGATCGCGCAGGCGCTCACGGACGCCGGGGTGACCGGCCGGGTGCTCGTCCCGCAGGGCCTGCCGAAGGGCTGGTACCCGGACGGCGTCGCGGACGAGCCGGGGTTCACCCCGCTCGACCTCGACGGATTCGCCGCCGTGGTCACGGCGTCCGCCGCGGCGTGCGCGCAGACCGGGACGATCGCGCTCGACGGCTCGCCCGACCAGGGCAGGCGGGCGATCACGCTGGTGCCCGACGTGCACGTGTGCGTGGTGCGCGCGGACCAGGTCGTCGAGACCGTGCCCGAGCTGATCGCCCGGCTGGAGCCGACCCGGCCGACGACGTTCATCAGCGGCCCGTCGGCGACCAGCGACATCGAGCTGGAGCGGGTCGAGGGCGTGCACGGCCCGCG
>JAEUJO010000235.1 GCA_016794615.1 Pseudonocardia sp. | reverse complement strand
CCCATCGGCCCCGCCAGCGTGCGGATCACGGCGGCCGGCACGGCGAAGGGCGCGGGGCGGTGCAGCGCCGTCGCGAGCGCGGCCGTGAACTCGGCGTTGGTGACGGGCGTGGGCGCGGCGAGGTTCACCGGGCCGTCGACCGAGCCGTCCGCCAGCAGGAAGCCGATCGCGCCGATCTCGTCGTCCAGCGAGATCCACGGCAGGTACTGCGTACCCGGGCCGATCCGGCCGCCCAGGGCGAACCGGAAGACCAGCTTGAGCGGCCCGAGCAGCCCCCCGGAGGGGGACAGCACCAGCCCCGTCCGCAGGTTCACGACCCGTACCCCGCCGTCGCGGGCGCGTCGGGTCGCCGCCTCCCAGTCCCGGGTGAGCTCGGCGAGGAAGCCCGACCCCGGCGGGTGGGACTCGTCGACGGTGCCCGCACCGGCGTCGCCGTAGTAGCCGGTGGCCGACCCGCTGAGGAACGCCGGAACACCGTGCTCGGCCACCGCGCCGGCGAGGACGTCGGTGGGCACGACGCGGCTGTCTCGGAGCGCCTGGCGGCGCGCGCCGCTCCACGGCCGGTCCGCGATGCCGACTCCGCCCAGGTTGACCACGGCGTCCACACCGTCGAACGTGCCCGCGTCGATCCGGCCGGCGGGCGGGTCCCAGCCCCGCTCGTCCGGCCCGATGGGCTGCCTCCGAACCAGGCGCAGCACTTCGTGCCCGGCCGCCCGCAGGTGGGCGACGAGAGCGGTTCCGATCAAGCCGGAGGAACCGGCCACGACGACGCGCACCCGACGATCCTTTCCGCTCGGGCATCGGCGCGCGAGCCGACGCGCCACACCGGTCACCCGTGCGCACCCCGGCCACGCGCTCCGGGTGGGCCGGTCGTCCGGGGCGTGTGCGGGTCCGGGCGGGCCGGTCCACGCCCGGACGATCAGTCCGGTACCCGGGTCAGAGGCCCAGGTCCGCCTCGAACGAGCCCCCCTCCAGCCGTTCCCGGATGGAGGTGAGGAACCGGCCGGCATCGGCGCCGTCGACGAGCCGGTGGTCGTAGGTCAGTGGCAGGAAGCACACCGAGCGGATCGCGATGACGTCCTCGCCGTCCGGCCCGGCGACCACCTTGGCCTCCTTGGTGATCGAACCGGTACCCAGGATCGCGACCTGCGGCTGGTTGATGATCGGTGTGTCGAGCAGCGCGCCGGAGCTGCCGATGTTGGTGATCGTGAACGTGCCGCCGGACAGCTCGTTCGGGCCGACCTTGTTGTCCCGGGTGCGGGCGCCGAGGTCGGCGATGTGCCGGGCCAGACCGGCGATGTTCAGCTCGTCCGCGTTCGGGATCACCGGTACGAGCAGGCCGCGGGCGGTGTCGACGGCGATCGCGAGGTGCACGGCGCCGTGGTAGGTCACCTCGCGGCTCTCGTCGTCGATCGACGCGTTGAGCTGCGGGTACGCCTTGAGCGCCTCGATCGTCGCCTTCGCGAAGAACGGCAGGTAGGTCAGCTTGACGCCCTCGCGCCGCTCGAACTCCGCCTTCGCCCGGGCACGGAGCCGGGCGATGCGGGTGACGTCGACCTCCTGGACGGTGGTCAGCTGCGCCGACACCTGCAGCGACTCGGTCATCCGCTGCGCGATCACCTGCCGAAGCCGCGGCATCTTCACCGTGGTGCCCGGCTCGGGGGCACCCTCGGCCGGCGTCGGCAGCGGCCGGCGCTGCGGGGCGGTGGCCGCCGGACGGGCCGGCTTCGCCTGCTCCCTCTCCCTCGCGCGGGCGGCGGCCTGCTCGGCGGCGGCCAGGACGTCCTGCTTGCGGATCCGGCCACCCACCCCGGAGCCTGAGAGCGTGGACAGATCGACGCTGTTCTCGGCCGCGAGCTTGCGCACGAGCGGTGTCACGTACGGGGCACGGGCCTCGCCGTCGGCCGCCTCGCCGTCGCTGCTCGCGCCGTCATCGGCCGCAGCACGCTCCGGCTCGGCGTCGCTTCGCTGCTCGGGACGATCCTGCCGGGCGGCCTCGTGCTCGGGGGCCTCCTGCCTCGGAGCCTCCTGCGCGGGGGCCGGCTCGTCCTGAGCCGGGGCCTCCGACGAGCCGCCCTCGTCCCGGCCCGCCCGACCGGGGTCGCCGACCACCGCGAGTTCGGCTCCGACCTGCACGGTCTCGTCCTCGCCCACCGTGATCGACAGGAGCGTGCCGGCGACCGGCGACGGGATCTCGGTGTCGACCTTGTCCGTCGAGACCTCGAGCAGCGGCTCGTCGACCTCGACGGTGTCGCCGACGCCCTTGAGCCATCGCGTCACGGTGCCTTCGGTGACGCTCTCGCCCAGCTCGGGCATCGTCACCGGCGTCGCCGCGCCACCCGACCCGGCCGACCCACCGGACGTGCCCGCGTCCTGCGCCGTGTCCGATCCCGCGTCCGCGGCCGGCTCGGCCGCCTGGTTCGCGTACTGCGGCTCGGCGTCCGCCTCGTCCTCGGCAGGCACCTCGGCGGCCTGCTGCTCGGCCCGGCCGTCCGAGCCGCCGGACCCCCCGCCGTCGCCGATCACCGCGAGGTCGCCGCCGATCTCCACGGTCTCGTCCTCGCCCGCGACGATCCGCTCGAGCACGCCGGCGGCGGGGGAGGGGATCTCGGTGTCGACCTTGTCGGTGGAGACCTCGAGCAGTGGCTCGTCGACCTCGACCCGGTCGCCCTCCTGCTTGAGCCAGCGGGTGACGGTGCCCTCGGTGACGCTCTCGCCGAGGGCGGGCATCTGGACGGTGAAGGCCATGGCGGGTCGGAGCTCCTGTTCTCGGGCCGGCGACGATGCGGGCTCAGGGGTGTGGCTGGGCTGTGCGGGAAGCGGGTCAGCTGTGCGAGTGGAGGGGCTTGCCGGCCAGGGCCAGGTGGGCCTCGCCGAACGCTTCGTTCTGGGTCGGGTGCGCGTGGATCAGGGCGGCCACGTCGTCGGCCTCGGCGTCCCAGTTGTAGACCAGCTGCGCCTCCCCGATCAGCTCGCCGACCCGCGCGCCGACCATGTGGATGCCCACGACCGGCCCCGGGGTCCCCGCGGCACCCTGCTTGACCAGCTTGATCGCACCCTGGGTCTGCAGGATCTGCGACTTGCCGTTGCCCGCCAGGTCGTAGGTCAGGGTCTGCACCTCGCCGTAGCGCTCCGTGGCCTGGGCCTCGGTGAGGCCGACGGAGGCGACCTCGGGCTCGCAGTAGGTCACCCGCGGGATGCCCGCCTCGTCGATCACCGGCGGGTGCAGCCCGGCGATGTCCTCGGCCACGAAGATGCCCTGCGCGAACCCGCGGTGCGCGAGCTGCAGGCCGGGGACGATGTCGCCGACGGCATAGACGTCCGGCAGGTTGGTGCGCAGCCGGTCGTCGGTCAGGACGAAGCCGCGCTCCATCTTCACCCCGGCCTCCTCGTAGCCGTGTCCGGTCGTGTTCGGGCCGCGGCCGACCGCGACGAGCAGCAGGTCCGCCTCGATGTCCGCACCGGACTCGAGCGACACCCTGACCGTGTCCTCGGTCTGCTCGGCCGCGGTGAACCGCACCCCGGTCTTGAAGGCGATCTTACGACGGCGGAACGCCCGCTCCAGCAGCTTGGAGGCGAACTCGTCCTCGCTCGGCACCAGCCGCGGCAGCGCCTCGACGATCGTGACCTCCGATCCGAAGCTCGCGAACACCGACGCGAACTCCACGCCGATGACGCCGCCACCGAGGATCACGATCCGCTGCGGCACCGAGTCCAGCCGGATGGCCTCCGTGCTGGTGATGATCCGGCCGCCGATCTCCAGGCCGGGCAGGGTGCGGGAGTAGCTGCCGGTCGCCAGCACGACCTTCGTGCCGACGTACCGCTCGGTCGCGCCGCCGGAAGTGGCCACCTCGATCGCGTTCGGCGCCACGAACGCCCCGCTCCCGGCCACAAGGTTGATCTTGCGGCTCTTCACGAGCCCTTGCAGGCCCTTGTAGAGCTTCGCGACGACGCCGTCCTTGTAGCTGTTCACCCCGGCCATGTCGATGCCGGCCAGCGAGCTCTTCACACCGATCCGGTCGCCCTCGCGGGCCGCGTCGGCCACCTCGGCGGCGTGCAGCAGCGCCTTGGTCGGGATGCAGCCCGAGTGCAGACAGGTGCCGCCCAGCTTGTCGCGTTCGACCAGTACCACCGACATCCCCAGCTCGGCGGCGCGCAGGGCGCAGGCGTACCCGCCCGACCCAGCACCGAGGATCACCAGGTCCGCACTGTGTTCCGGCACGTCGACACTCCCTCGAGTAACGCCCTCGCCCGCGCCTGACCGCCGCGCGGGTCGTCGCGGCCCATCCTGTCACTTCCGCGACATCCGACGGGCGCACGGTCTCACCGGGAGAAAACCGGCCACCACGCACGTTGTCCCGACAGCATCTCCAGCACGACGTAAGGAGGCCGCATGGGACTGTGGACGCGGCTGCGTGGGCGCAACCGGGCGGGGACACTGCGCCGTTCGACCGCGGACGACGAGGCGCACCTGCGTGCGTGGGCGGCCGCGCACCAGGGCGTCGAGGCGTTCGTCGAGCCGCGGACGACGGTCACGGACCACACGATCGTGCTGGTCGCGAAGGACGGCGAGTGGACCCGCCGGCGGATCGGCGGACCGGACGCGGCGAGGAAGCTGGCGCGGTCCATGCGGATGCCGGTGTACGACGTGCAGATCGTCGGCTACCCGCAGCGGATGCGCGACCACGACGCCCGCCAGCGGATCCTGCGCGACCGCGAACGCCGCCGCGACCTCGGCGCCTGACCTCGGCGGCCTGACCCCGGCGACCTGGACCGGCGACCTGACCCCGGCGACCTGGACCGGCGACCTGGACCGGCGATCGGGCGGCCCGGGCGTCGCTCGCAGGAGCGGCTCAGCCGTTCTCCGCGATGTCCGCCAGCACGGCCGCCAGGGTCCGCACCGGGACGCCCGTGCCGCCCTTCGTCGTGTAGCCGTACGGCCCGGCCGTGTGGAACGCCGGGCCGGCGATGTCGATGTGCGCCCACGGCAGCCCGTCCGGCACGAACTCGCGCAGGAAGATCCCCGCGGCCAGCATGCCGCCGTTGCGGTGCCCGGTGACGTTCGCGATGTCGGCCACCCGCGAGTCGAGCTCACCGCGGATGTGGTCCGGGAACGGCATGGACCACGCGTCCTCACCGGCGGCCCGGGCCAGCGCGGCGACCCGGTCCCGGAACACCTCGCTGCCCATCACCGCGGACGTGCGGAGCCCGAGCGCGACGAGCTGGGCGCCGGTGAGCGTGGCGGTCTCGATCAGGTAGTCGGGCTCGTCCTCCATCGCCCGGACGATCGCGTCGGCCAGGATCAGCCTGCCCTCGGCGTCCGTGTTGAGCACCTCGACGGTCCGGCCGCCGTACATCCGCAGCACGTCGCCGGGCCGGTACGCCGTCGCCGACGGCATGTTCTCGGCCATCGGGACCGTCGCCGTGACCGTCAGGGGCAGCCCGAGCCGTGCGGCGAGCACCGTCGTCGCCACCACGGCGGCCGCCCCGGCCATGTCCGAGGTCATGTGGTCCATGTGGGCGGCGGGCTTGATCGAGATGCCACCGGTGTCGAACGTGACGCCCTTGCCGACCAGCGCCACGGACGCCCGCGGTGACGGACCCCCGGACCAGCGCAGCCGCACCAGCCGGGGCTTGCGCGACGAGCCGCCACCGACCCCGAGGATGCCGCCGTACCCACCCGCCGCGAGCGCCGCGTCGTCGAGGACCTCGACCTCCAGCCCGGCGGCCTCGCCCAGCGCCGCGGCGCGCGCCGCGAAGGTCTCGGGGAACAGGTCGTTGGGTGGGGTGTTGACGAGGTCGCGCGCGGTCGTGACGGCCGTGGCGACCACGGTCGCCCGGTGCAGCACGCCCGCGACCTCCTCGGCCTCCGTGGCGAGGGTGACCCGGCGCACGGGCGTGCGGCCCCGGGTGCTCCTGTACTCGGTGAACGTGTAAGCGCCCAGGAGCGTGCCCTCGGCCGTCGCGGCGAGGGCGTCGGCGTCCGGCCACGACAACGTCGTCACCGCGTGGTCCGTCCCGGCGAGCGCGCGGGCCGCGGACCCGGACGCGCGGCGGAGCTGCTCGGCGGACGGGCCGCCGTCGCCGTCCGGGCCGAGCCCCACGGCGACGACCAGCGGTGCCGTGACCGTGCCCCGGGTCGGGATCCGGACGATCTCCTCCGCGCGGCCCGTCGCGCCCGCGAGGGCGAGCAGCGACGCCAGCTCACCGTCGAACGCGGCGTCCACCGCGGCCGCACCGGCGGCGAGCCGCGGCGCACCGTCGTCCCCGTCGTCGGCGCGGGCGGGCAGGACACCGACCACGAGCGCGTCCGCGGCGGCCGCCGCGGCCGTGGTCCCGGTGCCGCTCAGCAGATGCAGCTCGGTCATGGGGCTCCTGACGGTGGAAACGATCACGGGAGTGGGTGTCCCTGGGCCGTGAAACCGCATCGAGATGTTAATGACACCGGGGTGCGGCTGATCCGGCAGGTCCGGGTGCGATGGTGGACACCGTGCCCCCCAGCGTCACCCGCCGCCCGGGAACCGCGGACGCGGTCGTCCTCGGTCTCGCCGCGACGCTCGGCGCCGGCGTGTTCGGGGTCTGGGGTCCCGCGGCGGACGCGGCCGGGGCGTGGCTGCCGATGGCGGTCGTCGTCGCCGGAGTGGTGGCGCTGTGCGTCGCGGCGGCGGGCTCGGACGTGGCACGGGCCCATCCGGGCGGTTGCGCGGTGGGTGGCACCGCGCTGCTGCCCGCAGGCCTCGCCCGCCTGGCCGGTCTCGCCCACCTCGTGGGGCGCGCCGCGGCCGGGGCCACGGCGGCGACCGTGTTCGGCAGCTACGTCCTGCCGAGCCGGCCGGTCCTCGCCGCCGTCGGGCTCGTCGTGGTGGTCACCGGGCTCGCGGTCGCGGGTGTCGCCTGGACCGTCCGGAGTGCGTGGGCGCTGGTCGGCGGGATCGGGGTCGTGCTGTTCGTGGCGGTGCTGGTCGGGCTCGCCGGCACGGGCGGGCAACAGCTCGACGAGTCGTCCGCGGTCTCCGCGGCGGCCCAGGCCGCGGTCCCGGTCGGCCCGGCGTCCGCGGGAGGCCCGGGCCTGCTCACCGCCGCAGGCCTGCTGTTCTTCGCCTTCGTCGGCTTCGCGCGCATGTTCCCGACCGGGGCGCAGCTCTCCGACCCGCGCCGGGCCGTCGGCCTGACGCTGGGCGTGGCCCTGTTCGTGCACCTCGCGGTCGCGGTGGCGCTCCTGTGCGGGCTCGGGGTCGACGCCGTGGCCACCGCCGCCGCCCCGGTCGCCGCGCTCGTCGACGCGGGTGGGGCGCCCGCGCTCGGCGTCCTGGTCCGGATCGGCGCGGCGGTGGCGTGCGGCTCCACGCTCCTGGCGGTGCTCGCCGGAGGTTCGCGCACCGCGGCGACGATGGCAGGCCGCGGCGAGCTGCCGCGGGTGCTGGCGTCGGCGGGCCGCGGGGGCAGCCTGTGGCACGCAGACCTGGTCGGCGGGGCCGCCGCCGTGGTCATCGTCGTGACGCTCGGGCCGGTCGGCGCGCTGACCGTGGCGTCGTGCGCGCTGCTGGTGCACTACGCGCTGGTCGGCCTGGCCGCGGTGCTGTTGCCTGCGGCGGCGCGGAGCTGGCCGACCTCGGTGTTCGCGACCGGTGCGGTGCTGTGCGTGCTGCTGGCGTTGCTGCTGCCGGTGCGGGGGCTGGTGGTCGCGACGGTGACGCTGGCGGTGCTCTGGGTACTGGCGACGCTGAGCGCGCACCGGTTTCGGCCCGGGTAGCGTCCGCGCCCGATACCGTGGGGGCGTGGAGACCGCGTCACTCGTCACAGGCCCGCTGAACGACCGGCACGTCGCCCTCGGCGCGACGATGGGCGCGTTCGGTGGGTGGTCGATGCCGATCTCCTACCCGGGCGGGTCGGTCGCCGAACACACGGCGGTGCGCACCACCGTCGGGGTCTTCGACGTGAGCCACCTCGGCAAGGTCTCGGTCACCGGGGCCGGGGCGGCGGCGTCGGTCAACCGGTGCCTCACGGCGGACCTCGGCCGGATCGTCCCCGGCCAGGCCCAGTACACGCTCTGCTGCGCCGACGACGGGGGGGTCGTCGACGACCTGATCGCCTATCTCGTGAGCCCCGACGAGCTGCTGCTCGTGCCGAACGCGGCGAACGCGGCGGCGGTCGCGACGATGCTGCGGGCGGCGGCGCCGGACGGGGTCGAGGTGGTGGACCGGCACCGGGAGCGCGCGGTGCTGGCCGTCCAGGGGCCACGGTCGGCGGACGTGCTGGTCACGGTGCTGCCGGGGGCGGCGGGGCTCGCGGAGCTGTCCTACATGGCCTTCGCCGACGTCGCCGGGGTCCGCGTCTGCCGCACCGGCTACACCGGCGAGCACGGCTACGAGCTGCTCGTTCCCGCAGGACAGGCGCCCGAGGTCTGGGACGCCCTGCTCGCCGCGGCCAGCCCGCTCGGCGGGCGGCCGTGCGGGCTGGCCGCCCGCGACACCCTGCGCACCGAGATGGGCTACCCCCTGCACGGCCAGGACCTCTCGCCGCAGATCACGCCGGTGCAGGCGGGCAGCGGGTGGGCGGTGGGCTGGAAGAAGCCCGAGTTCTGGGGCCGTGCGGCGCTGCTGGCCGAGCAGGAGGCGGGCCCGACGCGCACGTTGCGCGGCCTGCGGGCGACGGGCCGCGGCGTCCCCAGGCCGGGGATGGCGGTGCTCGACGCGGCGGGGCAGCGGGTCGGCGAGACGACGTCGGGGACGTTCTCCCCGACGCTGAAGGCCGGGATCGCCCTGGCGCTGATCGAGACGGCTTCCGGTGTCGACGTGGGCGACCCGGTGTCGGTGGACGTCCGTGGCCGGCCGCTGGCGTGCACCGTGGTGAAGCCCCCGTTCGTGCCCTCCCACGTGCGGTGACGGGCCGAGACCCCGATTAACTCGGACGTCCGATGATTCCGGGTGGCGGGAGGCGCTACCGTCTCCTGCATGAGCACGCAGTTCTCCCGCATCGCCCACCCCACGCCCCTGCCGCACGCCCAGCGGGCGGAGATCGTGGCGGCGCCGGGGTTCGGCAGGTACTTCACCGACCACATGATCACGATCCGCTGGACCCAGGACCGAGGCTGGCACGATGCGGCGGTGCGGCCGTACGGCCCGCTGACGCTGGACCCGGCGTCGATGGTGCTGCACTACGGCCAGGAGATCTTCGAAGGGCTCAAGGCCTATCGCCAGCCCGACGGGTCGATCGCCTCGTTCCGCCCGGACGCGAACGCCGCGCGGTTCCGCGCGTCGGCGGCGCGGCTGGCGATGGCGCAGCTGCCGGACGAGCTGTTCCTCGCCTCGCTCGCGGAGCTGCTCGACGTGGACCGCGCGTGGGTGCCCCCTGCGGGCGGCGAGGAAGCGATGTACCTGCGGCCGTTCATGGTGGCCGCCGAGGTCGGGCTCGGCGTGCGGCCGTCGGCCGAGTACCTCTACTGCCTGATCGCCTCGCCCGCCGGGCCGTACTTCCCCGGCGGTGTGAAGCCGGTCGACGTGTGGTTGAGCACGGACTACACGCGCGCCGCGCTCGGGGGCACCGGCACGGCCAAGTGCGGCGGCAACTACGCCGCTTCCCTGCTCCCGCAGGCCCAGGGCGCCGAGCACGGCTGCGCGCAGGTGGTCTACCTCGACGCCGAGGAGCGCCGCTGGATCGACGAGATGGGCTCGAACAACCTGTTCTTCGTCTACGGCTCGGGCGACCAGGTCGAGGTCGTGACGCCCGCGCTGACCGGCAGCATCCTCGCCGGGATCACCCGCGACTCGCTGCTGGTGCTGGCCAAGGAGCTCGGCTGCGAGGTCACCGAGCGCCGCATCTCCTGGGACGAGTGGCGCGAGGGCGCAGCGGACGGCCGGATCACCGAGGTCTTCGGCTGCGGCACGGCGGCGGTGGTCACCCCGATCGGCCGGGTCCGCCACAACGGCGGCGAGGTCGTGATCGGCAACGGTGAGCCCGGCCCCGTCGGCCTGCGGCTTCGCGCGATGCTCACCGACATCCAGCGCGGCACGGCCCCGGACACCCACTCCTGGATGCGCACACTGGTCGCCGCCTGAGCGCGCGAGTCGTCACGTCCGCCGCCGCGGGTCCGTGTGACCCGCGGCTCAGGCGGCGAGCACGGCCAGGGCGGCGGTGACTGCGACCTCGTTCGCGGCGCCGAGGACGTCCCCGGTCATCCCGCCGAACCGGCGGTGGGTGTGTGCGGAGAGCGCGATCACCAGCGCCGCCGCCACGGCGACGGCCAGCGGGCCCTGCCACGGGCGGCCCGGGACCACGGCGATCCCGGCCACGGCCAGCGTCGCCCACCACAGCGGCGCGACCCACGACGGCTGCGAGCCCGCCACCGTCGCCCCCAGCCCGCCCGGCCGGGCGGCGGGCACCCCGCGGCGGGCGCACCAGGCGAATCCGGCCCGGCCCGTCGCCGCGGCCAGCGTCGTCGCCGCGACCGCGACGGCGGGATGGGCGCTGAGCGCGGCGAGCGCCGCGGCCTGCGTACCGAGGGCGACCACGAGCGCGACGACCGCGAACGCGCCCACCCCGCCCTCGCGCATCACCGCGAGCGCCCGTGCGGGCGGCCCGTAGCAGCCGAGGCCGTCGGCGGTGTCGGCCAGCCCGTCGACGTGCATGCCGCGGGTGACGAGCGCCAGGAAGCCGACGGCGAGCAGCCCGGCGGCCGGCACACCGAGCGCGGTGCACCCGATCAGCACGCCGCCCGCGGCCACCCCCAGCAGCGCCCCGACGACGGGTGCCCAGCGCAGCGCGCCTGCCGCGGCCCGGTCCACGTCCGGCCCGGCGACCCGGACCGGCAGGACCGTGAGCCAGCTCAGCGCGAGGCGCGGCCCGCCGAGCTCGCACGTCGTCCTCGCTGACCCCCGTCGGCCTCGTTCGCGACGCTGCCGTGCCGAGCGGTGAGCTCGCACGCCCGCTCACACCCCCGCGTGCGCCACGGGGACGATCCCGCTGTCCGCCGCGGTGGCCGTCTCCGCGAGCAGCCGGGCGGCCATGGTCACGAGCGGGACGGCGGCCACCGCGCCGGACCCGTCGTCCAGGCGCATCTGCAGGTCCAGCAGCGGGGTCAGTCCCAGGTGCTCGGCCGCCGGCCCCAGCGCCGGCTCGGGGGAGCGCTGGGCGAGCTGCCACCAGCCACGAGCACCGGGGGCCAGCTCGTCGGCCACCAGCGCGGCGGCGACCGGCACGAGGCCGTCGAGCAGCACCGGGGTCCGGCGCACCGCGGCCTGGACGAGGAACCCGGCGAGCACCGCGAGGTCGGCCCCGCCCGCGACGCGCAGCAGGGCGAGGGGGTCGCGGGCGTGCGGCCGGGCGCGGCGCAGGGCGTCCCGGATCGCCGCGGCCTTGCGCATCCACGTCTCGTCGTCGATCCCGCTCCCGCGCCCGACGACGGCCACCGGTTCCGCACCCGTGATCGCGGCGACCAGCACCGACGCCGGGGTCGTGGCACCGACCCCGATCGCGCCGGGCACGAGCAGGTCCGCCCCGGCGTCGACCTCGTCGTCCACGAGTGCCCGCCCGACGTCGACGGCACGTTCGGTCTCGTCGCCGGTCAGCGCGTCCGTCCGGTCGATCCGGCCCGTGCCGGCGCCGACGCGGTAGCGGGGATCCGGCGCCGGCGGGCCGTCCGGGGCGGGGGCGTCGAGGGAGTGGTCGACGGCCACGTCGACGACCCGCAGCGACACCCCGGCGCCCAGCGCGAGCACCGCGACCGGCGTGGTGCGCTCCCGCGCCCCGATCACCCGGCGGGCCGTGACGGACGACGGGTAGGCGGAGACCCCTGCGGCGGCGACGCCGTGGTCGGCGGCCACGAGCACGACCCGCGGGCGGGCGGGGGGCCGCGGCGGGCAGGCCCCCTGCACGGCCGCGAGCCAACACCCCAGCTCGGCGAGCCGGCCCAGCGCGCCGGTGGGCACCGCCAGCTCGTCGAACCGGGCGATCGCGGCGCGGCGGGCCGCCGCGTCGGGCGAGGGGATCGGGTGCACGGCCTCCATCCTGGCGCGCGCCACCGTGGAAGCGCCGCCGGGGCGCCGGCGCGCGCCCTCATGTAGCGAAAGCGGCTTTGGGTGCACTGAACGCACCGAACGCCGCTTTCGCTACATCCGCCGCCGCCTGTGCGAGCGCGGTCCGGTGCTACTTCAGCCGGAGGGCCAGCCCGGCCACGAGCAGCAGCACCTCGTCGCACACCGCGGCCAGCGCGGCGTTGAGGGCACCCAGCTCGTCCCGGAACATCCGGCCCGCGCGTGTCGACGGCACCACGCCCAGCCCGACCTCCGCAGACACGAGCACCGCCCGTCCCCGGCAGGACCCGACGGCGTCGACGAGCGCGGCGACGCGTTCGCCGACCACGGCGGGCACGTCGGTCCGCTCCCATGCCCGCGCGTCGTCGAGCACGCCCGTCAGCCAGGTGGCGAGATCGTCGACGAGCAACGGGGCGCCGGGCTCGGCGGCGCGCAGGAGGGACGGCACGTCCGGTTCCTCCACCGTCGTCCAGCAGGAGGGCCGGCGGGCACGGTGCGCCGCGATCCGCGCATCCCACTCGGCGTCACCGGGCCGTCGCCGCGCGGTCGCCAGGTAGCGCACCGGCGCGTCCGGGGGAAGCAGGCCCTCGGCGTACCCCGACTTCCCCGACCGGGTTCCGCCCAGGATGAGAACGGCTACGGGTTCGCCCCGCGCTCGACCCGCGGCTTCGGCATCCGCAGCCGCCGCGGCTGCGTCGCCCGGGTGAACGTGTACCAGCCGGTGCCCAGTGCGCTCACGTTCTCGTCCGGGAACTTCCCGCGCACCCTCGTCGTGGTGCTCAGCCCGAGGTAGACGCCCTCGGCGATCATCACCATCAGCATCACGAGGCTGAACATGCTCATGTACTGCTGCACGGCGGGCACCGGCACGAGCACCGAGGCGACGACCACCAGCGCGAGCGGCATGAAAAGCCCGAGGAGGTGCGGCCGGGAGTCGACGACGTCCCGGACGTAGGCCCGCACCGGGCCGCGGTCGCGGGGCGGCAGGTACTTGTCCTCGCCGCGGGCCAGCCCGGCCCGCCGCCGCTCGGCCTCGCGCCGGCGCTGCTCCCGCTGCTCCTCCTTGGGCGGACGGTTCGCCTTCGCGAACTTGGCCGCCTCGCGCTGGGTCTTCGGAGGAGCGGGTGCGGGACCGCGGCGGCGGTTCTCGGCCTCCCGGCGCTTCGGGGTCGGCCGGCCCTTCGCCGCGGTGCCGCCCGCGACCCGGACGGACTCGGCCGCCGGTTGCGCCTCGGCGGCCTCGGCGGCCTTCCCGGTCGACGAGCCGGTGGGCGACGGGGAGCGGCGCAGCAGACTCACGCGTACCAGCGTAACGGGCCGTCGCACGTCCACGGGCCCGCCGGACGGGACGAATCGGTCTCCGTCCGATCACGGCGGGGTCGGCGCCGGTTCCGGTGCCGCAGGAGCCGCCCACCGGCTCGGATCGCGGGTGGGCGGTATCACCGGTGCCGTGCCCCCGTCTTCTGCCGGTCCCCGGGCCTATCATGGGACGCGAGCAACCCCGGAGAGCCCGTCCCGCCGACAGGCCGGCGGTGACAGACCGGGGACCGCGCGTAGTTGGGAGAGCCATGACCGTCGAGAACACCGTCGAGCCCGGGGCCGCGGCGCCCGCAGAGACCCACGGCGTCGAGCTCACGGACGAGGCCGCGATCAAGGCCCGCACCCTGCTCGAGCAGGAGGGCCGCGACGACATGCACCTGCGCATCGCCGTGCAGCCCGGGGGCTGTGCCGGCCTGCGCTACCAGCTGTTCTTCGACGACCGTGAGCTGGACGGCGACCTGTTCCGGGACTTCCAGGGCCTGCGCGTGGGCGTGGACCGGATGAGCGCGCCGTACCTGCAGGGAGCGGTGATCGACTTCGTCGACACCATCGAGAAGCAGGGTTTCACGATCGACAACCCGAACGCGGGCGGCTCGTGCGCCTGCGGCGACTCGTTCAACTGAGCAAACCCGCCGGGACGGGCCCGGTGTCGCCATGACGCCTGTGTGGGGCGGCCGGGGCCCGTCACGTTCCGGTCTCCGGGTGTGTGCCACCCGGTAGGCTGACGTCCCGTGCCTATCGCCGTGACGGGGTCCATCGCGACCGACCACCTGACACACTTCCCGGGCCGGTTCGCAGACCAGTTTCTCGCCGACCAGATCGACCGCGTCTCGCTGTCCTTCCTCGTCGACGACCTCGTCATCAAGCGTGGTGGCGTCGCCGGCAACATCGCTCACGCGCTCGGCGTGCTCGGGCACGCCCCCCTCCTCGTCGGTGCCGTGGGCGCCGACTTCGCCGAGTACCGCACCTGGCTCACCGACCACGGCGTCGACTGCTCCGGCGTGCTGGTCTGCGACGACGTGCAGACCGCCCGGTTCATGTGCACCACGGACAACGACATGCGCCAGATCGCGTCGTTCTACGCCGGCGCGATGGCCCGGGCTCGCGAGATCGACCTGAGGCCCGTCGCGGAGCGTGGCGTGGACCTCGTGCTGATCGGCGCGAACGACCCCGATGGCATGCTGCGGCACACCGACCAGTGCCGTGAGCTGGGGATCCCGTTCGCCGCAGACCCGTCGCAGCAGCTGGCCCGCATGGAGGGCCCGGCGATCCGTCGCCTCGTCGACGGTGCCCGGTACCTGCTCAGCAACGACTACGAGTGGGAGCTGCTGCTGCAGAAGACCGGCTGGACCGAGGCCGACGTCGCGCAGCGCGTCGACATCCGGATCACCACGCACAGCGAGAAGGGCGTCGAGATCGCCGGTCGGGACGGCGCCGCCCTCAAGGTCGGCGCGGTGCCCGCGACCCGGCTGGTCGACCCCACCGGGGTCGGGGACGGCTTCCGGGCGGGCTTCCTCGCCGGCGTCGACGGCGGGCTGTCGCTGGAGCGGGCCGCGCAGCTCGGCGCGCTGATCGCGGTCCTCGTCCTGGAGACCGACGGCCCCCAGGACTGGACGTGGGACCGGGCCGACGCGCTGGAGCGCGTGGGTGAGGCCTACGGCCCGGACGCCGCGGCCGAGATCGCCGCCGTCGTCCCTGCCTGACCGGCTCCCAGGTCCAGCT
>JAEUJO010000212.1 GCA_016794615.1 Pseudonocardia sp. | reverse complement strand
CAGCGACGGCGTCGTGCCCGGGCACGAGACGTTCGTCGAGCGGCAGATCCGCTTGGCCCAGGAGCGCGGCGAGTTCGACGACCTGCCGGGCAACGGCAAACCGCTGCCGGGCCTCGACGGCCCGGACGACGAGAACTGGTGGCTGAAGGGCTACCTGCGCAGAGAGGGCCTCTCGATCGAGCCGCTGCTGCCCACCCCGCTGCAGCTACGGCGTGAGATCGAGCGGCTGCCCGACACCGTCGCCGGCCTGCCGGACGAGCAGTCCGTCCGGAGCCTCGTCCGCGAGCTCAACCGGCGGATCGCGGAATGGCTGCGGGCGCCGGTGGGTCCCACGGTGCCCGTCGCGCCCGTGGACGTCGAGACCGTCGTGGCCCGCTGGCACACCGACAGCGCCGCCCTGCGCGACCGCCAGGCAGCCGAGCGTCGCGCCGCCGCCGCCGACGTCGCGCGCACCGACCGTCCGGGTCGCCCGTGGTGGCGCCGCCAGACCGAGTGAACACGGCGTCCGGTGCGGTAGCTGGGCGCGGAGTCGGGCCAGCGGATCACCGATCACCACCCTGGCGGCAGCACCGCACCCCGAGCGGCGCCGTCATGCCGCAGCCCTGCCCTCCGCGGCCGCCGATGCTGGGTGGGGCGAGGGACAGTACCGGCAACCCGACGCCGAGCACGCGCACCGGACGCTCCGGGTCAGGCGTCCGGCAAACGGATGATCGGAACGTAGCCGAGGACGCCTTGTCGGTGAATGGTCAAACTGGGATAAAGACCCCCATGGCGAGTGCGGACCCCTCGGTACCCGCGGGGCGCACCGCCCCGGAGGCGGAGCTCAAGCACGGCGCCATCTCGTTCGTCGACGCCCTGGTGATCGGCCTCGCCTCCACGTCGCCCGCGTACTCGCTGGCCGCGGTGATCGGCCCGATCGTCGCGCTCGTCGGGATCTACGCGCCCGGTGTTCTGCTGGCTTCGTTCGTGCCGATGCTGCTCATCGCCTCGGCGTTCTACTACCTCAACAAGGCCGACCAGGACTGCGGCACGACGTTCTCCTGGGTCACCCGGGCCATGGGCCCGTGGTTCGGCTGGATCGGCGGCTGGGCGATCTCGATGACCGGGGTACTGGTCGTCGGTTCCCTGGCCGACACCGCGGTCCGGTTCGGGCTGCTGACGGTCGGGCTGGATTCGCTCGCGGGGAACGCCGCGCTGGTCATCGCACTGACGGTCGTCGTGATCATCGCGATGACCGCGGTCTGCGTGATCGGCACCGAGACCTCCGCGCACCTGCAGAACGGGCTGATCCTGCTGCAGGTGGTGTCGCTGCTGGTGTTCGCGGGCGTGGCGATCTGGCGCACGGTCGCCGGCACCAGCTCGCTCGCGGCGATCACCCCGTCGATCACCTGGCTCAACCCGTTCGGCGCAGGCGGGGCGCCCCTCACGGCGGGCCTGCTGCTGGGCGTGTTCACCTACTGGGGCTGGGAGTCGGCGGTCAACCTCACCGAGGAGACCGAAGACTCCGCGTCGGCGCCGGGCAGAGCCGGGATCTTCTCGACGGTCGTGCTGCTCGTGACCTACCTGTCGGTGGCCTACGCGGTGGTGGCGTACGCGGGCACGGAGTTCCTGACTGAGAACGAGGACCAGGCGGAGCAGATCTTCGCGGTGCTCGGCCACGAGGTGCTCGGCGGCTGGGACTGGGTGCTGCTGCTGTCCGTCGCGACCTCCGCGCTCGCGTCGACCCAGACGACGATCATCCCCGCCTCCCGCACCGGGCTGTCGATGGCGCGGCGGGCCGCACTGCCGCGCAGGCTGGCGCGGATCCACCCGCGCTTCCAGACCCCGGACGTCTCGACCTGGCTCGTCGCCGGCATCGCGTCTGCCTGGTACGTGCTGGCCAACATCATCAGCGAGAACGCGCTGCTCGACTCGCTCACCGCGCTGTCGCTGCTCATCGCCTTCTACTACGCCCTCACGGGCCTCGCCTGCGCCATCTACTACCGCAGGCAGCTGCGGCACAGCCTGAAGAACCTGCTGCTCATCGGTGTCGGACCGGTGATCGGGGCGGTTCTGCTGCTCTGGCTGCTGGTCCGCTCGGTGATCGACCTCAACGACCCCGCGGCGTCGTCGACGGGCACAGCATGGTTCGGCTTCGGGCCGCCGCTGGTGATCGGCATCGCGATCTTCCTCATCGGCATCGTGATCATGATCGGCTGGTGGCTGCACGACGCGACCTTCTGGAAGGAGCGCACCGGCGTGGCACCCGATCCCGGGACCGGCGACCCCGCACCCGACGACCCGGCGACCGGCGCACCGGCGGCGATCCGATGAGCGCGCGTGACGGGAGCGGCAAGAGCGTCGTCCTCGGCCTCGACACCTCGCCGGGTGCGCAGCGCGCCCTGGCGGTCGCGATCCGGATCGCCCGGGTGCTCGACGTCCCCCTCGTGCTGGTGCACGGGATCGAGCCGGCAGGCCGGGTCGGCGAGGAGGTGGGTGAGGCCCGGGAGGCGATCGAGGAGTTCGACGAGCGGGTGACCGGTCCGGCGGTCGCCGCCGCGGAGGCCGCCGGTGTGCGCGCGGTGGTGAAGATCGTCGAGGACCGGCCCGCCCCGGCCCTGGTCGCCGTCGCGGACGAGCAGGACGCCGAGGTGATCGTCGTCGGGACGTGGAACGAGAGCCCGCTGCGCGGCCTGTTGCTCGGTTCGGTCCCCCACAAGCTCCTGCAGCTGTCGGATCGGCCGGTCCTGTGCGTGCCGGGCGGCGATTCCTGACGGGGTCCGCGCCTACGCTGCATCAATGGCCGACCAGCCGCCGCCCGACCCCGGCGTGCCCCACCTCGTCGTCCGGGGTCTGCGCAAGACCTACGGGGCGCCGCCCGTGCGCGCGCTGCGCGGAGCGGACCTCACGGTGCGCGCGGGTGAGTTCGTCGCGCTCATGGGCCCGTCGGGCAGCGGCAAGTCGACCCTCCTGCACCTCGTCGCGGGGTTGGACCGGGCGGACGAGGGCACCGTCGCCGTCGCGGGCGTCCGCACCGAGGAGCTCAGCAGCACCAAGCTCGCCCGGCTGCGCCGCCGCCACGTCGGCCTGGTGTTCCAGTTCTTCCACCTGATCGAGCACCTGTCGGCCCTGGAGAACGTGGCGCTGGCCGCACTGATCGCCGGCGCGCGGCCGGCGGAGGCGACGGCCCGCGCCCGCGACCTGCTGGACATGCTCGGCCTGCTCGACCGCGCCGCGGAGCCGCCGGACGCGCTGTCGGGCGGCCAGCGCCAGCGCGTGGCGATCGCGCGGGCGCTGGCGAACCGCCCGACGCTGCTGCTCGCGGACGAGCCGACAGGCGCGCTGGACTCCGCGGGCGCCGCCGAGGTGCTCGACCTGTTCCACCGGCTGCACGACACGGGCCAGACGATCCTCATGGTCACCCACAACAGGGATGTCGCCGCGGGGGCGCAGCGGATCGTCCGGATGCGTGACGGCTGCGTGGTCGAGGACGCGGACGACGATCTCGGGCCGGCGGCGGAGTCGATCGTGGCACCGGCGGGCCCGCTCTGGGTGGACGTTCTGACCGGGCGGCGCACCCGCCTCGCCAGACGGGCCGATCCCGGGGACACGGCCTCCACCGAGGGCGGCGGGGGTACCCGATGAGCGAGCGCAGCGAACGGAGAGGAGCGCGATGAGCATGGTCAACGACCGGCCCGGCCGGCGCGGTCGCCTGGCGCTGCTGGTGGCGGGGCTCCTCGTCGCCACCGTGATCGTCGTGCTCGGCTCCGCGATCGGGTTCCTCGGCGCCGCTCCCGCCCCCGGTCCGGTCGGAGCGTTCGCGACCGTCGCCGTGCTCGCCGGGCTCGCGGCCGGGTGGAGTGCGCAGGCCCGCCGGTCGAGCACGGGAGTGCTGGTCACGGCCGTCTCCGTGGCGGCGGTCGGAGCAGCGATCCTGCTCGGTCTGATCACGCTGCTGCTCCTGCTCGGCCGGCTCCCGGCGGGGGCCGAGCGCCTGGTCGTCGGGCCCGCCGCGGCGGCGGTCGTCGTCGCAGCGGCCTGCGCGGGCCCGTTCGCCCGCCGGGCCGCGCGCCGGACCCGCGCGCTGATGCACGCGGTGCGCCGCTCCCCGGACGAGCTGCTCGCCGACTTCGCCGAGAACGCCGGGCGCGGCAGCCCGGTCGACGACCTGCTGCGCACCCTCGCCGAGTCGATGCGCCGCGCCTGGCAGCTGTCCCGGGTAGAGGTCTGGACCGGTCTCGACGACCCGGCGACGGCGCCGAGCTCCACCTGGGAAGGCCGCGCGGACCCGGGCCTTCGCCGCACGCTCGTCGTGCCGAGCGCGCTGGACCCCGAAACCGACCCCGTCCCGCCACCGCTCGACCCCGCTGAGCTGGGCATGCTGCGCCGGGCGGGTGTCGCCGGGCCGGGCTGGCTACGGCTGTGGTTGCCCCGCCTGCTCGACGGCCACGAGAACGCGGGCCCGTTGGCCGACCGGCAGCTGCGGTTCGCCCCTGCCCTGCACGGCGGCAGCGTGCTGGCACTGGTGGTCATCGAGCGACCGCCGGACGCACTGCCGTTCACCACCGCGGACGACCGGGCGCTCGCCGAGGTCGCCCGCCGGCTGGCGATCGTGCTGCGCAACCGCAGCCTCGACGAGGCGCTGCAGGCGACGCTGGCCGACTTGCGGCGGGCGAACGCGGACCTGCAGGCGTCCCGCCGCCGGCTGGTGACCACGGCGGACGCCGAGCGCAAGCGGATCGAGCGCGACCTGCACGACGGCGCTCAGCAACACCTCGTCGCGCTGGCGGTCGGCATCCGGCTGGTGCGCGACAGCCTTGCCACGTGCGTCTCGCCCGCGGACGTCGAGCTGCTCGACGAGCTCGACCGCGGCGTCCGCGAGTCGATCGGCTCGCTGCGCGACCTGGCGCACGGGATCTACCCGCCGCTGCTGCGCGACTCCGGCCTGGAGGAGGCGCTACGGGCCGCGGCGAAGCGCAGCCCACTCGCCGTCACGGTCTCCGCGGCGGGTCTGGGTCGCCACCCGGAGCAGGTGGAGGCCGCGGTCTACTTCTGCTGTCTCGAGGCGCTGGCAAACACCGCGAAGCACGCGCCGGGGGCGAGCGTGACGATCACGATGCAGGCCGTGCCCGGGGAGCTGCGGTTCGAGATCGCCGACACCGGTCCCGGCTTCGACCCGGCGGGCACCCCCGTGGGTGCGGGGTTGTCGAACATGGCGGACCGGATCGGGGCACTGGGCGGGGAGATCACGTGGCGTGCGGCGCCGGGCCACGGCACGGTCGTCGTCGGCCGCGCGCCGGTACCTCGCGTCGCACCGGTGCGCAGGCCGCTGCCGGTGGGGGACTAGATGACCGGCGGCCCGCTCGGCGCGGTCGGCCTGGTTGCCCGCGCCGAACTGCGCACGCGATGGCGGAGCCTGGTCGCGCTCGGGCTGCTGTTCGGGCTGGCCGGCGGGGCCGTGCTGGGCACCGTGGCCGTCGCGGACCGGACGTTGACCGCCTATGAGCGGCTCAGCGCGGCGGTCGGCATGGCGGACGCGCAGGTCATGCTGCCTGCGGCGCACAGCACCGTCTTCGACCGGGTCCCGACGATGCCGGGCGTCACCGAGAGCTGGACACCGGTCGTGTGGGTCGCTCAGATCAACACCCCGGCGGTCCGGTTCGTGTCGCTCAGCGGCGGCCCTGACCATCCGCCCGGCCTGGCCGAGCCGGTTGTGATCAAGGGCCGGGCGCCCGCCGCCGAGACCGCCGACGAGATTCTCGTCAGCGAACCCGCCGCCGCGGACCTGGGCCTCCACGTCGGCGACGAGATCATCCTGCGCCTGCTGCTGGCCCGGGAGATCGCGCGATTCTCGCAGGGCTTCGGGCAGCCCGACGGCGGGTTCGCGCGGGTGCGGGTGGTCGGTATCACCCGCGCCCCGACCTGGGCCGAGCCTGCCACCGACGTGTCCGTGACCCCGGCGTTCGCCCGCGTGCACGCCTCCGACGTCTCGTCCCGTGGCGTGTTCGTCCGGCTGCGGTCCACGGACCCGGCGAGCCGGGACGCCTTCGCCGCGGCGTTGGTCGCCGCCTATGTCGCCGACCCCTACCACTCGCCGCTGGACGGCCTCATGCGACCTGACCCGTACTTCCCGACCACGGGGGTCGACCCGACCGTACGCGCTGCACAGGCGGTCCTGCTCGCGGGCCTGGTCGTGTTCGGTGTCGTCGTCGGGCTGGGCGGCCTGCTGATCGTCGCCCAGGGGCTGCTGCGCCACCACGGCGGCCGCCGCCACGTCCAGCGCATCGAGCGCGCGCTCGGGATGACTCTGGTCGAGCGCGCGGTGGCGCGGGTGCTGGCGGGTGGGGTGGGAGCGCTCGCCGCCGGTACCGCCGCTGCCGTGATCGCGCTGGCCTCCGGACGGATCGAGCCTCTGGGCAGCCAGGCCCAGTTCGAGCCCGCTCCGGGGTTTCGGCCGCCGTGGGCGGTCGCGCTGGGCGGCGGTGTCGTGATCGCGCTGCTGTTCGGTGCGATGACGGCCATCGCGGCCGCCGTCGTCGCGCGCCCACGCCGGCCCGTTCCGCCGATGCCGACGGCCGGTCACAGCCCGCTCGGCCGCTGGCCCGCGGTGCTGACCGGTGCTGGTCTGGCCTGGCGCGGCCCGAGGTCCGTGGGCGGAATCCGGGCCGCCGCGACCGGCGTCGGGCTCGGCCTGGCCGTGATGGCGATCGTCGCGACCGTGACGTTCCAGGCGAGCCTGCGCCGGCTCGTCGACACTCCGGCGCGCTACGGCCTGACCAGTGACCTCACGATCGTCGACGCCCGTGAGCCCGACGTGGCCGAGTTGGTCGCGGATCGCCGGGTGGCCGCGCTGGACCTCGTCATCACGGTCCCGGTGACCTTCGGCGACGACACGGCGCCCCTGCAGCTGCTGTCGGTCGAGCACCGGAAGGGCTCCCTGCCGGTCGAGACCGTCGCGGGCCGCCCGGCCGCAGCGCTCGGCGAGATCGCACTGCAGCCACGCATGGCCCACCGGCTCGGCGTCGGCGTCGGCGACACCGTTGTGGTCCGACCGGTGAAGGGGCCTGCGGTACCGCTGCGCGTCACCGGCATCGTCGTGTACCGCGGCGGCCTCGACGACCCCCTCGGCGAGGGCGGCGTCGTCGTCCGCAAGCAGTTGCCGGTGCTCGCGGTCGGCGCGAAGCAGAAGGTCAATGCCAACGTGCTCGCCACACCCGGCCGGGCCGGGTTCCTGGTCCGCGAGCTGTCGTCGCGGCTGGAGGTGCACGGCGCCCCGACCCCGCCCGAGATCCGCAACCTCCGCGATCTGCTGATGCTGCCCGACGTGCTGGCGATCGTGCTGGCCGTGGTGGGCGGGGCGGCGGTGGGCCACGTGCTGCTCGCCGCCGGCCGCCGGCATGCGCGCGACCTCGCCGTGCTGACCGTGCTCGGCGCGACCCCGGCCCAGATGCGGGCGACGTTGGCGGTCGCGGCCCTGGCCACGGTGCTGCCCGCCGTGCTCGTCGGCGTGCCGGTCGGCCTCGGGGTGGCGCGGGTGGTGTGGTGGGAGGTCGCGACGTCGACCGGAGTGGGGGGTGACGTCGCCGTTCCGGTGCCGTTGCTGCTCGTCATCGGCCCCGGCCTGGTCGCGGGGGCGTTGATCGCCGCGGCGATCCCGGCGGCGCGGGCGGTGCGGACGCCGCCTGCGGCCGTGCTGGCGGCGGAGTAGCACGCCACCCGCGGTGGTACCGGCCGCGGGCGGCGGGTGCGTGTGCCTCTCAGCGGTAGCAGTAGGAGTCCGACGAGGCGTCTCCGCCCTGCAGCCGCACCTGGTGCGCCCGCAGGCCGCGGAAGTCGCCGCCGTGCGGGAAGAACCGCTCGTCGATGCTCATCCCGCCCGCCGGGTTGGCGTCGATCTTCGCCATCCAGGCACCGGCGCCGTCCGGGTAGAACTGATCGTCCCAAGCGCCGTAGAGCGAGTTCGTGACGTAGACGCGGTCGCCGTCCCGGCTCACCTCCACCATCTGCGGGCCGCCCGCCAGCCGTTCCTCGGGCGCCGCGGGGTGGGTGACCCGCCCGACGATCCCGCCGAGACGGACGGACCCCACCTCGCGCGGGTGTGCCGGGTCCGTCACGTCGTACTGCTTGAGCTCGCCGGTCCCCCAGCAGGAGACGTAGAGCATGCGGTCGTCGACGGACAGGTTGATGTCGGTGACCAGCGGCGGCACGGCACCGAAGGGCTGCAGCGCCGCCGGCAGCAGTTCCGGATCGGCCGGCTCGGCCGGGATCGTGATGACCTTGTCCGCCGTCCACGTGTCGCCGTCGCGGTGCCAGCGCCAGATCGACGCCGACAGGTCCTCGGTCGACACGACGACGCCGACGAAACCCCACGTCGCCTCCGGGTCGTGGCTCGGCCGCAACTCCAGCACCATCTGGTGCTGCGCGCCGAGGTCGACGGTCTGCAGGTGCCGGCCGTCGGCGAGGTCCCAGAAGTGCAGCGCGTGCCCGTACTTCTGGCCCAGCAGCAGCTCAGGCACGATCCCGTCCTCGATCATCGACGGGGTGCCCCACTCACTTGTGATCGCGACGTTCTGGTTGAGGTGCCACCAGGCGTCGTAGGCCAGGTACTGCGGGCCGCGGTCGGTCTCCCAGGCGCGCAGCACGTCGAACGTGGTGTGGTCCAGCAGCGCGATCCCGCCCGGACCCTCGTTGCCGTCGGCCCCCCCGAGGCAGGACAGGAAGATCCCGTCCGGGCCGCAGTGCAGGGTGTGCGGACGCGAGTACCCGGCGTTCGCGGCCAGCTCCTTCGCGTCGATCGTCTTGCGTAGCTGCGGTGAGCGCGGGTCGGGTTGCGTGTCGTAGACGTGGACGTTGCTGCTGCGCAGCCCGGGCAGGAGCAGGTAGCGCCGCTCGAGCCCGTGCATGTCGTGGCCCTCGTGCTTGAGCGCGCTGCTGCAGGCGTTCCAGCCGAAATGGTGCAGCTCGTCGCCGCGGGTCGGCATGTCCGCCCAGCCGACGAGCTGACCGTAGGTCGCCGACTTCTCGTCCACGTCGATGACGGTGAGCGCGTCCGGCCGCTCCGCGGCACGGTCGAACGCGACGACATAGGCCAGCCGCTCGCGCGGCGCGGCCGCCGCCGCAGCGGCGGAACGGTAAAATGTAGGGTCGGTGACGGTCATGGAAGTCACCGAATCAC
>JAEUJO010000163.1 GCA_016794615.1 Pseudonocardia sp. | reverse complement strand
CCGCTCCGGCGCCTGGCACACCGGGCACCAGAACAGGTTGCGAGCCAGGTGCCGGGCATGCGCGACGGGCGTGCCGCAGACGAGGCAGGGCTCGCCGGTGCGTTTGTAGACGTACGACGCCCTGGCGCCCGGGTCGGCGCCGTGCACCAGCCGGGGGTCGTGTTCGGGCCGCAACGTCTCGATCTTTCCGCGGCGGAACCCGTCCTGCAGCAGGTCGACCAGGTCGGCCCAGAGCTCGACCCAGCACGCGCGCGTCAGCCGGTGGCCGGGCAGCTGCGGGTCGAGCCCTTGACGGAACAGCGCCTCCGCGCGGTAGATGTTGCCCACTCCGGCGATCACGGACTGATCCATGAGCAACGTCGCCAGCGGTGCCCGGGAGCGGGAGATCCGGGCCCAGGCGCGGTCCGGGTCGGCGTCGTCGCGCAGCGGGTCCGCGCCGAGACGCGCGTGGATGAGGTCGACCTCGGCGTCGGTGAGCAACCCGCAGGCGGCGGGGCCGCGCAGGTCCGCGTAGTGCGTCTCGCCGATCATCCGCATCCGCACCTGGCCCCGGGGCTCCGCGGCCGGCAGCCGGTCGTCGGAGAACCTCCCGTACAGGCCCAGATGAACGTGCACGACGGCGTCCGGTCCGTAGTGGTGGAAGAGGTGCTTGCCGCGCGCCTCCGCCGACTCGAGCACCCGCCCGTCGACGAGCTCCGCGTTCGTCGCGAAACGACCCTGCGGGCTGGACACCGCAACCGGCCGTCCGACGTAGCGGCGGGTGTGCAGGGCGGCGAGCCGATGGAGGGTGTGGCCTTCGGGCATCAGTCCCTGCCGCCGGGCAGCGGCGGCGGGGTGCCAGTTCGTTCGTAGTCGGCGACCATGTCGATGCGCCGCTGGTGGCGTGGGTCGTGGGAGAACGGCGTCGACACGAACGCCTCGGCGAGTGCGGCCGCGTCCGCCAGGCTGTGCATGCGCGCACCGATGGCGACGACCTGGGCGTCGTTGTGCTGACGGCCCAGCGTCGCGGTGTCGATGCTCCAGGCCAGCGCGCACCGGATGCCCGGGACCTTGTTCGCCGCGATCTGCTCCCCGTTGCCGGATCCGCCGATCACGATGCCGAGGCTGCCGGGGTCGTCGAGGACCGCCTGGGCCGCGGCGACGCAGTAGGGCGGGTAGTCGTCGGCCGGGTCGTAGGCCGGGGGGCCGACGTCGACCGGTTCGTGACCCAGACTGATGAGGTGGGCGATCAGGTGGGCCTTGAGCTCGAAGCCCGCGTGATCGGAGCCGAGGTGGACACGCACGATCGGTCATCCTGCACCATCGGGGAGCCGATCGCTGGTGCGGACGGGCTGCCCGGCGGCTCGGTGGTCGCGGGCGGCGTCGCAGCCCGCCCATCTCGGGCAACCGCCGCACTCGCTGCGACACGAGTGTGAGCGTCGGACCGGGCGTGCGGCAGCACGGAAGGCGCGCGGTGCTGCCTCCGCGCGGCCCCCGGACGGGTGGGCTCCTGGGCGCATCGGCGCTGCGTCCGAGCCGGCACCTCGCCCCGGAAGGCGCGCTACCGGCGTCGGAGCCGGCTCACCCAGGCGACGGGGGCGGCCCGCTGCTCGGCCGCCGCCTCCCGCTCCGGGTCCGGGGCGGGCGCCACGTCCGCCGCCACGGCGGCCTCGGGATCGGCCGGAGCGTCGGTCTCGTCGTCCTCCGACGTCTTGTCGATCTGTTCGAGCAGGTAGCGGAGCAAGGCCACCACCGCCGCCGTCACCGGAACGGCGAGGAAGGCACCCCCGATGCCGAAGAGCGTGCCGCCCGCGGTCACCGCGAGCAGCACCACCGCCGCGTGCAGCTGAAGGCTCTTGCCCTGCAGGATCGGCTGCATGACGTTCCCCTCGAGCTGCTGCACGAGCAGCACGATGCCGAGCACGATCAGTGCGGCGGTGAACCCGTTGCTGACCAGCGCGACGAGCACCGACAGCACGCCGGCGATCAGTGCCCCGACGATCGGGATGAACCCGCCGAAGAAGGTCAGCACGGCCAGCGGCAGGGCCAGCGGCACGCCGACGATGACGAGCCCGAGCCCGATGAAGAACCCGTCGACCAGGCTGACGAGCACCTGGGCCCGGATGAAGCCGCCGAGGGCGTCCCAGACCCGGCTCGACACCACGGTCAGGTGGCCGCCGGCGCGGGGCCCGGCGATGCGGCGCACCCAGGGCAGGAACCGGTCGCCGTCCTTGACGAAGAGGAAGGCGAGCACGACCGCGAGCAGGGCGGTCGTCACGAGCCCGGCGAGCGTGCCCACCCCGGTGAGCACGCTCGAGGCGATGGCGGTCACGCTGTTCTGCAGCCGGGTCGTGACCTGATCGAGCAGGGCGTTGAACTGCGTGGAGCCGATGTTGAGCGGTGGGCCGGCGATCCAGTCCTGGATCGACTGGAGCCCCTTCACGGCGCTGTCGGCGATCTCGCCGAACCCACCGGTGATCGACCGTGCCATGAAGAAGACCACCAGGCCCAGCAGCACCAGCAGGCCGAGGACGACGGTGGCGGCCGCCAGTGCCGCGGGCGCGCCGCGGTTGCGCAGGCGGCGGGCCGGAGGCGCCAGCACGCTTGCGAGCAACAGCGCCAACAGCACCGGCATGACGATCACCCACAGCCGGGCGATCACCCACCAGAGCAGCGCGAGCCCGATCCCGATGAGACTGAGCCGGACGCTCCATCGCGCGGTGAAGATCAAGCCGTCCGCGATCGCGGCACTGCGGCCACGCGGTCGGGCCTGCGTCGTGCTCAACCTGCCCCCTCGCTCGTCCGGCCCTCGCTCGTCCGGCGGGCCCGCACCCACCGACGTGCGGTACCCGCCCGCCCGCTTCCGCAGTCCGACGTGGATGGTGTCGCCGGTTACCCGGCCCGGACTGGTCGTCGACCTCGACAGCCGCGTACAACCATCGGGGTGACCGACAGTAGCCCACTCGTGGCCGGCATCGTCCTCGTCGGCGGCCGCTCGGTACGGATGGGCAGCGCCAAGGCAGCGCTGGAGTGGCACGGATCAACACTGCTGCACCGAACGGCGGGGATGATCACCCGGGCGGTCGACGGGCCCGTCCTCGTGGTACGGGCCCCGGGGCAGGCGCTGCCCGGCCTCCCGCCGCGGGTGCAGGTCGTTGACGACCCGGTGGCCGGCCGCGGGCCTTTACAGGGCATCGCGACGGGTCTGGCCGCCGCGGCCGGGCGCGTGGCGGTGGCGGCGGTCTGTGCCGTCGACCTGCCGCTGATGCATCCCGCCTTCGTCCGCCGCCTGGTGCGCGAGATCCGGGCGGACGCGGCGCTCGAGGTGGCGCTGCCGCTGGCGCGGGGCCATGCCCAGCCGCTCGCCGCCGCCTATCGCACGAGCCTGGCCCCGCGCGTCGCCGAGCTCCTCGACAGCGGCACGTTCCGCGCGCAGACGCTGTTCGAACGGTGTCGCGTGCTGACGTTGGACCGGTCCGCCCTGCTCGCGGACGCCGAGCTCGCCGCGGCAGACCCGCACCTGGAGTCGCTCGTCAACGTCAACACTCCGGCCGAGTACGAGGAAGCCAGGACCCGTCGGCCGCCGGTGGTGCAGGTCCGGTGCTTCGGGGCGCTCGCGACCTCGGTGGACACGGGCCCGCGGACCGTGCGGGCAGCCACGCTGCGTGCCGCGGCAGCCGCTGTGGGACTCAGGCTCGACGGGTCGGCGGTGGCGGTGGTCACGGAGGTCGGAGCGGCTTCGCACTCGACGTCCGACCCCGAGCTCCCGCTCCTCGCCGGCGACATCGTGGCATTCCTGCCGAGCGGCGAGCACTGCCGAGGTTGACCTCAAGCATTGTCGAGGTTCTAGCGTCGTTCCCCGGAATTGTCGGTGCTGCGCGCCACACTGCCGCCACCACACCGACCCAGGGACCGGGAGACGATCGATGAGCATGGAGATGCAGGCGTGGCACTCGCTGTACCAGGCGATGCACGCACGGGACGAGGCCCGGCCGTTCTCCGCGGCGACGCTGCGCCGCATCGCCGGGTTCGCCCGCCCGCACCGGCGGCCGCTCGCGGTGTTCCTCGTGCTGAGCGTCGTCGGGGCCGTGCTGGCGGTCGCGACACCGGTGCTGGCCGGCCGGGTGGTCGATGCGATCGACACCGGTGGGCCGCCGGGCAGAGTGATCGGGATCGCCGTGCTGATCGCGGTCATCGCCGTCGCCGAGGCCGGGGTGGGTGTGGCCGCGCGGTGGTTCTCGGCGCAGATCGGTGAAGGGTTGATCCTTGACCTGCGCGCGGCGGTGTTCGCGCACGTCCAGCGCATGCCGGTGGCGTTCTTCACGCGCACCCGCACGGGCGCGCTGGTGAGCAGGCTGAACAACGACGTCATCGGAGCGCAGCGGGCGTTCAGCGACACCCTGTCCGGAGTGGTGGGCAACGTCGTCACGCTCGCGCTGGCCCTGGGCGTGATGCTCACGCTCTCCTGGCAGGTCACGCTGCTCGCGCTGGCGCTGCTGCCGGTGTTCGTGGTGCCTGCGCGCCGGATCGGGCGGCGGCTGGCACAGCTCGAGCGGGAGGCGGCGGATCACAACGCGGCGATGGGCAACCAGATGACCGAACGGTTCTCCGCACCCGGGGCGACACTGGTCAAGCTGTTCGGGCGGCCGGCGGACGAGTCGCGGGAGTTCGTCTCCCGGGCCGCGCGGGTACGCGACATCGGCGTGCGCACCGCGATGGTGCAGTGGGTGTTCGTCACCGCGCTGACGCTGGTCTCGGCGCTGGCGCTCGCACTGGTGTACGGCATGGGCGGCTACCTGGCGTTGAACGGCCGGATGGCGGCGGGCGACGTCGTCGCGCTGGCCCTGCTGCTCACCCGGCTGTACGCGCCGCTGACGGGGCTCGCAGGCGCCCGGGTCGAGGTGATGAGCGCGCTGGTCAGCTTCGGGCGGGTGTTCGAGATCCTCGACCTGCCTCCGCTGATCCGGGAGCCCGAGCGGCCGCAGCGGCTGCCCGACGGGCCGCTGTCGGTGGAGCTGTCGCACGTGCGCTTCGCCTATCCGGCCGCGACGGCGGTGTCGCTGGCGTCGTTGGAAGACGTCACCCGGCTCGACGACCGCGGCGGGGTCGAGGTGCTGCACGACGTGTCCTTCCGGGCGGAGCCGGGGCAGACGGTGGCGCTGGTGGGGTCGTCGGGAGCCGGCAAGTCGACCGTCGCGCAACTGCTGCCACGGCTCTACGACGTCGGCTCCGGCGTGGTGCGGATCGGCGGGGCGGACGTGCGCGACCTGTCGTTCGCCACGATCCGCGACTCGCTCGGGCTGGTCACGCAGGACGGGCACCTGTTCCACGAGTCGATCCGGGCCAACCTGCTGCTGGCCCGCCCCGGGGCGACGGAGGCCGAGCTGTGGGACGTGCTGCGGCGGGCCCGGCTGGAGGACCTGGTCGCCGGGCTGCCGGACGGGCTGGACACCGTGGTCGGCGAGCGGGGGTACCGGCTGTCGGGCGGTGAGCGGCAGCGGCTGACGATCGCACGGCTGCTGCTCGCCCGGCCGCGGGTGGTCGTGCTGGACGAGGCCACCGCGCACCTCGACTCGACGTCCGAGGCCGCCGTCCAGGAGGCCCTGGTCGAGGCGCTGGAGGGGCGGACCGCGGTGGTGATCGCCCACCGGCTCTCCACGATCCGCGCCGCGGACCTGATCCTCGTCGTGGAGGGTGGGCGGATCGTCGAGCGGGGCACGCACCCGGAGCTGCTGGCACGGGACGGCCGGTACGCGGAGCTGTACCGCACGCAGTTCGACCAGGCGGTGGACCAGGCGCGCGACGCGGCGCTGGCTGCCACCGGATGAGCGAGCCGGCGAGCGAATCGACGTCACCGCGCTTGCGCGCGGCGACGACCGGGCGCAGCGAGTGCGATGAGCGCGCGGCAGGCGGCGTAGCGTGTGGCCGTGATCGGCACGCGCTTGCGGGTGAGAGCACTGCGGCTGGGCTTCCGGACGGTCTTCGGGCTCCCCCGCATGGTCAAGCGGATGCTCGCCGGCCCGCAGGTCCGGGTCGAGGACCAGGGCCTCGACCTCGACGTCCAGCTCCTGTACCGGATCAGCAGCCTGCTGTCGCGGCGCGAGGGTGGTGCGCTGGACCAGGCGACGCTCGCCGAGCAGCGGCGGCAGGCCGACCTGTCGGCACACATCTCCGCGGATCTCGTGTTCGACGAGATCCGCACGCGGGACCTGGAGGTGGACGGCGCCGCCGGTCCGCGACCGGCGCGGCTCTACGAGCCGGAAGCCGCCGCGGCGCCGGGCCCGCTGCTCGTCTTCTTCCACGGCGGCGGCTTCGCGCTGGGCAGCCTGACGACGGCGGACCCACTCTGCCGGCTCGTCGCGGCGCAGGCCCAGCTGCGCGTGCTGTCGGTGTCCTACCGGCTCGCTCCCGAGCACCCCTATCCCGCCGGGCTGGACGACGCGCTCGCCGCCTTCGACTGGGTTCGGAAACACGCCGCAGAGATCGGCGCCGACCCGCACCTCGTCGCCGTCGGCGGGGACAGTGCCGGGGGAAACCTCGCGCTGGTCACCGCGCACGAGCGGCCGGGTGAGGCCGCGTTTGCACTCGCTCTCTACCCGGTCACGGACGTCGAGCGCACGGGCGGCTCACGCGACACCTTCGGCTCGGGCTACGGCTTGTCGGCGGACACGGTGGCGTCGCTGGAACGCTTCTATCTGCCGGACGGTGTCCCGAACAACGACCAGCGTGGGGCGATCGTGCGGGCGGACGACCTGTCCGCGATGCCACCTGTCTACCTGGCGACCGCCGGGTTCGATCCGCTGCGTGACGAGGGCGAGGAGCTGGCCGAGCGGCTCCGCCGGGCCGGCGTGCCGGTCACCGGGCGCCGGTTCCCCGGGCTCGTGCACGGCTACGCCGGCCTCACGGCGATCAGCGCGGCAGCCCGGGACGCCACGCTGGACGCCGCGAGCGCGCTGCGGGCCGGGCTCGCGCTCGCCGGGCGGATGCCCGCGACGTCGACCGCCCTCACAGCGGGCACGCCGCACGTCCGCTCGACCGGCTCGGCCCGGTGAGGAGCGCGCCGGGGTCGCCGCCACCCGGTCCGCCCGGGGGGACCCGGTGACCGCCGCTGCCGAGGGGCGGTGGGTCGAGGTCGGCGACGGTGTGCTGGCCCGCCGGCATCGCGAGCTGGACCTCACCACGGGCCTGGTCCTCGGTGGTGAGCGCGCGCTGGTCGTCGACACCCGGGGGGACGCCCGGCAGGGCAGCGAGCTGGCCACCGCCGTCCGCGCCGTGACCGGGCTCTCGCTGGTGGTGGCCGTCACCCACGCGCACTTCGACCACTGCTTCGGCACCGCGGCGTTCCTGCCGTGCCCGGTGTACGCCCACCCGCGCTGCCGCGCCACGCTCGCCGCCACCGCGGCCGCCCAGCGCACCGAGTGGGCGGCCCACTACCGCGACCGGGGCGACCCCACCACCGCGGACGCTCTCGACGCCACCCACCCACCGCTCCCGGATCACGCCGTCGACCCGGAGACGACCCTCGATCTCGGCGGCCGGACCGTCACGCTGCGGCACCTGGGCCGCGGGCACACCGACCACGACGTCGTCGTGCACGTACCGGACGCCGCGGTCGTATTCGCCGGAGACCTGGTCGAGCAGGGGGCGCCGCCCGATCTCGGTGACGCCGTCCTGGGCGAGTGGCCCGCCACCCTCGACACCCTGCTCGCCGTGCGCCCCGCGGTCGTCGTCCCCGGCCACGGCGACCCCGTGGACGCGGCGTTCGTCACCGCCCAACGCACCGAAGTCGCCGCGCTGCACACCGCCCGTGGCCGAAGGTGGCCGCCGCCGGGCGCAGGACCGCGCCAGTACAGTCGTGTCGATGCCGAGATCCGACTGCGTCCCGAAGATCGATGACCACTGACCTCCTGGCACGGTTGCCCGACTCCACGAGGGTTCCCGACGAGCTGGTCCTGTCGACCGCCCTGGCTGGGTTGCTGGCCCGGTTGTCCGCCGGCCCTGTGCTCGATCCGGCGGCGTCCGCCCTGGTGGATCAGGCGGTTGCGGTGCTGCGCAGGCCCGGTTTCGACACCCTCCTGTCCATGCCGCAACTGGCGTTCGAGCCGTTCGACTATCAGCGCGATACGGCATCCACGGTGCTACGCCGAATGCGCGGCCGGGCGATCCTGGCCGACGAAGTCGGGCTGGGTAAGACTATCGAAGCTGGCCTGATCCTCTCCGAACTGCGGTTGCGGGGCCTGGCCGAACGCACGCTCGTCATCAGCCCGGCCGGCCTGGTCGAGCAGTGGCGCGACGAGTTGGAGCGCAAGTTCAGCCTGCCGACGGCCATCGTCACCGGACGAAGCGGGGTTCCCGACTGTCACAGCGGCGGGCCTGTGCTGCTGGTCTCGCTTGCCGCGGCGCGCAGGGATCCGCTGAGGAGCGAGCTCGCCGGTGGCGGATGGGATCTGGTGGTCGCGGACGAGGCGCACCGACTGCGGTCCGCGAACAGCGCGTCCGGGAAACTGATCAGGGCGCTCACCGCGCGGTTCCTGCTGCTGTTGACCGCCACTCCGGTGGAGAACCGGCTACAGGACCTGTACGAGATGATCTCTCTGGTGGCTCCCGGGTTGCTCGGCACCCCGACCCAGTTCCGCACCCGCTACGCCGCTGCCGGTGACGACGCCACCAGCCCCCGCAACCTGGACGAGTTGCGGGTCAGGACCCGGCAGGTGATGGTGCGCCACCGACGCAGCGAGGTGGCGTTGCGGCTGCCCCAGCGGCTGGCCGAGACAGTGCTCGTGCCCCCGGACAGCGACGAGCAGGCCCTCTACACGGAGGTGGTGGAACGGGTCCGGGTCCACGCGCGGGGCGCGACGCCGGCGCGGGGAATGGCCCTGCGCTCGGTGTCACGCCTGGCTGGCTCCACGCCCGCCGCGGCCGCCCCGACCCTGGCCAAACTCGGCTGGACCGACCTGGCCGCTCGGGCCGAGGCCATCACCGATCCGGCCAAGGTGCGCCTGCTCGTGCGGAAACTGGGCGAGCACACGGCCAACGGCGAGAAGGTCCTGGTGTTCACCGCCTTCCGGAAGACCCTGGACACGGTGGCCGAATCGGTGCGGGCCGCGGGAATCGACGCGACCGTCTACGACGGCGGGTTGTCGAGGGCGGAGAAGGAAAGCGTGATCAGCGCCTTCCGCGACGACGTGCCGGTACTGCTGTCCACCGAGTCGGCAGGGGAAGGCCGCAACCTGCAGTTCTGCCATGTGATGATCAATCTTGATCTGCCGTGGAACCCGATGCAGATCGAACAGCGTCTTGGTCGGCTGCACCGCGTCGGCCAGACCCACGATGTGCTGCTCACGAACCTGGTGTCCAAGGGCAGCATCGAGGAGCGGATCCTGCACGTCCTGGAAACCAAGATCAATATGTTCGAGCTCGTCGTCGGCGAACTTGACATGATCCTGGGTCGAATCGACGACGACTTCAACTTCGAACGCGCGGTGTTCGACGCGTTCGCCGGCGCCGATGACGATCGCGCGTTCGCGCGGCGCATGGACGAGATCGGCGAGGGCCTCGTCGCTGCTCGCGACACCTACCTGCGCAGCAGGCTCGACGTGGACGCCCTGGTCGGAGACGAACAGCAGTGATCGGCCACCATGGGCCCGCCTTTGCGTTCTGGTTGAGCTACCTGGAACACAGGGGCGGACTGTGGGAGCAGTCCGGCGACACGGTGCTGGCGATCCTGCCCGGGCACCTGAGCGCCCAGCACGACCTGCCGGAAACCGCGTTGATCACCGACGATCCCGACATCGCCAGGGAAGACGGTGTGCTGTTCCTCGGCTCCGGCAACCCCGAGATCGACAAGGCTGCCGAAACGATCATCGACGCGGGGGACGTCGGCGCGCTCACCCTGCCGCACCGGACGAAGCAGACATCCACGGAGGACCTCCTGGCCAAGATCAGGGACCAGGTCCCGGTCGATCACGGCCGGATCGATGCCACCGGCTCGATCCTCCGATCCCACCGGTCGCTGTTGCGGCTCGGGGCGCTGGTCACCCACACCATCTCGGCCGACGAGCGGTTCACCGAGGTCGCCGAATGCGTCCTCGACGTGCCGTCGCGCGTCGCCTGGGCGAAGGACGCCGCGGACCGACTGCTGAGCGCGATCGGCACCGCCGAGGCCGGCGGGGGACCCGAGGTACGGGCGAGCCGGCTGACCCCCGCCGTGGCCGCCGCCCACCGCGAACTCGACACCGCCGCCGCACGGCGCGGCCAGGAACTCAGCATCGAAGCCGACACCGAACGAAGCGCGGAGATCACCCGCGCGACGGAGTACTACACCGCGGCGCTGGCGGCGATCGACAAGCGTCGTACCGGCGCGGACGAACAACGCCGGGCGCTGCTTGATGCCCGCACGCAGGCGACGATCGGTGAGCGCGACCGTCGCCTGGCCGAAATCAGCGAGAAGTACCGCCATCAGCACGTGCTGCGCCCCTACCGGCTGCATCTGATCGACGTCCCCGTCTGGCGCCTGGCCACCGACGTCCGGCGCGGCGAACGCCGCTGGCCCATGGTCTTCGACTACCTGCCGTCGCTCGGCACCGTGGCGCCCACCCGGTGCCCGACCTGCGACGCCCACTCCCCGCTGGTCGCCACCAAGACCCACCTCGGCTGCGGTACCTGCGTCCCCGCCACGACGCCGCCCCTTCGCCTGGCCCCGGTGGCCGAGAAACCGCGGCAGGAACGTGCGGCACGAAACGTGCCGCCGACCGGGGCCGGAGCCGCCCCGGTGCCGGCGCACAAGCGACAGCCGCGCGACGACACGCCGGGGACCGACCGGATGCGGCACGGCGCCGCCCCGGTGCTGCCGACCGCAGTCAGACCAGTCGCTGCCCGACGTCCCTTCCTCCCCGGCAAGCCCGAGGAGCGAAAGGTCGTCGACTTCTGGAACCTGGTCGGCACGGGCGAAACCCGCAAGCTGTCGCGGCTCATCGCCCCCGAATCACCGCTGGCCGCCCTCACCCAGCTCTACGGGGCGGCCGGGCCGCTGCACGGGATCGGCGTTCCGGCCGGTCACCCTCCGCATTCGTTCACCTACGCCAACTACGACCGGCCGGTCGTAGGTCAACGCGGTGGCACCGCCGGCGAGCTGCGCACGCATCACGACCAGTACCCGTACCTGCTGCTGTGGTCGCCGGACAAGCTCCTGGACGAGATCCTCCCCTACTCCGCGCCGTGGCACCTGGGCCGCGCCCAGCGGATTCTCGAGCCACCCACCCACGTTCCCGCGCCGAGTACGGACCTGGACCAGGTCGCGCAACTCCTGCTCACCCGAGTCACGACCCGGCACGGCCTGACCTTCGCAGCTCGGGCCCTGGCCGCGTGGTGGCGACTGCCCGATCCGGACATCCTGCTCGCCCGCTTCTCCCCCCGTGTCGTCGCCGCGACCGTGGACCGGGCTGTTCGCTACTGGTCCGGAGCATCACAGGCCGGCTATCCGGATGCCGCCGCGGCCTTCACGGTCGACCAGCCCGACATCCGAAAGGCGACACCCATGCTGCAGAAGCAGTTGCAGCTCAGCAGCACCCGCAACTGGTGAGTCCTGCCGCGCGATCCGTACCTGTGATCAGCACTCGGTCGACCGAACCGGACACGGCTGTCGCCCCGGTCGACCGACTGCCGATCATCGCGCCACAGGGCCCGACCCGGAGGTGTGACGTCAGCCGCAATCGGGCAGCCTCCCGGGTGCACTCGCCGCCACGCCCGGTGACCCCCGGGCAACGTCCGCGTAACACACGCTCCTTACCGTCGCGGCCATGAGCAGCCGGGAGCTCCAGATCGGGGCCGAGGAAGAGTTCCACGTCGTGGACCTCGAGACGCGGCGGTCCACCCCCGAGGTCGACGCGCTCCTGAGCCAGCTCGACGGTGAGGAGTTCGCACCCGAGCTGCAGCGATCGCTGGTGGAGACGAACACGCCGGTGTGCGACACCCTCGACGAGCTGCGGGGGCACCTGCAGCGGCTGCGGGGCCGGCTGGCCGAGGCCGCCGAACCGCACGGCCTCGGGGTGGTGGCGGCGGGCACGGTGCCGCTGGTCGACGTCGACGGGGGCGGCATCTCGGCCGGCGCGCGGTTCGCGCACATGCAGCACGAGTACCAGGTGCTGGTCAACGAGCAGCACATCTGCGGTGCCCAGATCCACGTCGACGTGCCGGACCGCGACGAGGCCGTGCAGGTCGTCCGCCGCGTCGCCCCGCACCTGCCCACGCTGCTGGCGATCTCGGCCAGCTCCCCCTTCTGGAACGGTCGCGACACCGGCTACGCGAGCTACCGCGACCTGATCTGGTCCCGCTGGCCGACCGCCGGGCCCCCGCCGGCGACGGTCGAGACCGGCGCCGAGTACGACGCCATGATCAAGGATCTGATCGCCTCCGGCACGATCAGCGACCCCGGGATGGTCTACTTCGACGTCCGGCCCAGCGCCCACGTGCCGACCGTCGAGCTGCGCATCTGCGACGCCTGCCCCGAGGTCGATTTCGTCGTGCTGATCGCGGGGCTGTTCCGCGCGCTCGTCCACCGGGCCCGCCAGCACAGCGCCGAGCGGGTCCCGCTGCCCGCCGTCCGTCACGAGCTGCTGCGCGCCGCCACCTGGCGGGCGGCCCGCAGCGGCCTGGAGGGCGACCTCGTCGACATCGACGGGCCGGGGCTCATCTCCCCCGAGCTGGTCGTCGGGCAACTGGTCGACTCGCTGCGCCCGCACCTGGAGGCGCTCGGCGACTTCGAGCAGGTGCTCGAGCTGTCGCAGATGGCGCTCGGGCGCGGCAGCGCGGCGGCCCGGCAACGTCGCCGGTTCGGCCTGCGCGGCGAGCTCACCGACGTCGTGGACGGCCTGCTCGAGGCGACCCGGGGCACGAACCTGCCGTTCGACAAGCCACCGGCGATCGTCACGGCACCGGAGCTGCTCGGGGACTACCGGGTGACCGGCTTCGACGAGGCGGTGAGCGAGGAGGGCAACGTCCTCCCGCAGTACGGCTGGATGTTCCGCACGCTGTCCCGGATGGGCCTGCGAGGCATGGAGGCCGCAGAGAAGGCCCTGCACACGGAGCAGCGCGCCCGCGGCGTCACGTTCCGGGTGGACGACGAGCCCGAACGGCTGTTCCCGCTGGACCTGCTGCCCCGGATCATCACCGCGGACGACTGGGCCGGGCTGACCGCGGGACTCACCCAGCGCGTCCGCGCGCTGGAGGCGTTCCTCCGTGACGTGTACGGCGAGCGGCAGATCATCGCGGACGGCGTCGTCCCCGCCTCGGTCGTCGACGACGCCCCCGGCCGTACGCACCTGGGCAAGCTCGTGCCGGCGGACGCCGTGCGGATCGCCGTGGCCGGCATCGACCTGGTGCGCGACCGGCCGGACCACTGGATGGTGCTCGAGGACAACCTGAGGGTCCCGTCCGGCATGGCCTACTCGATCATGAACAGGCGCCTGATCCGCAGCGCCATGCCCGACCTGGAGCCGCCCACCGGCGTCGTTCCGCTCGAGGACGTGCCGCGCCGGCTCCGGTCTGCTCTGCTGTCGGCCGTCGACCCGGACCGAGCGGGCTACGACGAGGTGGCGCTGCTGTCGGCAGGCCCGGTCGACTCGGCGTTCTTCGAGCACAAGCTGCTCGCCGAGCGCATGGGCGTGCCGGTGGTGACCCCGCGCGACCTGCAGGTCACCGACGACGGGGTGTTCCTCGTCGGAGAAGGCGGCCGCACCCGGCTCTCGGCGCTCTACCGGCGCATCGACGAGCTCGACCTGATGGACTCCGCCGGAGCCGACCTGCGTCCGATCGGCCGCGCGTTGGGCAATGCCGTGCGCCGGGGCAACGTCGCGCTGCTCAACGGCTTCGGCAACGGCGTCGCGGACGACAAGCTGACCTACGCCTACGTCCCGGCGATGATCGCCTACTTCCTGGGCGAGAAGCCGATCCTGGACAACGTGCCCACCTACCCGTGCGTCGACCCGGAGCGCCGCGCCGAGGTGTTGGACCGGCTCGACGAGCTGGTGCTCAAGCCGGTCGACGGCTACGGCGGCGCGGGCATCGTGATCGGACCGCACTCCTCGCAGCAGGAGCGGGACCAGGTCGCGGCGGCGATCCGCGCCGAGCCTGCCCTCTGGGTGGCGCAGGACATGGTGGCGCTGTCGACGCACCCGACGTTCACCGCGGGCCACCTGCAGCCCCGCGCGGTCGACCTGCGGGCGTTCGTGCTGCAGTCGCGGCGGGGATCGGCGACGGACGTGGACGTGCTGCCTGCCATGCTCAGCCGGGTCGCCCCGGCGGACAGCCTGATCGTCAACTCCTCCCGCGGCGGCGGCGCGAAGGACACCTGGGTGCTCAATTGACGTCCTCCTCGCCGTGAACCGAACGCCGGCCTGCGCCTCGGTGGCACGGGGCGGCGTCTGCTCAGGACGCCGCCCCGCTGCACGCGACGTCGGTCAGAGGACGTAGAGCATCTCCTGGTACGACGGCAGCGGCCACAGGTCGTCCGCGACGATCCCCTCGAGGGTGTCCGCGGCGGCGCGCACCGCGGCCATCGCCGGCAGCAGCTCGTTGCCGGCGTGCTCGGCCTCGGACAGGGTCGTCTCACCCGCGTCGGACTCCATGGCCGCCTTCAGGCCGGCCAGCGCCGTCCTCAGCTCGGCGAGCGGAGCGGTCACCTCGTCCAGCGGGCCGGTGTCCGTCTCGACCCCGGCGACCCTGAGCGCGGCCATGTTCTGCGCCACCTCGGTCTGGTGGCGGACCGCCGCCGGCAGGATCACCGTCGAGCCCATCTCCAGCGTCAGCTTCGCCTCGACACCGATGGTCAGCGCGTACTGCTCCAGGCCGATCTCGTAGCGGCTGTGCATCTCCCGCTCGTTGAAGACCTTGTACGTGTCGAACAGCGCGATCGCCTCGTCGGTGACCAGCTCGGGCAGGGCGTCGAGCGTCGTGCGCAGGTTCGGCAGACCGCGCTCGGCGGCCTCGAGCTGCCACTTCTCGGAGTAGCCGTCGCCGTTGAACACGACCGCACCATGTGCGGTGATGAGCGTGGTCAGCAGCGTCTGGACGGCGTCGTCGATGTCGGTTCCCGCGGCCACGGCCGTCTCCAGCTCGGTGGCGCAGTGGTCCAGCGCCTCCGCCATGATCGTGTTGAGCATGACCATCGGCACGGCCACGGTCTGCCCGGATCCGGGCGCGCGGAACTCGAAGCGGTTGCCGGTGAACGCGAACGGGCTCGTCCGGTTGCGGTCACCGGGATCGGTCGGCAGGACCGGGAGCGTGTCGACCCCGATCACCATCTGCCCCTTGCCCTTCGACGACGTGGCGGGGCCCTTGGCGAGCTGTTCGAAGACGTCGGCCAGCTGGTCGCCGAGGAAGATCGAGATGATCGCGGGAGGCGCCTCGTTCGCGCCCAGCCGATGGTCGTTCGTCGCGGACGCGACCGACGCGCGAAGCAGCCCGCCGTACTTGTGCACGGCGCGGATCGCAGCGGCGCAGAAGACGAGGAACTGCGCGTTCTCGTGCGGGGTGTCACCGGGCACGAACAGGCTGCCCAGCTCCGAGTTGCCGAGCGAGAAGTTGACGTGCTTGCCCGACCCGTTCACCCCGGTGAACGGTTTCTCGTGGAACAGGCACTCCATGCCGTGCTTGCGTGCGACCGTCTTGAACACCGTCATGAGCAGCTGCTGGTGGTCCGAGGCGACGTTGGCCCGCTCGAACATCGGGGCGATCTCGAACTGCCCCGGCGCGACCTCGTTGTGCCGGGTCTTGGCCGGAATGCCGAGCTTGAACAGCTCACGCTCGGTGTCCATCATGAAGCCGAGCACGCGCTCGGGGATGGCGCCGAAGTAGTGGTCGTCGAACTCCTGACCCTTCGGCGGGGGGCTGCCGAACAGCGTGCGACCCGCGTTCAGCAGGTCCGGCCGGGCGAGGAAGAAGTGGCGGTCGACGAGGAAGTACTCCTGCTCCGGCCCGCAGAACGACACCACGTGCTCGGGGTTCTCGTGGCCGAAGAGCTTGAGGATGCGCTCGGCGTGGCGGCCCATCGCCTGCTGGGAGCGCAGCAGGGGTGTCTTGTGGTCGAGCGCGTCGCCCGTCATCGACACGAAGACGGTCGGGATGCACAGCGTGTTGCCGTTCGGGTTCTCCAGCACGTAGGCCGGGCTCGTGACGTCCCAGCCCGTATAGCCCCGGGCCTCGAACGTGTTGCGCAGGCCGCCGTTGGGGAAGCTCGAGGCGTCCGGTTCGCCCTGGACCAGGACCTTGCCGGCGAAGTCCGCCAGCGCCGAGCCGTCGGAGCCGGGCTCGAGGAAGCTGTCGTGCTTCTCGGCCGTCCGGCCGGTGAGCGGGTAGAAGACGTGTGCGTAGTGTGTCGCGCCCTTGTCCAACGCCCAGTCCTTCATCGCGGCCGCAACCGCGTCGGCGATGACCGGGTCGAGCTTCGCGCCACGCTCGATGGTGGCCATGACGGACCTGTAGACCGCCTTCGGCAGCCGCTTCTGCATCTCGGACTTGGTGAAGACGTTGCGCCCGAACACCTCGCCGGGCGCCTCGGTCTCGTCGAAGCTGTGGGCCGGTGGGACGTAGGCCTCGACACCCATGATCGCCTGTAAGCGAACGGCGTTACCGCTCATCGTCGCTGCCTCTCCCCGGATCGCTGCGCTTCTCGCGTTCGAGAAGCTGGACGCGGTGACAGTACGAACGCTCCGTGGCGGCGGCGTTTCCGCGGAGTGACCTTTGCCCACGGGCTCGGCAGGCCGATTACCAGCCCCGTCACACAGCCGTAACAATCTTTGGCGAGGCTGGGCCGATGTGTGGCATCGCGGGTGAAGTGAGGTTCGACGGGCGCGACGCGGACGTCGCGGCGGTCGCACGGATCAACGCGGCCATGCACCGCCGTGGGCCGGACGGATCCGGCGTGCACGCGATGGGACGCGCCGCGTTCGGGCACCGCAGGCTCAAGATCCTCGACCTCTCCGAGTGCGGTGCGCAGCCGATGGTCGACAACGAGCTGGGCCTGACCACCGTCTTCAACGGCCTGATCTACAACTTCCGCGAGCTCCGCGAGGAGCTGGCGGGCCACGGCTACCGCTTCTTCTCCCACACCGACACCGAGGTGCTGCTCAAGGCCTTCCACAGATGGGGCCCCGCATGCGTCGAGCGCTTCCTCGGGATGTTCGCCTTCGCCGTCCTCGACCGCGACTCCGGTGTGCTCACCCTGGGCCGCGACCGGCTCGGGATCAAGCCGCTGTACCACACCCGGACCCCGCACCGGCTGCGGTTCGCATCGAGCCTGCCGGCGCTGCTCGAGGGCGGCGAGGTCGACACGTCGATCGACGAGGTCGCCCTGCACCACTACATGAGCTTCCACTCCGTCGTCCCCGCGCCGCACACGATCCTCAACGGGGTCCGCAAGCTGCCCCCCGCCACCGTCCGCACCGTGCAGCCGGACGGCACGTTCACCGACCGTGTCTACTGGCACCCCGAGCACGTCCGGCGCGCCGAGTTCGCCGGGATGTCGTCCACCGACTGGCGTGACGCCGTGCTCGCCGCGCTGCGGCTGGCCGTCAAGCGCCGCATGGTCGCGGACGTCCCCGTCGGCGTGCTGCTCTCCGGCGGTCTCGACTCGTCGCTGGTCGTGGGCCTGCTCGCGCAGGAGGGGCAGCGGGACCTCAAGACCTTCAGCGTCGGTTTCCACGCCACTGCGGGCGAGTCGGGTGACGAGTTCGAATACTCCGATCTGGTCGCGCGCGAGTTCTCGACCGACCACCAGCAGATCCTCGTCGACCCGCACCGGCTGCTCCCCGCCGTCGACGAGGCGATCACGGCGATGGCCGAGCCGATGGTCAGCCACGACTGCGTGGCGTTCTACCTGCTGTCCGAGGAGGTCTCCAGGTCGGTGACGGTCGTGCAGTCCGGGCAGGGAGCGGACGAGGTGTTCGCCGGTTACAGCTGGTACCCCCCGCTCGCCGCGGTGCCGCGCGAGCAGGGCCCGGTGGAGTACGCGAAGGTCTTCACCGACCGCCCGCACACCGAGCTCGCGCACATCCTGGAGCCCGACTGGCTGCTCGACGACGACCCGTCCCGCGCCTTCATCCGTGACCAGTTCGCCATACCGGGCGCCGAGACCACACTGGACGCCGCGTTGCGCCTGGACTCGACGATCATGCTGGTGGACGATCCGGTCAAGCGGGTCGACAACATGACCATGGCCTGGGGACTGGAAGCGCGCGTCCCCTTCCTCGACCATGAGCTCGTGGAGCTCGCGGCGGCCTGCCCGCCCGAGTTCAAGCTCGCGCACGGCGGGAAGGGGGTGCTCAAGGAGGCCGCGCGCGGCAACGTCCCGGACGGTGTCATCGACCGGCCCAAGGGGTATTTTCCGGTACCGGCGATCCGCCACCTCGAGGGCGCGTTCCTCGAGCGGGTACGCGACGCCGTGACGGACCCCGTGGCAAAGGCGCGCGGGTTGGTCCGCAACGACTGGCTCGAGGCCATGCTGGCCGACCCGAACACCGCACGTACCAACCTCGGCTCGAACGCACTCTGGCAGGTCGCACTACTCGAGATGTGGCTCCAGGAGAGGGGGATCTGACTTGGTCAATGTCTCGGCGGAGCGCGCTCCGCAGACGAGTGACGTGGTGACCGAGGCCGACTTCGTCCGTCGGCGCAGGGATCGGGTGGCCCCCGAGTACGACCCCGCGCTGTTCGCGACGGCGTACTCCTGCCCCGTCCCCTCCCCCGACGGCCGGATGCTGGCCTGGATCTCCGACCGGGACGGCCGCCCGCATGCCTTCGTGGCCCCGCTGCCGCCGGACGGCTCCGCCGTTGCCGAACCGGCCTGGCCGCTGCCCACCGATGGTGAGCCCGGTGTGCCGTGGGACGTGCAGACGATCGCGTGGTCCCCGGACGGCTTCTGGCTCGCCTGCCAGCTCGCCCCCGGCGGGGGCGAGCGCACCCGCGTCCGGCTCGTCACCCCGGACGGCACCCAGGTCCACGACCTGGCTCCGAGCGCCCCCGCGGTCACCCTGGGCTCGTGGTCGCCCAGCGGACGCCGGCTCGGCATCACGATCTTCGGAGACGGCACCGGTGACGGCGTCGCCAGCCTCGTCGACGTGCGCGACGGCACCTCGACGATGCTCACCTCCGGACCGGCGGCGCTGGTCTGCGCGATCAGCGGCGACGGCATGCGCGCCGTCGTCCGCGTCGGCAAGCGCGGTGCCCGCCGGCTCGAGCACTTCGACCTGCGCAGCGGACGGTGTACCGAACTGCTCCCTGGTGGCGAGGCGAACGTCGCGGACGCCCGCTTCGGGATCACCGGTGGCCAGCTGTTCGTGCACTCCGACGCCGGGGGCGAGCGGCCCGCGCTGCTGGCCGTCGGGCTCAACGGCGACGCCCCACCCTCGCTGCCGTACGTGGTCGCGGCCCGTGACGAGCACGACCTCGACCTGGTGGCGCTGGATCCCGCGGGAGCCCGCGCCGCGCTGGTGTGGAACGTCGAGGGGCGCAGTGAGATCGATCTCCTCGACCTGCGCTCCGGCATCACCGAACCGCTCCCCGGCCCGCCGGGGGACGTCGTCACCTCGGCGGCGTTCACCCGCGACGGGCGCGCCCTCCTGATCGGGAACGAGGGCTCGACGGTCCCGCCGACGATCACCCGGATGGCGCTGGACGAGGCCGTCACCGATCCGGCCTCGACGCGTCCGCCCCGGACTCCGTGCGGGACGGCCGACCCGGACCGGATCACTGCGCTGCTCCCGGCGGTCCCGCGCGACGCCGGGCACCTCGTCGACCCCGTGCTCCACCACTTCCGCGGCGAGGACGGGCTCGCGCTCTCTGGCTGGCTGTTCCGCCCGGCGAGCGCTTTCGGCGCCCAGTCCTCGATGCCCCAGTCCTCGATGTCCCATCCCACCCTGATCTGGCTGCACGGGGGCCCGGAGGCCCAGGAACGCCCGATCTTCCAGCCGTTGTTCCAGGCACTGCTGGCCGAGGGCGTCGCGGTGTTCGCCCCGAACGTACGTGGCTCCGGCGGGTACGGCCGCACGTTCTCCCAGGCCGACGACCTGGACCGGCGGTTCGTCGCGATCACCGACGTGCGCGCCGCAGTCACGTCCCTGGTCACGGACGGGCTGGCCGACCCGGCGCGGATCGGGGTCTCCGGGCGGTCGTACGGGGGCTACCTGACGCTGGTGGCGCTGGCGTGGTTCCCGGAGCTGTTCCGGGTCGGGGTCGACGTGTGCGGGATCTCGGACTTCGCGACGTTCTACGCCCAGACCGAGCCGTGGATCGCCGCGACCGCCGTCACGAAGTACGGCGACCCGTACGCGCACGCCGCGCTGCTGCGCGAGCTCTCACCGATCCACAGCGCGGACCGGATCACCGCGCCGCTCCTGGTGGTGCACGGGGCGTACGACACGAACGTGCCGATCGTCGAGGCCGAGCAGATCGTCGAGGCCCTGCGCGACCGCGGAGCGTCCCCCGGGTTCCTGCTGTTCGACGACGAGGGCCACGAGGTGCACGGCACCGCGAACCGGGCGCGGTTCGTGCACGAGGTGGTCCGGTGGGTCACCGCGCACCTGCTGGACATGGGTGAGCAGACCGCCTGAGCCGTCGACGTCGGTGGGTCAGCCCCCGATGCTGAACGACTGGATGACCTGCCGACCGTCCTGGTGCCCGATGACGAACCGGTAGGGATCGCGCTTCACCGAGCCGTTGTCGTCCGTGAACACGACCGTCGCCGTCACGGTGTTCCCGCCGACGACGCGCAGGCTCTCGGCCCACACCCGCGACTGCCCGCTCCAGAAGCTGTCGAAGGCGCTCCGACCGCCCGACTGGCTCTGCGCCGTGGGACCGAGCAGCGCCCACGCGGCGTCCGTGTCACCGGGCAGCAGGCCGTAGTAGCTCTGGACGAAACCCACGGGATCGGTGACGGGCGACGAGTCGGTGCTCGTCGTCGTGGTCGGCGCTGCGGACGAGGTGGGCGGCGCGGTCGTGGTGGCCGGGGCCGCGCTCGTCGTGGCGACCGGCGGTGCCGCGGGAGCGGGGGTGGGGGTCGCGGCAGCGGTGGGCGGCGGCGGCGCCGAACCCCCCTCCCCGCCGCGGATCAGCACCGCGGCGAGCACACCGAGCCCGACGACCAGCACCGCCGCCAGGGCGATCAGGAGCGGGCGGCGCCGATCGGCTGCTGTGCCGCCGTCCCCGCCGCGGCCACCGGGCTCTGCAGGCCGGACCGGCGGAGGCGGCGCCGGAGGCAGTGCCGCGGCGGTGGCCACCTGCTCGGGCGCCGGGTCGGCTGTGCGGCCCGCACCCGCGGCGGCGACCGGATTCATGTCGAGCAGGGCCGTCCCGGTCGACGGGGTGCCGCCCGCGGGCGCCCGACCCTCGGCGATGCCCGCGAGCGCGTCGCGCGCCTCCGACGCCGTCGGGCGCCGGGTCGGGTCGTCCGACAGCAGCCGCATGAGCAGAGCGGTGAGCAGGCCGGCCTGGTGCGGTGGGTCCACGGTGCCCGTGGCGACCTTGTGGAGCAGCGCGTAGGCGTTCTCGTCGAGCCCGAACGGCGGCCGGCCCTCGACGGCGGCGTAGAGGGTGGCCCCCAGGGCGAACACGTCCGACCCGGCTGTCGGTTCCTTGCCCCGGGCCACCTCGGGCGAGAGGAAGGCAGGCGTGCCGGCGATCAGACCCGTGCGGGTGAGCTGCACGTCGTCGACGGCGCGGGAGACACCGAAGTCGGTGAGCTTCACCCGGCCGTCTTCGGCGATGAGCACGTTGCCGGGCTTGACGTCACGGTGCACCACTCCGGCGGCGTGCGCGGCCGCGAGCCCGTCGGCCACCTGCCGGCCGATCTCCGCGACCACGCGCGGCTCGAGCGGACCCTTCTCGGTGAGCATCGCCGCGAGCGACTGGCTCGGCAGGTACTCCATGACCAGCCACGGCCGGTCGTCGTGCACCACGACGTCGAACATGCTGATCACGTGTGGGTGCTGCAGGCGGGCCCCGATCCGCCCCTCGCGCATGAGCCGCTGGCGCGACTCCTCGAGGGCCTCCTCGCCCGCCGTGGTGGGCGGCTCGGCCGCGCCCAGCAGTTCCTTGACGGCCACGGTCCGGTTCAGCAGCTCGTCCGTACCTCGCCAGACGGCGCCCATCGCGCCCGCGCCGATCCGCTGGTCGAGCCGGTACCGGTTACCGATCCGGGGGGCATCGTCCGCAGGCGCGCTCATCGTCGTTCAGGATATCCTCCGCCCCTCGACCACCTGCCGCCGCGGCCGGTCAGTGCGAGCGGGCTTCGCCACATCGTTGCCGCGAACGTGACGATCCGGCAGTTGTCCACAGGTCTCGGGGGGTTGGATTGATCCCCCGCTCGGATCGGAGGACGCTGGAGTCCGGGGCGCAGCGAAGCGCCCACCGGGCAGGTTGAGAACAGGGGACACGATGCGGATCGCGGACATCCTCGGCGACAAGGGCGTCGAGGTGCACAAGGCACTGCCGTGGATCACGGTGGCGGAGGCTGCCAGGCGGCTCACCGATGCCGACGTCGGCGCGCTGGTCGTGTGCGATGATCGCCGCATCCGCGGGATCGTCTCCGAGCGCGACATCGTGCGCGGAATCACGCTCAGGGGCGCTGCCGTGCTCGAGGAGCCGGTCGAGTCGGTGATGAGCCGAGACGTGCACACCTGCGACCCGCAGGAGACCGTCGCCAGCGCCATGGCTCAGATGACCCGCTTCCGTTACCGCCACCTGCCGGTGGTGGAGCGCGGCGAGCTCGTGGGCATCATCAGTATCGGCGACCTGGTCAAGTACCGGGTCCGCGAGATGGAGATGGAGACCGGTGTCCTGCGGGACTGGGTGATCGCCCGGTCGTGACGCGCGGGCCGGGCCGCGCATGCGCGGTCCGGCCGGCGCGCCGTCCGATCAGTCGAACTCGGGCCGCTCGTAGCGGGTGCGCTTCAGCTCGAAGAAGTGCGGGTAGGCCGCCAGCAGGCGGGCGCCGTCGAAGACGTTGCCCGCGTCCTCACCCCGCGGGATCCGGGAGAGCACCGGCCCGAAGAACGCCACGCCGTCGATGTGGATCGTCGGTGTGCCAACGTCCAGGCCCACGGGCTCCATCCCGGCGTTGTGGCTCGCCCGCACCTCGTCGTCGTAGTCGGTCGAGGTGGCGGCGTCGGCCAGGGACGGCGGAAGCTCGAGCTCGGCCAGCGCCTCCTTGATCACCACGTCGAAGTCCTTGTTCTGCTCATTGTGGATCCGCGTGCCGAGCGCGGTGTAGAGCGGCTCGAGGATCTGCTCGCCGTGCTCCCGGGCGGCCGCGATCGCGACGCGTACGGGGCCCCACGCGCGACCCATCAGCTCGCGGTACTCGTCGGACAGGCCCTCGCGGCCCTCGTTGAGCACGCTCAGGCTCATCACGTGGAAGCGCAGGTCGACGTCGCGGACCTGCCGCACCTCGAGGATCCACCGCGAGGTGATCCACGCCCACGGGCACAGCGGGTCGAACCAGAAGTCGACACGGGCTGGGTTGTCGGTTCCGGTCACGAGTTCTCCGATCATTCGGGTGCCTGTCCGTCATGGTACTTCTGCCTTCAACCAGCTCGGGTGGGCCGGATGTTCCGGAATCCCCGCCACCCGCCCGGGACACACGTGGTTGGATCGGCCTGAATCGACATGGAGAGGAGTCGGACACGGCATGGCCCCGCCCAACCTGACCCGCGTCGACGCCGAGCGGCGGGCCGCGCTGCTGAACGTCGCCGCGTACGCCGTCGAGCTCGACCTCACCGACGGCTCCGGCGCGCCCGGCGAGACGACCTTCGCCACCACCACCACGGTGCACTTCGGTTGCCGTGAGCCCGGCGCGGACAGCTGGATCGACTTCGTGGGGGCCGGGGTCTCCTCGGCCACGCTCAACGGCACGGCGCTCGATGTGTCCGCCTACCGCGAAGACGACGGGATCACGCTGCCGGACCTGACCGCCGAGAACGAGCTCGTCGTGGTCGCGACCGGCCGGTACATGAACACCGGCGAGGGCCTGCACCGCTTCGTCGACCCGGTCGACGGCGCCGTCTACCTCTACTCCCAGTTCGAGACCGCGGACGCCAAGCGGATGTTCGCCTGCTTCGACCAGCCGGACCTCAAGGCCCGCTACACCCTCACCGTCACCGCACCCGCCACCTGGAAGGTCGTCTCGAACGCGACCGCCGAGGTCGAGCAGGCCGGTCCGGCCGCGGTGCACCGGTTCGCCGCCACCGAGATCCTCAGCACCTACCTCGTGGCGCTGGTCGCGGGCCCGTACGCGGAGTGGCGCGACGAGCACATCGACGACCGCGCCGGGGAGACCATCCCCCTGGGCATCTACTGCCGCGCCTCGCTCGCCGAGCACATGGACGCCGAGCGGCTGTTCACCGAGACCAAGCAGGGCTTCGACTTCTACCACCGCAACTTCGGCATCCGGTACCCGTTCGGCAAGTACGACCAGCTGTTCGTGCCGGAGTTCAACGCGGGCGCGATGGAGAACGCCGGCGCGGTGACCTTCCTCGAGGACTACGTCTTCCGCAGCCGCGTCACACGCTCGACCTACGAGCGGCGCGCCGAGACCGTGCTGCACGAGATGGCCCACATGTGGTTCGGCGACCTCGTGACCATGGCCTGGTGGGACGACCTGTGGCTGAACGAGTCGTTCGCGACGTTCGCGAGCGTGCTCTGCCAGGCCCAGGCCACCGAGTACACCGAGGCATGGACGACGTTCGCGAACGTCGAGAAGAGCTGGGCCTACCGCCAGGACCAGCTACCCTCGACCCACCCGGTCGCCGCGGACATCCCGGACCTGCAGGCAGTCGAGGTCAACTTCGACGGGATCACCTACGCCAAGGGCGCCTCGGTACTCAAGCAGCTCGTCGCCTACGTCGGGCTCGAACCGTTCCTCGCCGGTCTGCGCGCCTACTTCGAGGCCCACAAGTGGGGCAACGCCACGTTCGACGACCTGCTCGGTGCGCTCGAGAATGCCTCGGGGCGCAACCTGTCGGGCTGGGGCTCGCAGTGGCTCAAGACCACCGGGCTCAACCTGCTGCGGCCCTCGTTCGAGCTGGACGACCGCGGCGCGTTCACCCGCTTCGACGTCGTGCAGGGCGGCGCCCGGCCCGGCGCAGGCGAGCTGCGCACGCACCGGATCGCCGTCGGGGTCTACGACGACGACGGGTCCGGCAAGCTCGTGCGCACCCACCGCGTCGAGGTGGACGTCGAGGGCGAGCGCACCGCGGTTCCCGAGCTGGTCGGCGAGTCGCGCGGCAAGCTCGTGCTGGTCAACGACGACGACCTCACCTACTGCGCCCTGCGGTTGGACCCGGGCTCGCTCGCCACGCTGATCGACCGGATCGGCGACATCGCGGAGCCGCTCCCCCGCACCCTCTGCTGGAGCGCAGCGTGGGAGATGACCCGCGAGGCCGAGCTGAAGGCCCGTGACTTCTCCGTGCTCGTGGCGGGCGGGTTCGGCGCCGAGACCGAGATCGGCGTCGTCCAGCGGCTGCTGCTGCAGGCCCAGACCGCGATCATGTCGTACGCGGACGAGCAGTGGGCAGCCGAGCGGGGCTGGCCGGCACTGGTCGACGGCCTGCGGGCCCGCCTCGACACCGCGGAGGCGGGCTCGGACGCACAGCTCGCCGTCGTCAACTCCCTGGCCGGCAGCGTGCTGCCCGAGCCGGTGCTCGGGCAGCTCCGCGGCTGGCTGTCCGGTGTGGACGTGCCGGCAGGGCTGACCGTCGACACGGACCTCCGCTGGCGGCTGCTGCACGCACTGGTCGCGCAGGGGGCCACGGGGGGCGATCCGGAGGCGCTCATCGCCGCCGAGCAGGAGCGCGACGCCACGTCCACCGGGCAGCGGCAGGCCGAGCGGGCCCGCGCGCTGATCCCGACCGCGGAGGCGAAGGAGCGCGCCTGGCAGCGGGCCGTGCACGACGACGATCTGCCGAACGCGGTCAACGAGGCGATCATCAGCGGGTTCTCGCACCCCGCGCAGCGCGCGTTGCTCACCCCCTATGTCGAGCGCTACTTCGCGGACGTGGCGGGGGTCTGGGAGCGGCGGACGAGCGAGCGTGCGCAGCCCGTGGTGATGGGCCTGTTCCCGGCGTGGGCCGTGGACAAGGCGACGGTGGACGCGGCCGACGCGTGGCTCGCCGATCCCGACCACCCGCCCGCCCTGCGGCGGTTGGTGTCGGAAGGGCGCGCCGGGATCGTCCGGGCGCTGGCTGCGCGCGAGTTCGACCGGTCCTGACACCCTGCGGGACGGTCGGCCACCGAGAACGTGAAAGGAAGCTCCATGCAGCATCGACCCCGTGGCCTGGTGGTGCTCGGCTACCACAATGTGGAGGGAACCGCGTGTTTCCCCTCCGCCCCCGGTGCCGGATCACGCGGCCTCCTGCAGCAGTTCACCGCCCTGCGCAAGGTCGCGAACGTGGTTCCGATCGAAGATGCGTTGCAGCGGATGGTGGACGGGGCACCGCTGCCACCTCGGGCGGTGGCGATCACGTTCGACGACGGGTACCGCGACAACTTGACGGTGGCAGGCCCGATGTTGCGCGAGCTCGGCCTCCCGGCGACCTGCTTCCTGGTGCCCGAACTGCTCAGCAGGGAGGTCACCCCCTGGTGGGAGGAGTTGGCGGCCGCCTTCCAGCACGCACGGGCGACCTCGGTGGGCTGGGCGGAGCAGCGAGTACCGCTGGGGTCGCCGGACGAGCGGCGGGCCGCGTTCAAGAACGTGGCGGCCGACCTGAAGGCGATGAACGGCGTCCGCCGGCGGGACGCCGTGAAGGATCTGGTGGCGGAGGCCGACCCGGCCGAGCCGTACCGGCCGGAACGGGAGTTCCTGGACTGGGACGGGGCGCGACGGCTGCAGGACTACATGACCATCGGGTCGCACTCCCTGCGGCACGACATCCTGTCGTGCGAGGGAGCGGACGAGCAGCGGACGGACATCCTCACGGCGCGCAGGCGGCTCCAGGCCGAGCTCGGGACCAGTGCCGAGGTGATCGCCTACCCCAATGGCGAGGCGACGGACTACGACGCCCGGACGGTGGAGGCGGCCGAGCGCGCCGGGCACACCTTCGGTGTCACCACGGAACCCGGCCGGAACACCGCGGCCACTCCCCGGTTCGAGATCCGGCGTTCGGTGCTCCTCTCGGAGCGGGGAGCCGTCGAACTGCTGAAGGTGATGCGGGACCTCGTGAAGTCCCGCACCCCCCAGACCGCCGCTCAGTAGGCCCGCCGCTCAGTAGGCACCGTCCCCGGCCACCACGGCACGGATCGTCTTGATCAAGATCTGCACGTCGAGCGCGATGGTCCAGTTCTCCACGTACCGCAGGTCGAGCCGGACCGAGTCCTGCCACGACAGGTTGCTCCGACCGCTGACCTGCCACAGGCCTGTCATCCCCGGCTTGACCAGCAGGCGCCGGTGGGCGTCCTGGTCGTAGCCCGCCACCTCCTTGGGCAGCGGCGGGCGCGGTCCCACGAGGGACATCGAGCCCAGGACGACGTTGAACAGCTGCGGTAGCTCGTCCAGCGAGTACCGCCGCAGCACCCGCCCGACCGGGGTGACCCGCGGGTCCGCGCGCATCTTGAACAGTGGCCCGCCGGCCTCGTTGACCGCCTCGAGCTCGGCGAGCCGCTTCTCGCTCCCGACGTTCATCGACCGGAACTTGATCATTTGAAACTCGCGGCCGTTCAGCCCCACGCGCGTCTGCCGGAAGAACACCGGTCCGCCGTCCCGCTTGATCATGACCGCTATCCCGGTCATGACCGGCAGGGCCACGAGGAGGATCAGCGACGCCGCGACGCGATCGAGCGCGTCCTTGAGAATGCGACGCCACCCGGAGAAGCTGGGCTGCGTCAGCCGCAGCAGCGGCAGGCCGTCGATGTTGGCCACGTGGAGCCGTGGCCCGGCGAGCTCCATGAGGCCCGGGTCGACGAAGAGCTCGATGCCCGTGCCTTCGAGCTCCCACGACAGGCGCTGGAGTCGCCTGGCCGTCCAGCCGGGTGCCTGGGCGACCGAGACGATGTCGTATCGACCCTCGATCGCCGCCGACGCAACGGAGTCGAGGTCACCGACCACCGGCACGTCACCGACCGTCGACCCGTCGTGCCAGGAGACCCCGCGCGAGACGCAGGCGCCCGCGATCATCAGACCGTGGTGCGGTGCCCGCGCGGTCCGTGCCGCCAACGACGCCACCGACTCCTCGGTGCCGACGGCCAGGACCCGCGCCATCGCCTCGCCGGCGCGGCGCCTGCGATGCAGGCGCTTGCGCAGCACGACCCGCCCCACAGCCGCGAACGCGCCGGCGAGAGGTAGCACGCCGAACGCCCACGGCCGTCCCGCGGGCAGCTGAAGGGCCAGGCAGACCATGCAGATCGTCGCGGAGGTTGCCAGGTGCGCACGGAGCACGCGGCTGTACTCCTCGGAGCCGTCACCCAGGACCGTCGAGTCCCACGCGCCGGCCGCGGCCAGGCTGAAGGCCAGGAGCATGACGACCGCGATGGCGAAGGGCACGAAGTCCGTCAACGCGGCCGAGCCCACCAGGCCGTAGGAGCCGCTGGCCGCGAGCACGGCGAGCAGGTCGGAAAGGATCACCCGCCGCCGGAGCGGCAGCTGCCACGTCGGAGCGGTGCATCGGACGGGCCACCTGCTGCCCTCGCCCAGGGGGTGGGGAGCACCTGTGGAGCGCTGGCCGGGGACGAGTCGGGCGACGGGGAATCGCTTCTCATGCTCGACTTCGAGATCTTTTTGCACGACGTCCTCGTCCCCCGCGTTCGACTCGTTCGGCAACAGGCGATCCAACAGCTGGTAGTTGACTATCGGAAGCGGGTGGCGATTCGTTTCCGTTCCTCCCGAACTCCGGCGTGCACGGTTCCGATCCCGTCCGGCGCCCGCATCTCAGGCGGAGGTCTGGTCGACCTCGGCCAGCACCTCACACCGCACACACGTCAGGTCGTGGGTTCCATGGGAGCGGAACCGCGTCGCGCTCGTGCCCCTCGTCGCCGGACCGCGGAGGTACGGCTGGAACTCGTCGGGGCGCTCGCCGATGCCGAAGAAGTGCTCGATCGCGCGCACCGAGCGCCGGGCCGCCTGCCCGTCGCCGTACGGGTTCACCGCGGTGGCCATCGCCTGGTACTCGGCCTTGTCGGTGAGCAGCAGACCGACCTCCTCGACGATCCGGTCCTCGTCCGTCCCGACGAGGCGCACCGTTCCCGCCTCGATCCCTTCGGGACGCTCGGTCGTGTCGCGGAGGACGAGCACCGGCTTGCCCAGGCTCGGGGCCTCCTCCTGCACCCCGCCGCTGTCGGTGAGCACGACGGTGCTCAGCCCCATGATCCGGGCGAACTGGTCGTACGGGAGCGGGTCGATGATCACGACGTTGGGCAGTGGGGCCAACACGGGCAGCAGTGCCTCGCGCACCACCGGGTTGGGGTGCGTCGGGAGCACGAAGTACACGTCCGGGAACATCGTGGCGAGTCGGGCGAGCGCGCGCGCCGAGCGCTCCATGGGCCGGCCCCACGACTCGCGTCGGTGGGCGGTGACCAGCACGATGCGTCGGCCCTGCAGCCGGCGGAGCCGTGGGTCGGTGAACGGAACGTCGCGTTCCGCCACGTCGACCAGCGCGTCGATCACCGTGTTGCCCGTCGTGACGATCGTCTCCGGTGCGATGTTCTCCGCGATGAGGTTCGCGCGGGCTCCGGGCGTCGGCGCGAGGTGCAGGCTGGCCAGCTGGGCCGTCAGCCGCCTGTTGATCTCCTCCGGGTACGGCGAGTACGAGTTCGACGTCCGCAGCCCGGCCTCGACGTGCACGACAGGGACGCGCTGGTAGAACGCCGCCAAAGCGGCGACCATCGACGTCGTGGTGTCGCCCTGCGTCGCAACCATGTCGGGCGCTTCCGCCCGGATCACCTCCCCCAGGCCGGCGAGGGCGTTGACGGTGATCTCCTCGAGCGACTGCCGCGGCCGGATGATGTCGAGGTCATGAGCCGGTCTGATGCCGAACAGCGAGTTGACCTGATCGAGGAGCTCGCGGTGCTGGCCGGTGACCGCGACGCGGACGTCCAGGTGCGGTGACCGCTCGATCTCACGCACGACCGGTGCCATCTTGATCGCCTCGGGGCGAGTTCCGTAGATCGCCAGGACCTTCCGCATCAGTGCATCTCCTCGAGTTGCCCGGAGGGGCCGTTGGCGTCCCGCTCGACGAGGAGCGGTGCCTCGCCGGCGCGATGGTGGTGTGCGCGATGGTGGTGTGCAGAGCCGGCGTCAGGACGCACCACGGCGCTGCGGCGACGGTCGCCGCCGTGGTCCTGGTTGCGCATGCCGCCGTGAACGATCATCGCCAGACGCCGCGGGTGTCGTAGACGACCTTGCCCGCGAGCACGCTGCGGTTGAGCGCCAGGAACTGGTCGTGCTCGACCAGCAACACGACGATGTCCGCGGCGTCGACGGCGTCGAGGGTGCGGGCGAGCCGGAGGTTGGTCAGGCCGTCCAACGCGGGCGGCAACGAGTCGACGAACGGCTCGGCGACGAGGATGTCCGTGTCCGGAAGGGCGCGGGCGATCTCACCGACGATCGTCACGGCAGGACTCTCGCGCAGGTCCTCGACGTTCGCCTTGAACGCGAGCCCGAGGCACGCGATCGTCGGCGAGTGGAAGCGGCTCGCCTTGTCGATCACCTGCTCCGCGACGTGGTCCGGCTTGCGGTCGTTGACCTCGCGCGCCGTCCGGATCAGGCGGGCCAGGTCGGGCGCGGCCGAGACGATGAACCACGGGTCCACGGCGATGCAGTGCCCGCCGACCCCCGGACCGGGCTTCAGGATGTTCACCCGGGGGTGGTGGTTGGCGAGTTCGATGATCTCCCAGACGTCCAGCTTGAGCTTCTCGCAGATCAGCGACAGCTCGTTCGCGAACGCGATGTTGACGTCCCGGTAGGAGTTCTCCACCAGCTTCGCCATCTCGGCGCTCGCGGCGTCGCTCAGCACCAGCCGACCCTGCGCGAAGACCCGGTAGATCGCCGCCGCCTTCTCCGCGCACCGGGGCGTGATGCCGCCGATCACCCGATCGTTGGTGACGATCTCGATCATGATCCGGCCGGGGAGGACGCGTTCGGGGCAGTGCGCGACGTAGACGTCCGCAGTTCCTTCCCCGGCGTGCGGCATCCGCAGATCCGGCCGGAGCTCCCCCAGCCACTCGCTCACCGCGAGGCACGTGCCCGGCGGGGAGGTCGATTCGAGGATCACGATCTCGCCGCCCCGCAGCCGGGGCGCGATCTGCTCCACCGCGTTGCGCACGTAGGTGAGGTCCGCCGTGTGGTCGGCGTCGCTCGGCGTCGGGACGGCGATGATGAACGCGTCCGCCTCCGGCGGCTCCGTGCTCGCCGTCAGGTGGCCCATGGCAACGGCGCCACTCACCGCGACCGCGAGGTCGGGTTCGACGAACGGGGCCTCGCCCCGGGCGATCGTCTTCACGGTGTCAGGGTTGATGTCGACCCCGACGACCTGCACTCCGCGCGTCGCGAGTGCCGCCGCGGTGGGGAGGCCGATGTAGCCGAGCCCGATCACCGCGACCGTGCCGGTGAAGATGTCGCTCATGCCGGCTCCCGCTCCTCGAGCCCCGCACGGGCGGCTACCTGGATCACCTGCTCCGGCGGCTTGGTCTGCTTGGTCTGCTTGGACTGCTTGGACTGCTTGATCTGCTTGGACACCGCGCGATCGGGCGAATCCGGGTACGCAGGCGTCGGCATGAAGAACTCCTTGAGCGTGAGAGCCAGGAACACGCTGTTGGTGACGGCGTAGCGCCGGAACAGGCGGCGTGGCTCCTGGAGCAGGCGGTACAGCCACTCCATGCCGAGCCGCTGCCAGGCCAGCGGCGCACGCTTCGTCACACCGGCGAGGACGTCGAACGAGCCACCGACACCGTGCAGCACCGGGACGTCGAGCTCGTCCCCGTACCGCGCGAGGAAGATCTCCTTCTTCGGCGTCGTCATCCCGAGGAACAGCATGTCCGCGTGGGATCCGCGGACGTCGGCCGCGACGGCGGCCGCATCGGCCATATCGAAGTACCCGTCGGCCGCACCGGCGATGACGACCGCGGGGAACCGCTCGCGGATGCGGCGCCGCACGCTCTCCAGCACCTCCGGGCGCGCACCGAGAAGGTAGATCCGCAGGTGGTCGCGGTCGGCGAGCTCCAGGAGGCGCTCGAAGAGGTCGATGCCGGTGATGCGCTCGGGGAGCCGCCTGCCGAGCAGCCGGCTCGCCCAGACGACGGACTGCCCGTCGGCGAGGATGACATCGCAGTCGAGAAGCGAACTCCGGAGCAGCTCGTCGCGGCGCAGCTTGACGATCTTGGCGGCGTTGACCACCCCGACCAGCATCCGCCGCCGTGATCGGACGGCCTCGGCGCCGAGCGCCACGACGTCGTCCATCGAGCAGGCGGTGATCCGCAGACCGAACAGGACACGAGAGTCGGGTCGGGAATCGGGTCGCATCGTCACGCGTCCTCCCCTGCCCCCTCGGCCGCGACGCGGCGCCGGTCCCCATCGGTCCCGGCCGAGAGCCATGCGTAGAGCAGCCATCCCAACTCGTACGGGCGGCACTCGTGGTCCACCACCGCAGGCGGACAGGTGCGGTCGAGCAGCGCGAGCCGGGCATGTGAGGACACGGCCGTCGCCGCCGCCCGGACCGACCGGACGAGCTTGCGGGGCTCGCGCCTGCCCACCTTCCGCCAGATCGCGCCGGTCACCCCGTCCAGCAGCTCGGCGTCCGTCTCGGGATGCACCTGAAGCCAGCGCAGACCCGCGACGACGGCGGCACGGTGGTCGTCCCCGCCCGCCTCCTGCAGGTCGAAGAGCGCCATCGGGGCCATGGCGTGCTGGTGGACGCTGTAGACCGGGTAACCCTCGACGACGGCACCGGTCCGCACGTCGTAGTGCCACCACCACTGACCTGCGGAGCCCTGACGGCCGACGATCACCGCGGCGCACCGGTTCGCCGCGTCCAGCGCGCGCCGATCGCCCGTGGCCCGCCAGTACCGGGCGAGCGCCTGGATGGGATAGACCTGGTCGGCGAAGCACGCGATGTGCGAGCGGAACCGGCCGAGAGTCTCCTTCGGCAGAGCGTGTGGGAACAGCCCGCTCGGCTCCTGGGCGGCCAGCAGCCGCTCGGCGCTCTGCTCGGACAGCCCGGACACATCTGCGAGATCCGCCGCCGCGAGCAATGCCGTCAGCGTCCACGCGTAGCTGACCGTGTCCTGCATCCGCGCTCCGCGCACCGCCTGCGTGAGGCGATCGACCAACGCCGGCGGTGCCGAGCGACACACCTCGGCCGACGCCCAGGCCGCGAGGGCCACGGCACCGAGGTCCGCGTGCCGTGCAGCCCGTACGGCCACGCTGTCCACCAGCTCGTGCGCCGTGATACCGGCGAGGAGCGTGCGCTGCTGGCCGTCGTCGAGGTGAGCGGCGCCCAGCCCGACGATGGCGGCGTAGCGTTCGTTGACCCCCTCCTGGCGGAGTTCCCCCGGCCGCACCGGATCGGGCCGGACGGTCTGGGCGAACTCCCGCATGTCCGGTCGGTACATCTGCGGCAGCGACCGCAGGGCGGCCTCGAGGAGGCCGCGCAGCAGTTCCGACTCGTTCCCGGTGACGACGTCGGGCCGCGCGAGCATCGCGCTCGACGGCATGGCGTCCGTACTCATGTGCCCGTTTCCTTCGTGGTCGTGCGTGCCGTGACATGCCTGCAGCGCGACGGACGTGGTCCCTGCGGGGGTCGACCCGTGTGTCGCGTCATGAGAACCACTCATGGCGCACCCCGGCGGTCGATGTGACGATCGGCTGGGTCGACCAGTGCCGCCGGGCGATCAAGATCGCAGCGCGGTGCCCCGACGGCCGCAAGATCCTGACGGAGCCGCCACACACTATGCCGAGGCCGGCCGACGGCCATCACGAGGCCGCTCGTTCACAGCATCCATACGTCGTTACGTAACTCACAGCCCCCCGATCGTCGCAACCGCCACCCCACGGCGGCCGTACTCAGCCCAGCCATGTGCACGGACGGCGGCATCTGACCATCGCCCTGCACGACGACCGCGTTACGGTGAAAGCCCACCCGTTCCGGGCGCCTCCTTCCACCTGTACACGCAGCACGGTTCGTCGGCATCACGACACACCTGAAAGGCGGTCGGTTGCTGAGTGTTTCTCAGTAGCCCGGCGGTGGCGCTACGGCGACATCCCGATGATGCAGAGCCGACACACAGACGATGCGAATACGACACCCTGCGATGCAAGGGGCGCGGGGAAGCCGCGTGGCGAGCCCGGTACGGCTACGGGCCCGAGATGATCACGTCGTCGAACCACACGACCTGCGTCACAGTGTTGCTGGGGTGCCGATAGATGCCGATCTTGGTGTACAGGCGCGGTCCGACGAGGTTGGGCTTCTTGGGAGAGGTCTTCGGAACGACGGGCTTACCGTCCCTGCTCACCTCGTAGAACGCGACCCGCGGATCCTGCGAGAACTTGACGTGGAGTAGGTAGGAATGCCACACCCCTCTGTCGAGGGATCCGATGGGGATGAACGTCTCGTCGTGCAGATTGAGATTCAGCTTGTCCCCGGGGCCGCATTGCAAACTCAGCGGAGGATCGCCCTCCGCAGCGGTCCCGTCCGCGTTCGCCGGGTGCCACTGCATGGGGATGCAGAACCTTTGCGACACCTGAAACGACTTGTCGAACATGATCGAGAAGGAGTACCACCGTTCATCTCCTTCACTCACATCGGTGAAGTCCGGCGGCTTGGCCTCGGCGCGCTCGCCGGTGTCGACCGGCGTGTCGCCGTCCCGCACCTCGAACCGCCCCGCGGTGGGGTGCCCCGGCCCCCCGTCCCGGACGGTGATCGAGTAGTCCTTGGCGGCTTCCACGTCGTACTGCGAGGTGTCTCCGGTGTCGAAGTCACCGCGCCACAGCTCGGTGCCGTGGACCTCGGCCGCGGCGCTCGGCGTCGGCTGCGCCGCACTCGATCGCGGTATCGGCGGCGTGGTCGAGGGCGGGATGGCTGCCGTGCAGGCACCCCCGAGCATGATCGCCACGAACGAAAGCACGAACACCGTGGTGCGACCCACCGTCATCCATCCCCCTCGGCGCCAAGGTCCTGCCGTCATCGGATGCGGGTGGACAAGCTGATGCCTGATGCGCGGCAGGCAGAAAGTACTCTGCCGGCGATGGATGGATCCAAGACCCCCGTCGTCGACGGCACGCAGACCACCGACACCACCTGATCGGGCCGTCGTCGACCGGCCGAATGCCTTCTTCGCCATCCGTCGTCGGGCGCAGGGGGAACGGCGGATGGCGGATGCGGATCGCCGTAATGCCGGGCCCGTGTTCTCCGATGGACACCGGGAGGCCGGGAGACGAGCGCTCGGCGTCCCTGATGTCAGGAAAACCGTCACGTCATGAAGAATGGGCGAGTATGACCGAGACTCTCCGGCCACCAAGGGGCTCGACAGCGCGGACCACGCCCGCACCCCGGGCCGACGGCGCTCCCGTCCCCGGCCGGGTTCGTGTGCTCATGGCCGGTCCGGACCCCGCGGGGCGGGGCGGCATCGAGACCGTCATGCGGCTGATCATGGATCGATGCAGCGACGAGGTCGACATGACGGTCGTGGCGACGCACCGCCACGGCTCGTGGCTGTACCGGTCCGTCGCGTCGGTCACAGGACTCACCGCGGCGCTCGCGCATCTCGCCGTGCACCGCCCGGACGTCGTTCACCTCCACGTCGCCAAACGCGGAAGCCTGGTGCGTAAGGGCATTCTGACCTGGGCGGCATCTGCCCTGCGCGTGCCGGTGGTGCTGCACTGCCACGGCGGCATGTTCGAGAGTGATTTCCGACGCATGCCACCCGTCCTGCGGAAGGTCGTCTCCGGGGTCTTCCGGCGCGCCACCGCGGTCATCGTCCTGAGTGAGAGCTGGCTGTCCGTCTACGAGGACCTCGTCGGCGTTCCGGCGGAGAAGCTGACCGTCGCCATGAACTGCGTGGAGGTCCCCGCTGCACTGCCGCAACGGGTGGCCGAGCCGCTCGGCGTGGCCTTCCTGGGGCGGCTCGGCCCGCAGAAGGGCGCCTGGGACCTCATCCGCGCCGTCGCCGCGCTGCCGGCACCGCTGCGCGCACGCCTTCGGGTCCAGCTGGCCGGCGACGGCGATGTTGCCGGGACGCGCGCGCTGGTCGCCCAGCACGGTGTCGGGGACGTCGTCGAGGTGCGGGACTGGCTCGACGCGACGGAACGCGACCAGGTGCTGGCCGACAGCGCGGTCCTCGCCCTACCCAGCCCGAACGAGGGTCTCCCGATGTCGCTGCTCGAAGCGATGGCATGGGGCCTCGTGCCGGTCGTGTCACCTGTGGGGGGCATCCCGGAGGTGGTCACGAGCGGTGTCAACGGCCTGCTCGTGCGGCCGGGGGACCCCGACGACATCGCCGCCGCGCTGCGCAGGCTCATCGAGGAGCCCGCGCTCCGCGCCGAACTGTCGGCCGCGGCGCGGCGCAGTGCCGAAGACGGCTTCAGCATCGAGGCGTACCGGGAGAAGCTCGGGCACGTCTGGGCGGCGGCCGCCGCGACTGCACGGGGCCGATCGGCCTGACACGTGGGCGGCGCGGCAGGTCGGTCGCGCGCCACGTGCCGGAGCGTGCTACCTGGCCGGCGATCCGGCGAAGGGGCGCACGCGGGGCGGCGCAGCGAGCCCCGGCCGGGGTCTGCTCACGGTCTCCGGCTGGTCGCGGAACCGCCTGACCGGCACCACGGTGAGGAGGATGGCCGAGCAGACCAGGAGCATCCCCTTGGAGTCTCCTTCGACGAAGTTGAAGAACAGGGACGACGTGATGACGGCGACCAACGGGGCCAGCGCGAGTGCCCGGCCCCTGCGGATGACCGCCACGGCGTACGCGGTGCCGACCACCAGTGCCACCGCCGAACCGAGGACACCCCATCCGACGACGAACTCGAGCGCGGACGACTCGAGCGGAACGTCCGGGAAGGGGCCGTACATCTCGTTCTGCTCCCAGGCGTAGCCCGGGCCGGAACCGAGCAGGAATCGTTGATCGATCAGTTGCAGGGCCGTGCCGTAGATGTCCCTCCGCACCTCGACCGAGGTGTCGGCCTCGTCGCCACCCAGGCGGTTGGTCCACAGATAGGCGAACGCGCCCGTCAGGCCGACCGGCAGGACGAGCCGGATCGCCCACTTCACGCGGGCCGAGTGCCGGGAGGTGGTCGCCAGTGACACGACGGCACCGCCGAACGCCGTGGCGATCAGCGCCGACCGCGAACCGCTCAGCACGGTGGCGCCGAGGGTCGCGACGATTCCCAGCACCGCTGCCTTCCGGCCGATGACCGATCGCTCGTCGAGGAGCTGCCAGCAGAAGAGCGCGAAGCTGGCGGCGAAGAACATGCCGTTGAGCAGCGGGTGACCGATGGTCGTCGTGATGCGGTAGGTGTCCCACTTCTGCACCAGCGGGGACACGGCGAGCGCGTACCAGGGGTCGAGCAGGTTCTTGGCCGCGATGAACTCGACGAGCCCGTACGCCGAGAGCACGCCTGCCGACCACGCCCATGCGCGGACCAGGAGTCGGTGGTCCTCCGCGGGCATCTCGCGGAGGGCCAGCGGCATGGCGACGAGCACGACGATCGGGCCGATGAACACCAACGACGGCACCGGGCGAATGCCGAACAGCGAGCTGAGAACGCCGACGAGGACCAGCCAGGACACCAGCCACGCCAGCCCGAACGACCACGACAGCTGCGACCGGCGTCTGAGGTAGTACACGACGATGGGCAGCGAGATCGCGGCGGCACGGAGTGCGGAGTGGATGTCGGGGCCGTCGTCGAACGGAGTCAGGAACAGGAGCAGCCCGAGCACGGGCAGCCAGCGCTCGGGAACCACGAACAGGAACGCGAGCAGCGCCACACCCGCGACCACGTACGGGCCGAGGGTGGTGGCCGCCGCGAGGGCGCCACCGACCATTGCGGCCCCCAGGACGAACAGGTTGCGCAGGCGAGGCCCGGTCAGGGTGCCGGCTAGCACTCCGTACCCCGGAACTCACGAGGCGTCGTCGGGATCGGCCGTCCGCCAGGAGGGTGCTGAAGAACCGGGCCCCGCGGCCGACTCGAACCCTCACGACACAGGTCACGCTTCAGCGTCGGCCGCGGCCGGCGGTTTTCAGGATTCTTCTAATACCCGACGTAGCTGCCGAGGCCGTCGCTGCGCCCGCCGGCCGCGACCGTCTCCGTCCCGTAGCGGTCGATCATGTAGCGGACGCCCGCGGTGATGTTGGCGACCGGGTCCGTGATGGGTCGGTCGGCCAGCTCGGGGTGC
>JAEUJO010000154.1 GCA_016794615.1 Pseudonocardia sp. | reverse complement strand
CACCAGTTCTCGTCGTCCGGGCCGTCGAGGCCCGGCAGCGGTTTGCCGTTGCCCGGCAGGTCGTCGAACTCGCCGCGCTCCTGGGCCAAGCGGATCTGCCGCTCGACGAACGTCTCGTGCCCGGGCACGACGCCGTCGCTGTACCGCCCGCGGCGAGGTGCCTCCTCCACACCTCCAGTATCCCCGCGTGTCGCACGCGTGCTCCTGCTCGAAGGCGGGCTCCGACGCGCGGACGGTCAGCGGCCGTCGAGCTGGCGCGCGGTCAACCCGCCCGGCTCGGAAGTCCCGGTGCCCCCGGGCGGGTATGACCGGGTCTCAGCGTGCCGTGAGTCGGCAAAGGTAACTGCGTCTACTCGTGTGCTTGCGGGTTCAGTCTACCGGCGATGGGCGTCATCGCGCGGAGGAAAGTCCTTGTGGTGCCTGACTTTGGCTGTGTGGATGTGTTGGTTACAGGCCGTGCCCTGACCTGTCGCGCGGCGGCGCTGGGCGGTGCTGCCAGGGGTCGAGACCGTCGTCGCCTGTGGACTGTTCCCGTCCACGCCTCGCGGCATCAGCGCGGGGTGTCGGCTTCTGGCTGCGGTCGCGGTGGGCGTGTGCGCGGGTGGCGACTTCTTCGGCGAGGTAGCGGTGGCGCGGTAGGAGTTGGCCGGTCGGGTAGGTGGCGGTGAGCAGGTCCATGCAGTCTTGGGCGGTGGTGTAGCCGAGCCGGTTGAACAGGATCGCGGCGTCGTCGAGGTCGCGGTCGTCGCGGGAGGCGTGCAGCTTCATCGCCAGGAGGTATTCGGGTGAGGGCACTTGTACGAGCAGCGATTCGGACTCGAACACGGTGCGCGGGTGCTCGTCGGCTCCGGGCAGGAACCCCTTGGCTGCGTCGTTGAGCCAGTCCGGTTCCAGCCCGTGCGCACCGCTCATCTGCTCCGCGATCCTTCGTACTTCGGGGGCGGGAACGAACAGTGCGTCCACGTCACGGGTGAGACGACTCGTGTCGTAGGCCAGCGCCATCGCGGCCCCGCCGACGACGAACAACTGGGCCTGCACGCCTGCGGTGGCGAGCCGGTCGGACAACTCCTGGAACAGGGCTTGCACCCTGCCCGCGTCGAGCTGTCCGCCCGGCGTCATGCCCTGGCCAGGGAGCGGGCCGTGATGAGAATCCCGCGTCTCCGGAACGCCTCCGGGCTCTCCTCGTCGGCGTCAGTACGGAAGATCACCGGAACGGCCGGATACCACGCATCAGTGCGCCGCAACGGGTCAGACGCCCAGGCCGGGGCAAGCCACCCGTCACGGGCGGCGAGGTAGTCCGCCAGCGCCGCGAACGCGGCGTCGAGCCGGGCCGACCCGGTGCGGGGCGGCTCGTCGGTGAACACTCCGGCGGCAAGGTCGGGGCCGCCGCGACGCAGCACAGAGGTGTAGTCGTCCAGCGTCTGCAGGATGCCGAACCGCCAGCACCCGTCCAAGGACTCACCCTCGGCCAGCAGGCCACGGCATACGTCGGCGTTCTGCGCCGCCGTATGCCGCACACCAACGGCAGTGTTCGGCGGCGTCTCGGGAGTTGCGCGGGCAGCGTCCAGCAGCGCCGCGACCGACAGCACTTCACCTTGGAACACCATGACCACGCCCTCCTTCCTCGGCTTCCATTCTCTCAGACCCTCCCGCACGCGTCACGAAGTCACGGCCCGGCTCTCACAGACTCCGCGTCGGCCCATCGGGTCGCGGGTCGCTGCGGCGGGAGGCGCGCTCGAACGTCTCGCTGAGCTGCCGCTCCCGTCCCGCTGCTCGTTGCCGCTGGCGCTCCTGCTCGGCGCGCCTGGCCTCGATCCGCCCGGCCGCATCGTTCACCGGGAAGGCTGCGGAGTTCGTCGGCCTGAGCGCGTGCCGCTGTGGAGTGGGTGCGGGCATCGTGGGCGAGACGGCGCGGGTTGATCAGGCGTACCCGCTCCGGGGCGCGCTTTTCGCCCCGCTCCGCGCGGAAGTCCGCCATGTCGCCGCCCTGCTACGTGACGCGCCTGAGCAGCGGTGGACGTTGGAAGCGTCGGCGGATGAAAGGTCAGAGGGGAGGGGATCGCCGGAGAGCCCGTCGACACACAGCGGGAGCGACGGCGGCGACCCGTCGTCGGGGCAGTTGCCGTCCTCCCCGCCGTGAACGGCGGGGTTTCCGGTCTGCGCGGCCTGTGGCGCAGGTGACGTAGCGGCTCATGGCTCGCAGTGTCCCGGCTCGTGCGTCCCGGCCTGGGGAGCGACGTCCAGTGCCGGGTTACGGTCGAAGAACCCGGCCGGGGTGAGCCGGAACGACACGACGTCCACCGGCATCACCGGCCAGTCCTCCACGCGGGGCACGTGGTGGATGCCGAAGACGTACCAGAGCACGACGTCGGTGTCCCGGATCGACCGCTGCGCC
>JAEUJO010000124.1 GCA_016794615.1 Pseudonocardia sp. | reverse complement strand
GGGTTGAGGAAGTCGATGTTCACGGTGTGGTCGTGCAGCGCGTGCACGGGGTGGTCGTAGTAGACCGTCGCCGTGCGCACCGGGAACCAGCCCTGCGGGCCCTTCCCGCTGCTCGCCGTGACGTCGATCTTCTCGGTGCGGTAGGTGCACACGGGACTCAACCCGCTCGGAGGTGGGTCGCGAGGAAGGTGTGGATGCGCTGCCACCCGTCGAGCGCCGCCGCCACCCGGTAGCTGGGCCGGTCGACGGAGAAGAAGGCATGGCCGGCCCCGTCGTACCGGTGGAACTCGTAGGTCTTGCCGTGCCCACGCAGCAGCCTCGCCAGCTCGTCGACCTGCGCGGGGGACGGGTTGCGGTCGTCGTTGCCGAACAGCCCCAGGAGCGGTGCCCGCACGTCGCCGAGCCGGTCCGCGATCGGTCGCACGCGGATCGGGAAGCCCGCCGGAGGCTCGGCCGTGACGAACGCGCCGTAGCAGTCGATCGCGGCCTGCACGTCCAGCTCGATCGCCGAGAGCACCGCCTGCCGGCCGCCCGAGCAGAAGCCGATCGTCGCGACCCGGCCGTTCGACGACGGCCGGTCCCGCAGCCAGCGCACGGCGCCCGCCGCGTCGCCGACGAACCGGTCGTCCGGCACACCCCCGTTGGCCCGCGCGGCGGCGGCGGCGTCGTCCGGGTCCGCGCCGGGGGCGTCGCGCCAGTGCAGGTTCACGGCGATCGCGTCGTAGCCGTCGACGGCGAACCGCCGCACGATCTCCTTGGCCTCCCGGTCGAAGCCCGGCATGTGGTGGATCACCAGCACACCGCCGCGGAGGCCGGGGTCCATGGGACGGGCGGTGTAGGCCTCGACGAGGTCTCCGACCGCTCCCCTGATCCGGTCGTCTCGGCGAGGACGGCGTCGTAGCGCACGCCGGCTGCTCCCTTCGGTCGCCCGCGGGCGGACCACCCGCTGCCGTCCTGCCTACACCCGTCAGGACCTCGACGGCATGCTGCTCCGTCCGGACGCGTCGTCCAGCGTGTCGTTTCCGGTCGTCCGACCTGCGGGTACTACGCTCCGTACCGCGCGTCAGCCGGATGGGTGACCGCGCTAGCCTGCGCGGGTCGGTGTCCGGTCGGGGCCGGCTCCGACATCGCCCTCGCACCTGGAGGCCGTGTGCCCGCCCGTCACCTCGCGCGCCCCGTCGCCGCTCCCCGCCGGCGTGTCGCGGCAGCCGGCAGCGGTGTCGTGGCGCTGTTGCTGCTCGCCGTCGGCCTGGCGCTCACGCCCGCGACCGCTGCCGCGGCGGCCGCCACGAGCATGCTGCGCATCGCCCAGCTCGATCCCGACCAGGGGGATCTCGAGCTGACCGTGTCGTCGGTCGCCGACCCCGACCAGAAGGTGCTGATCGCCTCGCTCGGCTACGGCGAGCTGTCGGACTACCGGAACGTCCAGGCGGGCGACTACGTGATCGCCACCCGCACGGCGGGCTCGACGGAGCCGCCGATGGTGGCCAAGACCGTCTCGGTGCAGGCCGGCACGACCACCACGGTGGCGACGGTCGGTGCCGACGGCGGCGTCACGACCTTCACCGACGACCTGTCCGCACCGGACCCGACGCAGGCGCGGGTCCGAGTGATCAACGCTGCGGCCCCGCAGGTCGACGTGCGTGGGTCGGCCGGTGAGGACATCGCCTCCGGGCTCGCGCGCGGTGCCGCCGGTCCGTACACGACGCTGGCCCCCGGGGAGGCGCGGCTTTCGGTCGCCGCGGCCGGTGCCCCGGCTACCGAGCTCCCCGTCACCCTCGGTGCGAACGAGGTCAGTTCCATCGTGCTGACCAGCAGTGACGGTGCGCTGCGGGGGCGCGTCGTCGTGGACGCGGGTGGCCCTGCGGTCGTCCCCCCGGGTCCCGTGCACGCCGGTTTCGGTGGCGCCGCGGCCGACCAGAATCCCTACCGCGCCGCCGGCAGCGCGGTGCTGATCGTGCTGGCCGCGGCGGCTGCGCTCGTGTCTGCCCGGCTCGCGCGGAGTCGATGACGTGACCGGGCGACCGCGGTGACCACGGTGTCGAGCCTTCTGGGCACGCTGCCGCCGTGGCCGGTCGGTCTGGTCACTGCTGTGCTCGCCGGGATCCTGCTGTGGTCGGTGGCGGCCCGGCTGCGGCTGCGTCCCGAGAGCCGCGCGGCGGCGACGGCCGTGTACGCCTGCTGTGCGCTGCTCACCGAGCTGACCGCCGCCGACGGCGTCGACGGGCGCGCGACCCTGCTGCTCGCCGCGGGCGGGATGTTCGCCGCGGCCGGGAAGCGGCGCAGCGTGCTGGCCGCGCTGGCCTGCGGCGCCGCCGTCGCACTCGCTCCCGTGGTGGCGGTCGGCATCCTCGTGCTGCTCGGTGTCATGGCACTGGGGAGGGACCTGCTGACCCGCTTCCCCGCCGCGGTCCGTCGCCTGGCCGGTGTCGCCGCGATCGTCGCCGCCGCCGGGATCGTGGCGCTGCTCGCCCGTCCGGGCGACGGGCCTGCGGTGCCCGTGGGCGTCCTCGGCGTGCTGGGCGCGTGCGCGTTGTTGATCGGCGGGGCCGCCTGGCTGAGGCTGCCGTGGCTGCGGCCGCCGGTGCTCGCGGTCGCTGCGCTGTTCGCGTGCCAGTTCGTGCCCGGGCCGGATCTCGACGCGGTGCTGCCGGCCGCGGCCGGGCTGGCGGTGCTGGCTGCCGTCCTCACCGAGGAGCACCAGGCGCTGTTCGCCCGCCCCGTGCTGGTGGGCGCGGTGATGGTGGGCGTCGCGGCGGCCGCCCTGCTCGTGCCCGCGATCCCGCTGCCGACGGCGCCGGATCCGGTCGCGGACGCCGTGCCGGTGGTGGCCCGGATGGAGCGGTCGCGAGTCGCCGCCGTCTCGATCGCGATCCCGAGCCTCGACCTGTCCGGGCCGCTGGACGAGCTCGGCGTCGCCGCCGACGGTGAGCTGCTCGCCCCGGACGACCCGTCCCGGGCCGGGTGGTATGCCGGTGGTGTGGTGCCGGGTGACCGCGGCCCGGCGATCGTCGGCGGGCATGTCGACTCGCGGCGGGGGCGGGGCGTGTTCTTCGCGCTGCGGTCACTGCGTCCGGGCGACGTGGTCGAGATCACGCGCTCGGACGGCCGGGTCGCGCGGTTCGCCGTGGCCCGGGTGCAGCAGGTGGCCAAGGACCGGTTCCCCACGGCGGCGGTGTACGGCCCGACGCCGCAGCCCGAGCTGCGGCTCATCACCTGCGGGGGCCGCTTCGACCGGCAGGTCCGCAGCTACACCGACAACGTGGTCGTCGAGGCGGTAGCCACGTGACCACGTTGCGTCATATTTTATCCGAACGGAGTAGGATACTGCGTCCGATCGGCGGGTTTACCGTCCTTCGGTCCGCCGCGACAATCCGCTCAGCGCCATCAGCGCGGTCCGAGGCATGCGCTCCCCCCATTCTGTGCTGCCGACCCGGACCGAGCCGGATTTTCCATTCCAGGGCGTCCTGCTTCATCACCCCCGAGGAGCGTTCCCCACGATGACAGCCGATCTTGACGGCCTGCCCTTCACCGTCGTTCGGAGGGGTTTCGACCGAGCGCAGGTCGAGGAGCGTCTCGGCAGGCTCCTCGCCGAGCGCGACGCTGCCCACGCCGCCCGTCAGTCCGCCCTCGCCGACCTGGAGCGGCACTCGCGCGAGCTCGACGTGAGCCACGGCGAGACCCGGTCCGCCCGCGCGGAGCTCGCCGAGAGCCAGGCCCGGGCCGAACGCCTCAGCGCCCAGGTCGCCGAGCTGTCCACCATTCCCAGCACCGTGGACGGCATGAGTGACCGCCTGCAGCAGATGGTGCGCGTCGCCCAGGACGAGGTGAACGACATGCGCGCCCGCGCCACCCGCGGCGCCGCGCAGATCCTCAGCATGGCGCAGGCCGAGGCGGACGAGCTGCTGGACAACTCCCGCCAGGAGCGGCGCCAGTTCGAGTCCGAGCAGCACCAGGCGCAGGACGAGCTGCGGGTGCGGCTGGAGGAGAGCCGGACGCGGCTGGCGCAGATGCGGGAAGAGGCAGACGGCCAGCGGGCCCGCCTCGACGCGGAGCTGGCCGACCGCCGGGCCCGGGAGGAGCAGGCGCTCGCCTCGGACATCGCCGAACGGCGCGACGTCCTCATGACCGAGCTGGGCGCCCAGGAGCGGCGGCAGCGCGAGGAGGCCCAGCGCATCCTGGACGGCGCGGCCACGCAGGCGCGGGCGGTCCTGGCCGACGCGGCCGCCGAGGGCGAGCGCTCGCGCTCCCAGCTGCGCGACCAGGTCATCCGCGCCCAGGAGGAGCTCGACCAGCTGCGGGCCCTGCAACACCAGGTCGCCGAGCAGCTCACCGGGGTGCGAAGCCTGCTGGACTGGACGTTGCCGCGGGTCACCAGCTCCGGCGCCCAGCCGCAGGCCGCGTCCATGTCCGCACCCGGACCGGTCGCCGCGATGTCGCCCCCCACCGTGACGCTGCCGGTGCAGCCCTCCCACGACCTGCCTCCGGTGCACTCCGAGACGTCCGACGACGTCGTAGGCCCCGTGGACGACCGGCCCGACGACGTTTCCGCCGACGAGATCGAGCCCGAGCCGGTGTCCACCTCCTCGTCGGGGTCCACGGACCCCGGGTTCCTGTCGACCGTCGACGTCCGCACCCCGCACGACGACGTCGACGTTCCCGAACCCCGCACCAGGGACGACGACGAGCCCGACCGCCCGTCGCCCGGCGCCCGTCCGGGTAGGTTGGCCGCCCGGATCTCGTCACGGCGCTGACCCACCCCCGGGCCCACCAGCCCGGTCTCCTTCGACACAGCTCGACTCCCAGAACAGGAAGTGACCCGTGGCAGGTTCCGCCACCCCTCGGCCGAGCACGCAGGGCGACGTCGACGGGACGGCGACCGCCGACGGCGACCGCCCGCTGTTCGCCACCGCGCTGCGCGGCTACGACCGCAACCAGGTCGACGACTACCTCGACCGGCGCGACACGGAGTTGAGCGAGCTCCGCAGCGAGCTGGCCGACCTGCGGGCGGAGCGGGACCGTGCCGTCCAGGACGCCGAGAGCAAGAGCAACGAGCTGCGGGACGCCCGGGCGAAGTCGGCCCACCTCGAGCCCGCCGCGAAGGAGGACAGCTTCGGGTTCCGGGCGGAGAAGCTGCTGCGCATGGCCGAGCAGGAGGCCACGGAGATCCGCAGCTCGGCCAGTCGCGAGTCCTCGAGCATCGTCGAGAAGGCGCGCACCGAGGCCGAGGCGCACCGGCACGAGGTCGAGCAGACGCTGATCACCCGGGCGTCCCTGCTCGAGCAGCAGTCCGCCAAGCGGTCGGCCGCGCTGCAGGAGCGTGAGCAGCAGATCTCCGAGCAGCTCGCCGCCGCGCGGGAGCAGGCCGAGCAGTTGCAGGCCAACGCGGTTCGCGCGGCGGAACGCCTGCGCGAGGAGTCCGAGGAGGCCGCCGAGCAGACCCGGCAGCGCGCCGACACCGACGCCCGCCGCCGGCTCGACGAGGCCGCCAAGGAGATCGGCCGGCTGTCGGGGCTGCAGACCGACGTCCGCAACGAGCTCGCCCAGCTGGCCCAGCTGATCAGCACGGAGCTGGCGACGTCCCGAGCCCAGGCCAAGGTCGGCGCGGCGCAGAACGGCTCTCGGAGCGGCTCGCAGAACGGCGGAGGGGCGCGCGACCGGAAGTGATCCGGTCGCCCATGTGAGGGGAACGCGTCATGTCAGCAGGGAGCCAGGTGCGAGACACATCGGACGAGGCGGACCGCGCGAAGTTCGTCACGGTGATGCGCGGCTACGACCGCGTGGAGGTCGACGAGTACGTCCGTGACACCCGGCGGAGCACCCAGCATCTGCGTGCCGAGCTGGACGACGCCCGGCGGCGGTGCCGGCGGGCGGAGCAGCACGCCGAGGCCGTCGAGAAGGAGATGCGCTCCGTACGAGCCGAGCTCGCCGCCCGGCCGGCCGCGCCCGCCGAGGAGGGCTTCGGGATCCGGGCCGAGCGTCTGCTGCGGATCGCCGAGCAGGAGGCCGCGGAGATCCGTTCCGGGGCGTCCCGGGAGGCGGCGGCCACGCTGCAGCAGAGCCGGGCCGAGGCCGAGCAGGGCAGGCACGAGGCCGAGCAGGCGCTCATCGTCCGGTCCAGCCAGTTCGACGAGCAGGTCGCCCAGCGCACCGCGGACCTGCAGCAGCGCGAGCAGCAGCTCGCCGAGCAGCTCGAGTCCGCCCGTAGCGAGGCCCAGGCCATCGAGTCGGCGGCCCGCCGCGCCGCCGACCAGTACCGCGAGCGCATGCAGGCCGACGCCGAGGAGATCGTCGCCCGGGCCCGGTCCGAGGCCGGACAGATCCGGGACCAGGCGGCCCAGGAGCTGGCTCGACTCACCGGCGTGCAGGACAGCGTGCGCGCCGAGCTCACACGGCTCGCCTCGCTGCTCACCCAGGAGTCGGCCAAGGCGGCACCGGCCCGTGCCGGAGGAGGGGAGAAGCGCTGACCGCCCCTGTGATGTCGTGGCGGGCCTGATGCGTCGGGTCCCCGCAGGCGGCGTTCTCGCACCGGCCCTGGCGGTGGCCGCCGCCGCGGTGGTGCACGTCCTGGCCGCGCTGCATCTCGACACGCGGGCACCGACCGACGGTGAGGCACGCCTGGCCGCCGCCGTGTACGCGGCGAGCGGCGGTGCCGTCGGTCCGGTGCCGCTCCCGCTCCCCGATCTACTCGCGGCTCGCCAGCTCGCGGCCGTCACCGCGCTCGTGCCGACCGGTACGTGGGCGGTCTGGGCGACCGTGCAGGTCGGCGCGCTCGTGTGCGGCCTGCTGACCGCGGTGCTGCTGTGGCCGGTCCTGCGCCGGCTGGGCTGTGGCGGCGGTCCCACCGCGCTCGGGATCGCGCTTGTCGGCGTGACCCCACCGGCCGTCGCCCTGCACTCGGCGGTCACCGGCGCCGCCGTCGCCGTGCCGTGGCTCCTGCTCGCCGCGGTCCTGGCCGGGCGCGGGTGGCTGCGCCGGCTGGCCGCGGGCGGTGCGGTGGTGATCGCGTCGCTCACCGCGCCGCTGGTGGCTGCCGCGGTGCTCGCCCTGGCGGCGCACGCGGTCCTCGACGGCACGGTGTCCCGCCGTCCGGGGCGTGTGGTGCGGGTCGGGGTCGGCATGGTCATGGCCGTGGCGGCGGTCGCGCTCGCCGTCGCCGCGACCGGCCACGGGCCGCTCGTGGGTGTCGCTGGGCCACTCGCGAGCCGCGTGGTGGTCACCGTCCTGGCCGCCGGGGTCCTCCTGGTCGTCGCCGGATGGCGGATCCGCTGGGTGCGCCCCCTGCTCAGCCCGACCGTCCTGCTGCTGGCGGCGCTGCTCGTCCCGGGTCCGGGGCGGACGGTCGCCGCCCTGGCGGCATTGCCGTTCCTGGCCGTCGTGCTGGCCGCGGTCGCCGAGGCGCTCGCCGTCCGGGTGCCGGGATGGCTGCGGTGGCCCCTGCCGGCCCTCGCGGGCGGCGCGGCCGCGGTCGGGACCGTGCTGCTGCTCCCGGTGCCCGGCCGGGGCGCCGAGCCCGCGCCGTCGCTCCTGCTGGGGTTGATGGACGAGCAGTTGCCACCCGGCACGACCCTGCACGCTGACGCGCTGGACCGGGCCGAGCTGATCGAGGCGGGGTTCCCGGCGGCGCGGCTCCGGTCGCTGGGCGCCCCCGTCACGGCCGTCGACGCCGTCCTGCTGGCCACTCGCCCCGGTGCGGTGCCCACCGGCTCCTGCGCCGCGGGCGAGCTTCGCGCGACGCTTCCGTGGTGGGGCGGCGCGCCCGCCGAACTGTGCGGCGCGATGGACCCGGTGGCGACGGACGATGCCGAGCGAACGGGCCGCATCCGGATCGGCACGGCGCTGGCCGGGAACCGCGGCCTGCAGCTCGGCCCGGACGCGGCCGAACTGCTCACCTCCGGCCGGGTGGACCCGCGGTTGATGATCGTGCTGAGCGTGCTCGCCACCTCGCACACGTTGACGGTGTCCGACTTCCCGACGGCCCCCTACGAGCCGGCGGACAGCCTCCGCCGGCAGGTGCTCGTCGGGTCCGTCGACGGCCTGCCGACGGACGACACGGCCGGCCCCGCGTTCCTGCGCGAGTGGTTCGCGGGGCAACACGCCCCGTTCGTCCCCGCCGTCGTGCGGGTCGACGACGGCGGGCTGCTCGTCGGCTACCGCGCGCCCACCCCGGCGGGCCTGCTGCCGGGCTGACCGCTCGGCGCGACGACCGGTACCGCCCCGCCGACCTGAGAGGACCTGTCGGCATTCGGAGCAGCGATAGCGTCGAAAGGCTCAATCTGTGACCGCCGGTCGCGCATGACGGCCCGTCGACCCCATGGTGCTCTCAGGAGGGCAACCGGCAGGTCCCGAGCCTGGCTACCTTCGCGCCTCGTGCACCTCCTGAACTCCTGGACCGCCCCGGCGCGCCTGATCCTCGCCGCGGCCGGCGCGGCCGTGCTGAGTCTCGCCACGGCATGCGGCTCGGGCGCGACCACGCCCGCCGCGGTGCCCGCCGCACCGGCCACGGTCGCCGGCACCGCAGCCCAGGCCGCGGAAGGCCACGGCGGTCACGGCGGCATGGCCGGAATGGGATCGAACGAACTCGAGCTCTACGCCGTGCAGACCGGGACGCTCGGTGTCATCGTGACCGACGGCGAGGGCCGCGTGCTGTACGGCTCCGACGCCGACCGGACGGACCCGCCGCAATCGCACTGCACGGACGCCTGCGCGCAGAACTGGCTACCCCTCACCGTGCCGGCGGGCCAGGAGCCTCAGCTGCTGGGTGTCGAGGAGACGACCGTCGGACACCTGGCCCTGCCGGACGGCAGCAGCCAGCTGACGCTGGGCGGCTGGCCGGTCTACGTCAACCGCGGCGACGACGGCCAGCTCAAACAGGCGGAGCCGGGCCTGCGGTCCCAGGGTTGGTTCGCGATGTCCCCGGAGGGGGCGAAGGTCGCGCTTCCCAGCTGATCGAGCACGGGCCGCCGTGCCCGAAAAGACCAGTCGGCGACGGCCGGCTACCGCGCACCGCTACCGCGCGCCACATCACCCGATCAGCGGTTTTCCGATCAGATGACGACCAGGATGGTTCCGAAGGCAATGGAGCTGTCGTCCCCCGCATCGCTTGCGCCGCGTAAGTCCTCCCCAGCCTTACCGGCCCACAACCGTATCGACCCGGTCGCCCGCGTGCGGACGGCCGGGAACGTGGTGTACGGCCTGACCGTCGCAGGTGCACGGCTCCGACCGATCACCCCCTGAAGGAAGTGTTCTCGTGGCCACTCCCACGACCGCCACGCCGGCCGGCTCCCCGTCCCCTCCCGACCAGCCCTTCGACACCGTCCTGCGCGGCTACGAGCGGCGTCAGGTCGACGACTTCGTCTCGCGCCTGAAGAGTGAGCTCGCCCAGGTGAAGGACGAGCTCACCGACGCGCAGCACAAGCGCGTGCTGGCCGACGAGCACGCCGAGGCCACCGAGCGCGAGCTGCGGGACCTGCGGGCCAAGTCGGCACACTCCGAGCCGCGGTCGGTGGAAGACAGCTTCGGGTACCGGGCGGAGAAGCTCCTGCGCATCGCGGAGCAGGAGGCCGCGGAGGTGCGCACCCACGCGTCGCGGGAGTCGGCCGCGATCATCGAGCAGGCCCGGACGGAGGCCGAGAAGCACCGGCACGAGGTCGAGCAGAGCCTCATCGCGCGGGCGGCGGTACTGGAGCAGCAGGCCGCGCAGCGCAACGCGGAACTGCAGGAGCGCGAGCAGCAGATCGCGGACCAGCTCAGCGCGGCCCGCGAGCAGGCCGACCAGCTGCACGCGGCCGCCGCCCGGACCGCCGACCGGCTGCGTCAGGAGTCCGAGGCCGCCGCAGAGGAGGCGAAGCTGCGGGCCGCCACCGACATCCAGCGCCAGCGCGACCAGGCCGCGCAGGAGATCGCCCGGCTGGACAAGGTCCAGGCCGACGTGCGGACGGAGCTGGGCCGGCTCAACGACGTCCTGTCGAACGAGCTCGCCGCGGGGTCGCGGTCCGGTGGTGTGCCGGCCCAGCGCAACGGCCAGCCGAGGCCGGGGAACGGGAACAACGGCGGGAGCCAACGGCGACCGGCTGCGAGCGCCAAGGGTCGTGAGGAGTCGGTCGGCGCGGGCGCGTGACCTGATCGGGGAACGGGAACAACGGCGGGAATCAACGGCGACCGGCTGCGAGCGCCAAGGGTCGTGACGAGTCGGTCGGCGCGGGCACCTGACCTGATCGGGGCGGGGGCCGGGGGGACCGACGGGTTGTGGGCCGGTGAGGAGCTGGTCGTCGCGTCGATATCGGGCTGCGCCGCGACCGCACGATCAGCTCGACCCTGCGTGGGTTGATGGTCCGGCGCCTGTCGGGGCTCCGGCAGGGCTCATAGCCTCCGCACGATCAGCGTGGTCCGCCGGGGTGCCGACGAGGTCGAGCTCGTAGGTCTGGCCGGTCACCGTCTCGCCGACGCCGGTGTGCGGCTCCTCATGCCTGCTCGACCTGCTCGCCACCGGCGACGTCGACCGCACCGCCGCCGCCGTGCGGCGGTACCTGCGCCTGGTCGGGCCGACGTCCGGGCGGTGACGGCGGCCACGGTGCGCCGAGGGTGAACCGGAAAACGGGCGGATCCTGTCGGTCCCCTTCCGTAGCCTGGATCTGGTGACCGCGGCCGATCGTCGGGGTCCTCCGCTTGGCCCCGACCTGAAGGTGTCCCGTGACCGAACGCAGTGACCTCCGCGGCCTGGGCGTCCGTGCACGCAGCCGGGTACCCGACGGGCCCACCCTCCCCGGCCCGCCGGACGACGGGCTGGATCCGCGGTCACGCACGGTGATCACCGTGCTGCTGGTGTCCGCGTTCGTGGTCATCCTGAACGAGACGATCATGAGCGTCGCGCTGCCCGTGCTGATGGCGGACCTGCAGGTCTCCGCCAGCGTCGGGCAGTGGCTCACGGCCGGGTTCCTGCTCACGATGTCGGTGGTCATCCCGATCACCGGCTTCCTCATCCGCCGGTTCCGCACGCGGTCGCTCTACGGGGCGGCGATGGGCCTGTTCAGCACCGGCACACTGCTCGCGGCGCTGGCGCCCGGGTTTGCGGTGCTGCTCGCCGCACGGGTGGTGCAGGCGAGTGGCACCGCGATCATGATGCCGCTGCTGATGACCACCGTCATGACGCTCGTCCCGCCTGCCCGCCGTGGCGTGATGATGGGCAACATCTCGATCGTCATCGCGGTCGCACCTGCGATCGGGCCCGCCGTCTCCGGGCTGGTGCTCAGCCTCCTGGGATGGCGGTTCCTGTTCTGGCTCGTCCTACCGATCGCGCTGGTCTCGCTGGCCGTGGGCCTGCGCCGGATCACGGACGTCGGGGAGCCGACGGCGATGCGGATCGACGTCGTGTCGGTCGTGCTGGCGGCGTTCGGCTTCGGCGGCCTCGTATACGGGCTGAGCAGCTTCGGCCAGCAGACCGCAGGGCTCTCGGCGACGACGTGGGTCGCCTTCGTCGTCGGGGCGGTCGGGCTGGCCGCGTTCGTCGGCCGCCAGCTGGTGCTGCAGCGCGACGACCGCGCCCTGCTGGACCTGCGCACTTTCCGGTTCCGGACCTTCACCGCGTCGTCGGTGCTGATGATGCTGATGATGGCGGTGCTGCTCGGCGCGATCGTCCTGCTCCCGATCTACATGCAGACGGTCCAGGGGCTTTCGCCGCTGACCACCGGCCTGCTCCTGCTGCCAGGCGGCCTCCTGATGGGCCTGCTCGGACCGGTCGTCGGCCGGCTCTACGACCGGTTCGGCGCGCGGGCGTTGCTGCTGCCGGGCACCGTGGTCACCAGCCTGGCGCTGTGGTCGGCGACGTTGCTCGGGGTGCACAGTCCGGCGGCGCAGATCCTGGTGTTCCACCTGTTGCTGAGCGCGGGCCTGGCGTTCGTGTTCACCCCGCTGTTCACGGCCGGGCTCGGTGCCCTGCCGGCACGTCTGTACTCCTACGGCAGCGCGGTCTTCGGTGCGACGCAGCAGCTGGCGGGAGCGGCGGGGGTGGCGCTGCTGGTGAGCGTCTTCAGCGTGCAGTCGGCGGCGCTTGCCGGTTCCGGCGTGGTCGGGGTGGAGGCCGTCGCGGGTGGGGTGCACGCCGCGTTCGTCGTGGCGGCGTGCCTGTCGGTGGCGGCGATCGTCGGTGCCCTGTTCGTCCGCACCCCGGAGCCGGAGGGCGCCGCCGCCGGGCACTGACATCGCGCTTCCTACAGCACTCTTGTCGACTCTTGTCGCAGTGGCAGACGGCGCGAGATTGCCGGATGGAGAGACCCGCGCCGCGCGCGGCACACTCGGCGGGTGCGTACCGCCTTCGCCCACGACGCCGTGGTCGGCATGCCGGGCGTCCCCGCGGCCTGCCTGCGAGAAGCTGCCGTCGACGTGCCCACATAGAGTCCGCTGGTGACCAGGGCTTCGGGGGGTTTCCGGACGACTCGGCGGGCGGGGACATGGCTCGTCGCCGCGGCCTTCCTGGCGACGATGATCGGCACGACGATGCCGACCCCCCTCTACCCGCTCTACGAGCGGGAGCTGGGGTTCGGCGGCTTGATGGTCACGGTCGTGTTCGCGACCTACGCCGTCGGCGTGCTGGCCGCGCTGCTGCTGGTCGGACGGTTGTCGGACCAGGTCGGGCGCAAGGCGGTGCTGTTCCCCGGGATCGGTGTCGCCGCGGTCAGCTCCCTGGTGTTCCTGATCCCGGACAGCCTGCCCGCGCTGTTCGCGGGGCGGTTGCTGTCGGGCGTGTCGGCCGGGGTGTTCACCGGGGTGGCCACGGCCACGATCGTCGACCTCGCCCCGCCGACCGGCCGCGCCCGCGCGGGCCTGCTCGCCGCCATGGTCAACATGCTCGGTCTCGGGCTCGGCCCGGTGCTGTCCGGAGCGCTCGCCGACGCCGCCCCGTATCCGCTCGTACTGCCGTACCTGGTCCATGTCGCGCTCCTCGCCGTGGCCGCCGCCGGCCTCGCCGTCGTGCCCGAGCCCGTGCCGCGCCGTCCGGGGCCGGTGCGGTGGCAGGTGCAGCGGATCGGCGTGCCCGACGAGGTGCGGCCGACGTTCGTGCGCGCCGCCGTGGGTGGCTTTGCCGGGTTCGCCGTGCTCGGGTTCTTCACCGCGGTGTCGCCGCTGTTCCTCGGGCAGGTGTTGCACGAGACCCGGCACATCGTCCCCGGCCTGGTGGTCTTCGCCGTGCTGGGCAGCTCCACGGCCGGTCAGCTGCTGTCGGCCCGGCTGACCGAGCGGACCTCACTCCTCGGCGGGTGTCTCGCGCTCGCCACCGGGGTCGTGGTGGTCGCCGTCGGTGTCGCCCTGGCGCTGCTGCCCGTGCTGGTCGCCGGTGCCGTCATCAGCGGGTTCGGGCAGGGCGCGAGCTTCCGGGCAGGCCTGCAGGCAGTGACCGGTGGGGCGCCCGCGGACCGGCGCAGCGAGGTGTCGTCGAGCTACTTCCTCGTCCTCTACGTCGCGATCTCCATCCCGGTGATCGGAGTGGGCGCGGGTGCGCAGGTGTTCGGGCTGGTGCCGACGGCCGTGGTGTTCGCGGGAATCGTCGCGCTGCTGGCCGTCGGCGCGTTCGTGAGCCTGCTCCGCCGCCCGGCCTGAGCCCGCCCGTCGCGCGCCCGGATGTAGCGAAAGCGGCGTTCGGTGCGTTGAGTGCACTCAAAGCCGCTTTCGCTACATCGCGGGACCTGCTCAGAGCGCCTGGAACCGCCGCAGCCGCAGGCTGTTCGCCACGACGAACGCCGAGCTCGCCGCCATCGCCGCGCCGGCGATCATGGGGTTGAGCAGCCCAGCCGCCGCCAGCGGCAGCGCCGCGACGTTGTAGGCGAACGCCCAGAAGAGATTGCCCCGGATCGTGCGCAGCGTGCTCCGGGACAGTCGCACCGCGTCCACCGCGGCCCGGAGGTCGCCGCGGACGAGCGTGATGTCGGCGGCCTCGATCGCCACGTCCGTGCCGGTGCCCATCGCGAGGCCGAGGTCGGCCTGGGCGAGCGCAGCGGCGTCGTTCACCCCGTCGCCCACCATCGCGACGACCCGGCCCTCGTCCTGCAGCCGCTTGACGACGTCCACCTTGCCCGCCGGCAGCACGTCCGCGATGACCTCGTCGACGCCGACCTCCGCGGCCACGGCCCGGGCGGCCGCGGCGTTGTCGCCGGTCAGCAGCACCGGACGCAGGCCGAGCGCGCGGAGCCGGGCGACCGCCTCGGCCGACGTCGGCTTGACGGTGTCGGCGATCACGAGCACGGCACGCGCCGCGCCGTCCCAGGCCACCGCCACCGCGGTCCGCCCGCGCGACTGCGCGTCGACCAGGGCTCCGGCCAGCAGCGGCGGCAGCGTGATACTCCACCGCGCCAGCAGCGCCGGGCGGCCGACCAGCACCACGTGGCCGTCGACGACGCCCTGCACCCCGAGGCCTTCGACGTTCTCGAACGACTCCACGGACGGGAGGACGGGACCGGAACCCGACGCCGAACCGGACGGCCCCGCGTCGTCCGACCGTGTCGTCCCGGCGGATGCGGCCGCCACGATCGCGGCCGCCACCGGATGCTCCGAGCCGGCCTCCACCGCCCCGGCCAGCCGCAGCGCCTCGCCCTCGGGGACGTCACCGTCGACGTGCACCTCGACCAGCGCCATCCGGCCCGCGGTCACCGTGCCGGTCTTGTCCAGCACGATCGTGTCGACGCGCCGGGTCGCCTCCAGCACCTCCGGGCCCTTGATCAGGATGCCCAGCTTGGCGCCGCGGCCGGTGCCGACGAGCAGGGCGGTCGGCGTCGCGAGCCCCAGCGCGCACGGGCAGGCGATGATCAGCACCGCGACGGCGGCGGTGAAGGCCGCGGCGACTCCCGCGCCGGTGCCGAGCCAGAACGCGAACGTGGCCAAGGCCAGGGCGATCACGATCGGGACGAACACCCCGGAGATCCGGTCGGCCAGCCGCTGTACCGGCGCCTTGCCGCTCTGCGCCTCGTCGACCAGCTTCGCCATCTGCGCGAGCTGGGTGTCCGCGCCGACCCGGGTGGCCCGCACGACCAGCCGGCCCCCCGCGTTCACGGTCGCGCCCACCACCGCGTCGCCCGGCCCGACGTCGACGGGCACCGACTCGCCGGTCAGCAGCGCGGCGTCGACGGCCGAGCGGCCCTCCTCGACGATCCCGTCCGTCGCGATCTTCTCCCCGGGCCGCACGACGAACCGGTCCCCGACGGCGAGCTGGTCGATCGGGATCCGGATCTCACGGCCGGGTGCCCCCGAAGAAGCCGGACGCAGGACCGCGACGTCCTTCGCGCCCAGCTCCAGCAGCGCCCGCAGCGCCGCCCCGGCCCGTCGCTTCGAGCGTGCCTCGAAGTACCGGCCCGCCAGCAGGAACGTCGTGACGCCCGCCGCGACCTCCAGGTAGATCTGTCCCGCCGCGTCACCGCGCGAGACCGCGAGCGTGAACGGGTGCACCATGCCCGGCTCCCCGGCCGTGCCGAACACCAGCGCCCACACCGACCAGCCGAATGCCGCCAGCACACCCGTCGAGACGAGGGTGTCCATGGTCGTCGCCCCGTGGCGCAGGTTCGTCCACGCCGCGCGGTGGAAGGGCCACGCCCCCCACACCGCGACGGGCGCGGCGAGCGTCAGCGAGATCCACTGCCAGTAGGTGAACTGCAGGGCGGGCACCATCGCCAGCGCGATCACCGGGACCGCCAGCACGGTGCTGACGACGAGCCGGTCGCGCAGCGGGCGCGTGGGGTCGGGCGCGGCGGCGTCGGTCGCGGGCGGTGCGGGCAGCGTCGCGGTGTAGCCCGCGGCCTCCACCTGCGCCACGAGCGCGGCCGGATCGAGATCCGCCGGTGCCTGCACCCGCGCCTTCTCCGTGGCGTAGTTGACCGTCGCCTGCACGCCGTCGAGCTTGTTCAGCTTGCGTTCGATGCGGTTCGCGCACGAGGCGCAGGTCATGCCGCCGAGCGAGAGCTCGATCTGTGTGGTCGGGGTCTGGGTGGTCATGCCGTCCCTCCCGCCGTCGTCAGGGTGAAGTCGGCGGTCCGCACGACACCGCCGACCTGGAAGTCGAAGAACACCCGGTAGGTCCCGGTGCTGGGCACCTCGGCGTCGAACCCGACCACGGGCCCCGCCGCCGCGCTCCCGGGGTGCACGTGCAGGTAGGCCAGGTCGCCGCCGCGCAGGACGACGAGATGGCCGTCGGCGCCGAGATAGGGCTCCACCGCGACGGGGCCGCCGTCGCGCGTGACGGTCAGCCGCACCGGCGACGACGCGCCGGCCAGGAGGTCGCCGTCGAGGGTCACGGTGTAGCCGTCGACGGTGCTCGTGCGGCTCGCGACGTGCGTGACGGGCTGGAAGTCGCCCGGGGCGAACAGGTCGACGCCGAGCGTGGTGGCCGGACCGCCGGTGGGGGTGAAGTCGGCGAACGCCCGGTAGACGCCCCCGGCGGGGACGGCGAGCGGCACCTGCCAGGTGCCCGCGGCGTCGCGCTCGGGGTGGAGGTGCTGGAAGCCCGTGCCGTCGCGGCGGACGACGATCAGGTGCAGCTGCTGCTCGTGGGCCTCGTCGAAGGCGGTGACCGGCGCACCGTCCCGGCCGGTGATGCGGAAGGCGAAGGTGCCGGAGCCCAGCGTCGTCGTGTCCGGGACGAGCGTGTACCCGCCGCTCGTCGAGGCGAGGCCGCCGGGTTCGTGCGCCGCCGCAGCGGCGCCGTGGTCGTCGACGTGCGCGGGTGCGGTCACCGACGGGGAGCCGACGGAGCCGGGACCGACGACGGTGCCGACGGCGTAGGTCCCCGCGACGAGCACGGCGAGCGCCGCGGCGTAGGCGGAGAGCTTCACAGAGGTCTTCATGCTGATGTCCTGTGCTGGCGAGGCCGGCGAGGTTGTGTTCGGACCGCGCCGGCCTGGGGGTGGCGGGCGTCAGCCCACGAGCTCGTAGCCGGCCTCCTCGACGGCGGTGCGCACCTGCGCGGCGTCGAGCGGACGCTCGCTGGTGACGGCGACCGCGCCGGTGGGCAGGTCGACGACGACGTCGGTCACGCCGTCGAGCGCGGTGATCTCCTCGGTGACCGACATGACGCAGTGCGCGCAGGTCATGCCGCTGACGGTGTAGGTGTGGTGGTCCATTCGTTCGTCTCCCTACGACGTGACTTACGACTTGACGAGGCGCGCGATGGCCGCGCTGGCCTCGGCGAGCTTCGCATCGGCGACATCGCCGCCGTCGGCGGCCGCCTGTGCGACGCAGTGCCGCAGGTGCTCCTCGAGCAGGCCCAGTGCGACGGCCTCCAGCGCCTTCGTGGCGGCGGAGACCTGGGTGAGGACGTCGATGCAGTACTGGTCGTTCTCGATCATCTTGGCGATGCCGCGGACCTGGCCTTCGATGCGGCGCATCCGCTTGAGGTAGGCGTCCTTGTCCTGGGTGTAGCCGTTCATCGAGGTCCTTCCGTGGCAATACCCTTGGGGGGTACTTACGTTCTACACCCCCAGGGGGTATACCGGCAAGGGTCGAAAGCCCGGTCGCGAAGGGGCGACCGGGCCGGGCCAGATCGACTGCACGATCCCCAGGTGGGGTGACTGATGCCCCCGAATGGGGCACACTGCCGGTTGCCGCCGCGTTACGGGCAGATGACGGCGACGGGTGGCGTGCGATGAGGCGAGGTGTGGTGATGCCACAGCGCGTTCCGGGCCGTCCGACGTCCGACCGCCTTCCCCGCCGCCGATCCGAGCGGGTGCAGTCCGCGATCGGCTGGATGCTGCTGCTCGCCGGCGTGGTGACGGTGATCGTGGCCGCTTTCACCGCGGCGTCCGCCTACCGCGCCGGCCTCGAGCGGATCAAGACGGACGCGGCGGCCCGGACGAGCGTGGTCGGCGTGCTGCTCGACGACGCCCCGCCCATCGGTCCCGGCCCGAGCCGCCCGACCCGAGTGAGCTACGTCGACCAGGTCGGGCGCGCACAGGTCGGCCAGGTTCCCGCGACCGGGAACCTGGCCGCCGGGACCCCGGTACGGGTCGAGGTCGACGGCACCGGCCGGGTCGGCACCGAGCCGCCGTCGCGCGGCGACGCCGTCTTCTCGGCGGTCGCCGCCGCTACGGCGGTCACCCTCGGCGGACTCCTCCTGCTGGTGCTGGCCTGGATGGGCGTCCGCGCCGCGGTCGTGGCATCCAACTGCAACGCGTGGGAGCGCGAGTGGCGCCTGGTCGAGCCGCACTGGAGCGGCCGGGGGACCGCTGCTCCCTGACCGCCGACCGGTACCGGCGGGCGTCACCGGGAAGCGGCGCGCAGGGCGTCGGCCAGGGTGGTCGCCGGGCGGCCGAGCAGGCGCTCGAGGTCGTCAGCAGGCGCGTCGAGGTCACCTCGCGCGACCGACTCCTCCAGCGCGACGGCGAAGGCCACCGTCGCGTCGTCCATCCCGGTCCCGCGCAGGATCGCCGCCAGCTCCTCGGCCGTGACGGTGCGGTAGGCGACCGTGGTGCCCGTGACCTCAGTGATCGTCCCGGCGAGCCCGGCGAGGGTGATCGGCGGACCGGAGAGCTCGAACGTGGCGCCCGCCGTGTCCGGGTCGAGCAGCGCGGTGGTGATGGCGACCGCCATGTCCGCGCGGGTCGCGGCGCCGATGCGGGCGTCGCCGTCGATCCCGAGGACTTCGCCCGTCGCGAGGTACTGCGGCAGCTGTCCGGTGTAGTTCTCGAGGTACCAGTTGTCGCGCAGGATCGTGAAGGGCAGCCCGGAGGCGCGCAGCACGTCTTCGGTGCCCTTGTGCTCGGGTGCGAGCGGGTTCGTGCTGTGGTCGGCGTTCGCGATGCTCGTGTAGGCCACGCGCTGCACGCCGGCGGCCGTGGCGGCCTCGATGACGGCGGTGTGCTGCGGGAGCCGCTTGCCGATCTCGCTCCCGGAGACGAGGAGCAGGACGTCGACGCCGGCGAGTGCCTCGGGCAGGGTCGCCGGATCGGAGTAGTCGACGGGGCGCACCGGTACGCCGAGCGCGGCCGCCTTCTCCGGCGTCCGCGCAAGGGCGATGACGTCCGCGGCGGGCAGGCCGCGCGCAAGCAGTTCCTGGACGACGAGCCGGCCGAGGTGTCCGGTGCTGCCGGTGACGGCGTAGGTGGTCATGGATCCGAGCCTCCCGCTGTGTGAACGTATTGCACTAACTATTACACAGTGCCATTGCTATGGAAGGCTTACCATGTGATCCGTGGCCCCACCCGACCCCGACGCGGCGCTCATCGCCGACGTCTTCGCGCGCGACTGCCCGTCGCGGGACGTGCTGGCACACGTCGCGGGCAAGTGGGCGGTCCTTGCGCTGCTCGCGCTCGACGAGGGCGGGTACCGGTTCAACGCGCTGCGCCGCCGGGTGCAGGGGGTCAGCGAGAAGATGCTCGCTCAGACGCTGCAGACGCTCGAACGGGACGGGCTGGTGGCCCGCGAGGTCGTCACCGCGATCCCGCCGCGCGTCGAATACGCGCTGACCCCGCTCGGGGCCCGGGTCGCGGGGCAGGTGCGGGGGCTGGTGGAGCTGCTTGAGGACGCCCTGCCGGACGTCGTCGCAGCCCGGGACACCTACGACGGCCGGGTGAACGCCCTGTAGCCGAACGGGCGGCACTCTCGGCGCGGCACTCTCGGCGCAGACGCGCCGCCCGTCCGGTCGCGGTGGCCGGCGACAACCCCCAGCATTGCCGGCCACCCCGGTCGTCAGGGGTTCGTCCGGTGTGACGGTCCGCAGATCGGGATCTCGTCGGTGCGGCCGGAAGAATCTCGGCCGGTGCTGCGTCGGGTGTGATGGGGCGCGGATCGTCACCGACCGTGGAGCGCGCCCCGGACATCACCTTGGAGGCATGTTCATGACCCAGTCCGCCAGCCTCGTCGCGCAGTCGGGCACGTTCCCGATCGGCGGTGACCTGCCGGTCCACCGGCTCGGCTACGGCGTGATGCGGCTGCCCGGCCCCGGTGTGTGGGGGCCGCCGCGCGACCACGACGAGGCGATCCGCGTGCTGCGCCGAGTCGTCGAGCTCGGCGTCAACCTGATCGACACGGCCGACTCCTACGGCCCGTTCGTCGCCGACCATCTCATCCACGAAGCCCTGCACCCCTACCCGGAGAGCCTGGTGATCGCCACCAAGGTCGGTTTCACCCGGCAGGGGCCGGGCCGGTGGGTGCCGGTCGGGCGGCCCGAGTACCTGCGTCAGCAGGTGGAGCTCAACCTGCGCCACCTCGGCGTCGAGCGGATCGACCTGCTTCAGTTGCACCGCATCGACCCCACGGTGGCGCTGGAGGACCAGATCGGCGAGCTGGCCGCGCTGCAGGGTGAGGGCAAGATCCGGCACATCGGCCTCTCCGAGGTGCCGGTCGAGCACATCGAGGCCGCGCGGAAGATCGCCCCGATCGTCTCGGTGCAGAACCGCTACAACCTCGTAGACCGCGCCGCGAGCGACGTCCTGGACCACTGCGAGAGCGAGAACATCGCGTTCATTCCGTGGTTCCCGCTGGCCACCGGCGAGCTGGCCGGCGAGGGGAGCCCGGTCGCCGAGATCGCCGCGGAGAGGGGGGTGTCGCCGAGCCAGCTCGCGCTGGCGTGGCTGCTGCACCGGTCGCCGGTGATCCTGCCGATCCCGGGCACGTCGTCGGTGGCGCACCTGGAGGACAACGTGGCGGCAGCGGGCGTCTCGCTGAGCGACGAGGAGTTGGCCGAGCTCACCGACGCCGCC
>JAEUJO010000113.1 GCA_016794615.1 Pseudonocardia sp. | reverse complement strand
CGGGCGGCCGCCCGAACCGGGTGGCCCGCGTGCTGAACCGGCTCTCGGTCCTGCAGGTCGGTGCCGGGCTGATGCCCGCCCGGGTCGTCACCCTGGAGGTGCCGGGCCGGGTCTCGGGCCGGGCGGTGTCGTTCCCCCTCGTCTCGGTGGAGCAGGCCGGCGCGACCTACCTCGTCGCGATGCTCGGGCACCGGACGAACTGGGTGCGCAACGTGGCCGCGAACGGCGGCCGCGCCGTCTTGCGGCGGCGGCGGGGCGGACCTGTGGACGTCGAGCTGCAGGAGGTGGACGTGGCGGACCGGGCGCCCATCCTGCAGCGCTTCCTCGCGCTGGCACCCGGCGCCCGCCCGCACATGGCGGTGGACCGCCACGCCCCGCTCGCCGAGTTCGCGCGGATCGCACCGGACCACCCGGTGTTCCGGGTCCTGGGGAAAGGGTCGTGAACGAAGTCCGACGCGCGCGGGCGGGCACGCGCCGGTGGTGCGGGCGACAGGTCCCCATGCGTCCCTCGAGGAGCACCGATGCGGGGTTGGACAACCTCGCCGCCGCCGGTGGCCGCTGCGCGGCGACCCGGCCTGACGAGGCCCGCCGGGCCTGCGCGCCCGCCTGAACCGAGCGAACGCGGCGTCGGGTAGGTCAGACCTGCCGAGCGCCGCGGTCGCTCGGCTCGGGGCCGACGGGGAACCGGGGCGGGCGGCGCTCCCGGAACGCGGCGATTCCCTCCCGGCCCTCCGGGTCCGCCGCCGACTCGGCGATCGCGTCGGCCTCCGCGTCGAGCTGCGCGGCGAGGCCGCGGTCCGCCGCCCGCAGCAGCCGCTTCGTCCGGCCCAGCGCCCGGGTCGGCCCGTCGGCGAGCCGCTGCGCGAGCGCGAGCGCCCGCTCGACCACCTCGTCGTCCGGCACCACCGTCGCGACCAGCCCCAAGGCCAGCGCCTCGGCCGCGTCGAGCACGCGGTCGGTGAGCAGGATGTGCCGTGCGCGGGCCGCGCCGACGGCCCGCGGGAGCGTCCAGCTCAGCCCGCCGTCCGGCGAGAGCCCGATCGCGGGATACGCGGGGCGCACCCGCGTCGAGACGCCCGCGACCGCGATGTCCGCGGCCACCACGAGGCTCATTCCCGCGCCTGCGGCCCAGCCGCGCACCGCGGCGACCACCGGTAGCGGTACCTCGACCACCGCGCGCACGAACTCGTGCAGCTCGCCCGCGAGCGCCCGCACGGCCGGACCCGGGTCCGCCGCTCCGGGGTCCGCCGCCGCGAGCGCGCCGACGTCTGCGCCGACGCAGAAGTGCGGCCCCTCCCCGGCGAGCAGTACGGCGCCGACGTCCGGCTCCGGTACGCGCAGCGCTGCCGTCACCGCACGCATCCGGTCGAAGTCGAGGGCTCCGTGCCGCGCCCCGCTGCTCACGGCGCAGCGCAGCACCCGCCCGGTTCGCGTGACCACGTCGTCCGTCGGCACTGCGGGGTCCGACGACGAGCTCACAGGCCGAGGTCCCGTCCGACGACCTCTTTCATGATCTCCGTGGTACCGCCGTAGATCCGCGTCACCCGGGAGTCCGCGTACGCGCGGGCGACGGGGTACTCGTTCATGAACCCGTAGCCGCCGTGCAGCTGAAGGCAGCGGTCGAGCGCGCGGCCCTGCAGCTCGGTGGTCCACCACTTGGCCTTGGCCGCGTCCACCGCCGTCAGCTCGCCCTCGTTGAGCGCGCGGACGCAGTCGTCGACGTAGTGCTGGGCCACGTCGAGCTCCGTCGCGATCTCGGCGAGGACGAACCGCGAGTTCTGGAACGTCCCGACCGGCTTCCCGAACGCCCGCCGCTCCGTGACGTAGGCGAGCGTCATCGCCAGCACCGACCGGACCGACGCCACCGCGGCGACCGCGATCGACAGCCGCTCCCGCGGCAGGTTCTCGACGAGCTGGACGAACCCCTGGCCCTCCTTCGGCCCGAGCAGGTTGTCGACCGGCACGTGCACGTCGTCGAAGAACAGCTCGGCGGTGTCCTGCGCGTGCTGGCCGAGCTTGTCCAGGTTGCGCCCGCGGGTGAACCCGGCCATGCCGCGCTCGAGGACCAGCAGGGACATGCCGCGGTGGCGGTATCGCGGATCGGTCTTCACGGCGGTGACGACCAGGTCCGCGTGGATCCCGTTGGTGATGAAGGTCTTGGCGCCGTTCACGACGTAGTGGTCGCCGTCGCGGAGCGCGCTGGTGGTCATCGACGCCAGGTCCGAGCCGATCCCGGGCTCGGTCATGCCGATCGCCGTGACCAGCTCGCCGGAGACGATGCCGGGCAGCCAGCGCTGCTTCTGCTCGTCGGTGCAGTAGCTGAGGAAGTAGGGCACGCAGATGTCGTTGTGCAGGCCGATGCCCAGCCCGGCGCCGGCGTCCGGGGTGCGCTGCAGCTCCTCGCCGAGCACGGCGTTGAACCGGAAGTCGGGTACGCCCCCGCCGCCGTAGCACTCCGGCACGTCGGTGCCGAGAAGGCCCTGTTTGCCGGCCGCGATGAACAGTTCGCGGGGCGTGATCCCGGCGGCGCTCCACTCCTCGACGTGCGGGGTGATCTCCTTGTCGACGAAGGTGCGCGCCGAGGCCCGGAACGCCTCGTGGTCGTCGTCGTAGAGCGTGCGACGCATGCGGCCTCCTCCGTGCCCGGCGGGCCACGGCGACGTGGCCACCACCAGCGAGGCTACCGGCGGTGGGTGGCCTCGCGCTGTGGTGTGGGGCGGCCGACCGAACCGGCGCGGGCTCGACGCCGAAACCACGGTGAGGGACACGATCCGCGCTGCTGGTGCTCGTCGTCGGGGTCGGGCTCACCCGCTCGCGGTGTGACCGGCTCGCTCGGCTCCGACGGTCGGCGTCGACCGTGCAAGACTGATAGCTATGGCAACTCCCGCCGTGGAACGCCCCGCAGGGACCGGGACCCCGGTCGACGCACCCCGGGCGAACGGGCATGTGGCCGCACCGCCGGCACCACCCGCACCCCCGTCCTCGGCGCCGCGCAGTACCGCCCCGCCGCCGGCCCCGGCCACCCCCACCCCGGGGGCGCAGGGCGGCTGGGGCCTCCCGATGGCCGTGCTGGTCACCGGCATGTTCATGTCGGTGCTCGACGTCAGCATCGTCAACGTCGCGATCCCGACGATGCAGCGTGACTTCGGGTCGACCACCGAGGAGATCCAGTGGGTGGCGACGGCCTACTCGCTGGCGCTGGGCGTCATCGTCCCGGTGAGCGCCTGGGCAGGCGACCGGTTCGGCTCCACCCGGGTCTACAACATCTCCCTGCTCGGCTTCGCCGCCGGATCCGCGATGTGCGGGATCGCCTGGAGCCTGAACAGCATGATCGTGTTCCGGGTCATCCAGGCGATCCCGGGGGGCGTGCTGCCCGTGGTGACCCTGACCATTCTCTACCGGATCGTCCCCAGAGACCGGATCGGGGCGGCGATGGGCATGTACGGCCTGGGGATCATCGTCGCCCCGGCCGTCGGGCCCACGCTGGGCGGCTACCTCGTGGAGTACGTCGACTGGCGGCTGATCTTCTTCATCAACGTGCCCGTCGGCGTCCTCGGCTTCGTCGCGGCGCTGGTGGTGCTGCCCCGCTTCCCCGGAGCCCGCTCCGGGAACTTCGACGTGTGGGGCTTCCTCGCCATCGCGACCGGCCTGTTCACGCTGCTGCTGGCGCTGACCGAGGGCCAGGACTGGGGCTGGACGTCCTACAAGGTCCTCATCCTGCTCACGGTGGCCGTGCTCAGCCTCGCGCTGTTCATCGTGATCGAGCTCGAGGTCGACAACCCGCTGCTGGACGTGCACGTCTTCCGCTACTGGCCGTTCACGAACTCGCTGCTGCTCATCTCGGTGCTGTCGGTCGGCCTGTTCGCCGTGCTGTTCTACGTCCCGCTCTACCTGCAGCAGTCCCAGGGCCTCGGCGCCTTCGAGGCCGGCCTGCTCCTGCTGCCGCAAGCGCTGGTCATGGCGGTGTGCATGCCGATCGCCGGCCGCGTGTACGACCGCTTCGGCCCGCGCTGGCCCGCCGTGATCGGGCTGTCGATCGTCGCGTGGGGTACCTACGAGCTGCACGTGCTGACGCTCGAGACCTCGCACGGGAAACTGATCTGGCTCCTCTGCCTGCGCGCGTTCGGCATGGGCATCGCCATGATGCCGATCATGACGGGCGGCATCGCCTCGGTGCCGCCCGCGATGGTCAGCCGCGCGAGCGCGTTCAACAACGTCGTGCAGCGCACGTCGGCCGCGCTGGGTCTGGCAGTCCTGACTGCGATGGTGGCCCGGTCGCAGGCCCAGTTCGCCGCGGACCGGGCCTCGCTGATCTCGTCCGACACCGCCGTGCCGGTGCTCGGGTCCGGTCCCTCGGGCAGCCTCGCGGGGATGTACGCCACCTACACCCAGCTGCAGACCCTGGTGTTCGTCGAGGCCATGGACGGGCTGTACATGGTCACCGCCGCCATCACCGTGCTGGGGGTCGGGCTCGCCTTCTTCCTGCGCTCGGGCCCGGCGCCCAAGGCGTCCGGCGAGGGCGTCCACATCGACGTGGGCTAGCGCCGACCTCGCTCACCACCACATGATCGCCACGTAGAGGTATCACCGGGGCCCCTCGGCGCCTCTATGGGACATCGAGAGCGCGACGCCAGCAGCGGCGACGGGTGGCGCCGTGCGTTCCGCACGCGCGCTCTACTGGGTGTGCTCGCTCTACGTCGTGCTGCTCGGGGTGCTCGTCGCGGGCGACGCCGGCCCGGCGCGATGGCTCGCCGCCGCCCTGCTCGCAGGGCTCGTGATCGTGCTGCTGCACCGTGGGCGCCTGCTGCGCCCACGGTGCAGCCGCCGCCCACGGGTCTACCTGAGCCACCGGCGGTCCGACTCGGCGGCCGAGGCCGCCGCCGTCGTCGCGGCGCTGCACCGCAGGCACGGCCGCCGCGCGGTCGTGGTCGGGCCGCCCCCCGTCCGCTGGGGGGCCGCCCTGCGCGACGAGGTCCAGCACACGATCCGGGGCTGCGACGTCGTCTGCGTCGTGATCGGCTGCGTCGTGATCGGCACGGACTGGACCACCAGCACCAACGGCACCGGCCGCCGACGGTTGATGCTCGTGCGCGACCCGGTGCGCGTCGAGGTCGAGACGGCGCTGCGGGCCGGGATCGCGACCGTCCCGGTACTGGTGGACGGCGCCTCGGCACCCGACCCGGACGACCTGCCGGAGACGATGCGCGAG
>JAEUJO010000104.1 GCA_016794615.1 Pseudonocardia sp. | reverse complement strand
GTCGCTGAGCAGCCTGGCGCGGTGCAGCACGCGGGCGTGCGCCATCGAGGCACGAAGGTCGTAGGGGGCGAGGCGCCAGTCGAAGTGCGTGGACTTCGACAGCGCGGCCAGCGCATCCGCCGGGCCGGCGGCGAACCTCCCGCCCCACAGACCACTCACCGCGCTCCCCCGCTGCGCTCGGTCGGTGCGCTACGCGGAGGCGCCGTGATACCGACTCGCTCACTCACCGGTCCCCGCCTGCCAGCCGCTGGGCCCGGCTCGCCGCGATCGTGCTGGGCGGGCCCCACTGCACGAAGCCCTTCGCGGCGCCCCGGTCGGAGTAGGCCGGTACGACCCGGTCCGTCATTTTCTCGAAGCTCCTTCATGGCCGACTAAATCGATCTTCGCTGTCTTCAGGCTGGTGAGGCGGGCGGCGAGCGTCGCGCCTGTCATCGGCTCGCGGGCGACCACGAGCAGGGTGTCGTCGCCCGCGATGGTGCCGACGACGTCGTGCAGGGCGGCCCGGTCCAAGGCGCTGGCGAGGTAGTGGGCTGCACCCGGTGGCGTGCGCAGCACCGCGAGGTTCGCGCTCGCGTCGGCGGACACCAGCAGTTCACCGAGCAGTCGGGCCAGCCGGCCGGTGCCGCCCTCGATTCCGCGCACGGGGCTGCCGTCGTCCGGGATGACGTAGACGGGCACACCGCCGTCGGCACCGCGGAGCTTGACGGCACCGAGCTCGTCGAGGTCTCGTGAGAGGGTGGCCTGGGTGGTCTCGATCCCCTCGGCCTCCAGCAGGCCGAGCAGCTCCGTCTGGCTGCGAACCTGCTCGCGAGAGATGATCTCGACGATCCGGGCCTGGCGGGCGGCGCGGGTGGTGCTGCCGACGGTCATCACCGCACCTGGGCCAGCAGCCAGGTGAGCAGCGCCTTCTGGGCGTGCAGCCGGTTCTCCGCCTCGTCCCACACCGCGCTGCGCGGGCCGTCGAGCACCTCGTCCGTGATCTCGTCACCGCGGTGCGCGGGGAGGCAGTGCAGGGCGATCACGTCGGGCGCCGCCCGGTCCAGCAGCGCGCTGTTCACCTGCAAGGGCCGGAACGCTGCCGCCCGGTCCCGGCCGTCCGACTCCTGACCCATCGAGAGCCAGGTGTCGGTGACCACGACCTCGGCACCCTCGACCGCAGCGTGCGGATCGGCGACGAGCGCCACGCTCCCGCCGGTCTGCTCGCCGCGCACCGTCGCGTCGTGCAGCACAGCGGTGTCCGGGGTGAACCCGTCGGGAGCGCACACCCGCACGTGCACCCCGGCCGTGACCCCGCCGAGCAGCAGCGAATGGGCCATGTTGTTCGCGCCGTCGCCCAGGTAGGTCAGGGTCAACCCGGCCAACCGGCCGAACCGTTCGCGGACCGTCTGCAGGTCCGCGAGCACTTGGCAGGGGTGGAACGCGTCGGTGAGGGCGTTCACGACGGGAACGGTCGCCGCGGCCGCCATCTCCTCGATCCGCGCCTGCGCCCCGGTCCGCCACACGATCGCCGCGGCGTAGCGGGAGATCACCCGGGCGGTGTCGCCGATGGTCTCGCCCCGGCCCATCTGGCTGCCTGTGGCATCGACGATCAGCGCAGTACCTCCGAGCTGCGCGACACCGGTCTCGAACGACAGCCGGGTGCGGGTGGAGCTCTTGTCGAACAGCACCGCGACGCTGCGGGGGCCCTCGAGCGGCCGCCGCGAGAACGGCGCGGCCTTCAGCGCGTCCGCGAGGTCGAGGATCTTGGTCTGCTCGGCGGGCGTGAGGTCGTCGTCGCGCAGGAGATGGCGCAGGGGCACCTAGACCGCCCCCGCGGCCGCTGCCGTGCCGGCGTCGAGGAAGGCGGGCAGCGCGTCGAGGAACTCGGCGGCCTGGGCATCGGTCAGCACGAGCGGCGGGATCAGCCGGACGCGGTCCGCCACCGCGTTGTTGACCAGATAGCCCGCCTCCCGCGCGGCCGTCGAGACCGCCGCGGACACCGGCGACGCGAGCCCGACCCCGATCATCAACCCGGCCCCGCTGACATCGGTGACGAGGGGGTGCCCCAGCGCCTCGATCCCGGTGGCGATCTCCTTGCCGACCTGCCGGACGTGCTCCAGGAGCCCCTCGCCCGCGATGGTGTCGAGCACCGCCAGCGCGGCGGCGCAGCACACGGGGTTGCCGCCGAAGGTGGTGCCGTGCTGGCCGGGCTCGAGCAGCCGACCGGCATCTCCGACCCCGATGCACGCCCCGATCGGCAGGCCGCCTCCGAGGCCCTTCGCCAGCGTCACGACATCCGGCACGACCCCGGCGGCCTGGTGGGCGAACCAGGCACCCGTACGGCCGATACCGGTCTGCACCTCGTCGATCACCAGGAGCGCCCCCCGCGCGGCGGTGATCTCCCGCGCCGCCCGGAGATAGCCCTCGGGCGGCACGATCACGCCGGCCTCGCCGAGGATCGGCTCCAGCACGACCGCGGCGGTGTCACCGTCCACCGCGGCGTCCAACGCCACGATGTCTCCGTAAGGCACATGCGAGACCCCCGGCGGCAGCGGCTCGAACGGCGCCCGCTTGGGCTGCTGGCCGGTGAGTGCGAGCGCACCCATGGTGCGGCCGTGGAACGCGTTCTGGGCGGCCACGATGTGCGGGCGCCCGGTCCGCCGGGCGATCTTGAACGCCGTCTCGTTCGCCTCCGCGCCCGAGTTGCAGAACAGGACGTGCGAATCCGGGGTGTCGAGCAGGCCCTGCAGCCGTTCGGCCAGGCGCAGCACCGGCTCGTGGACGAAGAAGTTCGACACGTGTCCGAGCTGCTGGATCTGGGTCGTCACCGCGGCGACGACGGCAGGGTGGGCGTGGCCCAGGGCGTTCACGGCGATCCCGGAGACCAGGTCCAGGTAGCGACGCCCGCGGGAGTCCCACACCTCGGCCCCGCTGCCCTTGACGAGCTCGAGTGCGGGCGTGCCGTAGTTGTTCATGAGCGCCGCGTTCCAGCGCTCGCGATAGGACTCGCTCGCGGAGTTCGCGGTCATGAGGGAACCACCATCGTCCCGACTCCTTCGGGGGTGAAGACCTCGAGCAGCACCGAGTGCGGCACCCGCCCGTCGATCACGTGTGCCTGCTCGACCCCGCCACGCACCGCGCGCAGGCAGGCCTCCATCTTCGGGGCCATCCCCGACTCCAGGCCGGGCAGCATCGGCTCGAGCTCCTCCGCCGTCAGCGCGCTGATGATCGAGTCGGGGTCCGGATAGTTCCCGTACAGCCCGGCGACGTCGGTGAGGACGACCAGCTTGGCCGCGCCGAGCGCCGCGGCAAGCGCGGCTGCGGCGCTGTCCGCGTTGATGTTGTAGACGATGCCGGCGGCGTCCGGGGCGACGCCCGCGACCACCGGGATGCGGCCGGCCGAGACGATGTCGAGGACGGCGTCCGGATTCACCGCGACGACGTCGCCGACCAGGCCGATGTCGACGGGCTCCCCGCCGACGAGCGCGGTGCGCTTCTCCGCCATGAACAGGTGCGCATCCTCGCCCGAGAGGCCCACGGCGTACGGACCGTGCTGATTGATCAGCCCGACCAGCTCGCGACCGACCTGACCGACCAGGACCATCCGGACCACGTCGATGGTCTCCGGCGTGGTGACTCGCAGGCCGCCCCGGAACTCCGCGGGCAGCCCGAGCCGGTCCAGCATCGCGGTGATCTGCGGTCCGCCGCCGTGCACGACCACCGGGAGGATCCCGGCCAGCCGTAGGAAGATCATGTCCTGGGCGAACGCCTGCTTGAGCTCCTCGTCGATCATCGCGTTGCCGCCGTACTTGACGACGACGATCCGCCCGTGGAACCGCTGCAGCCACGGCAGTGCCTCGGCGAGCACGGCCGCCTTCTCACCGGCGTGGGCGAGGCGGGTGAGCGTGCCGTCAGGTGGGGTAGGCACTGTTCTCCTCCACGTAGGCGTACGACAGGTCCGTCGTGAGGATGTCCGCCGTACCGACGCCGAGCCCGAGGGCGACCTCGACCAGCACGTCCTTGCCCGAGAGGTCGGCGTCCGTGCGGCCGCCCGCGGCCACCCCGCCGCGGCACAGCAGTACGCCGTTCACGGTGATGTCGAGCCGGTCGGGGTCGACGGCCGCGTCCGCGTACCCCGCGGCCGCCGCGATGCGGCCCCAGTTGGCGTCCGACCCGAAGATCGCGGTCTTCACCAGGCTGTCGCGGGCGATCGTGCGCGCGACCGACACCGCGTCGTCCTCGGTGGCGGCGCCGGTGACCCGCACCGTGACCCGCTTGGTGACCCCCTCGGCGTCGGCCTGCATCTGCTGGGCGAGATCGCGGCAGACGGCGGTCAGCGCGGTGGTGAACACCACCGGGTCCGCGGCCACGCCGGAGGCACCCGAGGCGAGCACGAGCACGGTGTCGTTCGTGGACATGCAGCCGTCGATGTCCAGCCGGTCGAAGCTCACCCGGACAGCCGCACGCAGCGCGTCGTCCAGCACCGGCGCGTCGACCACGGCGTCCGTGGTGAGCACGGTGAGCATCGTGGCCATCGACGGGGCGATCATGCCGGCGCCCTTGGTGGTGCCGCCGATGCTCCAGCCCGTGTCGTCCGTGTGTGCGGCCTGCTTCGCAACGGTGTCCGTGGTCATGATCGCGGTGGCCGCAGCCAGCGCGGACGCCGCGTCGTCACCGAGTGCCGTCGCGGCGGCCTGGACACCGCCGAGCACGGCCTCCCGCGGCAGCTGCTTCCCGATCAGCCCGGTCGAGCAGACGGCGACCTCGATCGGAGCGCAGCCGAGCGCGTCGGCCGCCTTCTCGGCGGTGGCGTGCGCGGTCTGGAAGCCGTCGGGCCCCGTGCACGCGTTCGCGCCGCCGGAGTTGAGGACGACGGCCCGCAGCCGGCCGGTGGTGAGCACCTGCTGCGACCACAGCACCGGCGCGGCCTTGACCTTGTTGCGGGTGAACACGCCGGCGGCCGCGTGCGCCGGGCCGTCGTTGACGACCAGGGCGAGGTCGAGAGCACCGGTGGACTTGAGCCCAGCCGCCACGCCGGCGGCCCGGAACCCGCGCGGCGTCGTCACGGTCACGGAGCCACCCCCGTCAGCGGCAGGCCGGCGGTCTCCGGCAGTCCCAGGGCCAGGTTCATGCATTGCACGGCGCCTCCGGCGGTGCCCTTGGTGAGGTTGTCGATCGCCGCGACGGCGACCAGGCGCCGCGCGTCGGGGTCGACGGTGACCTGCAGGTGAACGGTGTTCGCCCCGACCGTGGCGGCGGTGGTGGGCCATGTCCTCGCCGGCAGCAGGTGCACGAACGGCTCGCCCGAGTACGCCTTCGTGTAGGCCTCGACGACCTCGGCGGCCGACGCATCCGTCCGCGCCGTGCACGTGGCCAGGATGCCGCGCGGGAGCGGGGCCAGGACGGGAGTGAAGCTCACGCCGACAGTCCTACCGGCGACCACCGACAAGTTCTGGACGATCTCGGGGGTGTGCCGGTGGAGGCCCCCGACGCCGTAGGCCGACAGTGCGCCCATCACCTCCGCGCCGAGCAGGTGCGGCTTGAGCGACCTCCCGGCGCCCGAGGTGCCCGACACGGCGGTGACGACGACCTCGGGGTCGGCCAGCCCGGCAACGAACGCAGGGAACAACGCGAGCGTGGCCGCGGTCGGGTAGCACCCGGGCACGGCGACCCGGCGGGCGCCGCGCAGGACCTCACGGGCACCGGGCAGCTCGGGCAGGCCGTACGGCCAGGAACCGGCATGCGCGCCGCCGTACCAGCGGGTCCAGGCGGCGGGATCGGTGAGGCGGTGATCCGCACCGCAGTCGACCACGAGCACGGCGTCGCCGAGCTGCGCCGCGAGTTCGGCCGAGCGGCCGTGCGGCAGCGCGAGGAAGACCACGTCGTGCCCCGCCAGGGTGTCGACGGAGGTGTCCGCGAGGACGCGGTCGGCCAGTGGCAGCAGGTGCGGCTGGTGCACGCCCAGCCTCGTGCCCGCACTGCCTCCGGCCGTCAGGGCCCCGATCTCCGCCTCGGGATGGCCGAGCAGCAGCCGGAGCAGCTCGCCCCCCGCGTACCCGCTCGCTCCCGCCACTGCGATCCGCACATGGAAGATTATGCACCAACATGCAAGTGAATACACTCTGGGGTGTCCGCAGGGCCACGGTGCGGGCACCGGACGCTCTGCGCCAGGGCCCCGCACACCACCGACGCGACGACCGATCCCGTCAGCGCGGCGCGTGCCCCGGCGGACGCCGCCGGTACGGTGCGCGCGGCCACGTGCTGCCCGTCCCCGCACGCGGTCCGTCCGGCCCGGTTGCATGAAGATCGGGCACGGGCGGGTCAGGCCCGGTGCGACGTTGTCGAGCGTCGTCGGTACCACCGGTGTCAGCGGATCCCGTCCCACAATTCGCGCAGGTCACCCCGCGGATCATCGATCACCTCCCGGCCGGGGCCCGCGCCGGAACCGAACCGGGCGACGGCCCGCCGACCCGCCGTGTAGGCCGGCCACCCGGGATCCCCCGTGGCCACGAAGGCCGTCCAGGCGCGACTCATGGCAGCCGCGAGGTCCGGGGGCGGATCGGTGCCCACGAGAGCCCGCGCCCCGGGGTCGTGCACGCTCTCGAAGACGAACGGCACCTCGAGGTAGTGACAGGCACCCAGACGGCCGCCGTAGGCGGGCGAGTTCCAGATGAACTCGTACACGTGGCTGCGGGCTGGGTTCGACTCGGCGAGCCGGAGGGCCGGGATCCGGAAGTACCAGTCGGAAACGACCTCGGCCAGCAGGTCGCCCGGCGACGCGTCAGGCGCGTGGCGCCGGTAGCGGTCGAGAGCGCCGTCGGGTAGGCCGTAAGCGGTCGCCACCGCCGCGACGGCGCGCCCGTCCACCTGGTCCGCCATGCCGGTCGGGACGACGAAGAACCGGTGCTCGTCCCGGTTCGTGCCGACGAGCACGTCCACGCCTGCCCCGGCCCCGGCCGCGATGCGCTGCCACGGTGGCCCCGGCAGGAGCTCGCCGTCCACCACGGGCCCGAACATCAGGAAGTTCGCGACGATCTCTCCCCAGCGGGCGGGATCGGGCGCGGCCTGCAGCTCGGCGGTGAGCACCGTCTGCGCGCGGATCACCCGCTCGGTCGAGACGCTGCGCAGCGCCGCCGCGGTGGCGGGCACGCCCAGCTCGGCAGCCAGGTACTCCGCCACGCGCCCGGCGGTGGCCGCGGTCAGCGTGTGGTGGGCCGACCCGCTCTGGAGGACCGCGCGCCGGAACAGGCCCGTGGCCCGCGGCATCGCGAGAAGCGCACCGATGCTGATCGCGCCTGCGGACTCGCCTGCGACGGTCACCTCGTCCGGGTCGCCCCCGAACCCGGCCACGTTGTCGCGCACCCACTCCAACGCCGCCACCTGGTCGAGCAGGCCGAGGTTGGGTGGCGCGTCGGGCAGCAGCAGGAAGCCCTCGACGCCGAGCCGGTAGTTCAACGCGACCGTGACGACCCCGTTCCGGGCGAAGGCCGAGCCGTCCGTCAGGGAGACGGCGTTCGAGCCGTTGACGAAGGAGCCCCCGTGGATCCACACCAGCACCGGCAGGCCACGCGCCTGCGGGTCGGGCGTCCAGACACTCAGGTTCAGGTACTCGTCGCCGGGGATGACGGGGTTCGGCACCAGCGCGTCGAAGGGTGGCGGGTATCCCGCCATCGGCGCCGTCGGGCCGTGCGTGACGGCGTGCCGGACCCCGGACCACCGCGGTGCCGGCTCGGGCGCGCGGAAGCGGCGTTCCCCCACGGGTGCAGCGGCGTACGGGATGCCCAGGAATGCGAACACACCGCCGGCCCGGACCGCTCGCACGGCGCCACCCGTGGTGCTGACGGTGACCGATGTCGCGGTGCTCACGCAGTCGAGCGTTCCGGTCCGGTGCCCGCCGCGCAACGACGGCCCGGTCACCTGTGGACAACTGCCCACGGATGTTCCCGAACGGCCACGACCGGACGGGGCCGCGGGTTAGCGTCCGCGACATGGGATACGGACGATGGCGGTGGATGCTTCCGGCGGTGCTCGGCCTGCTGGTGGTGATGTCCGCGTGCAGCAGGGCGGTGGCGGGCGCGCCGTCGGCGGCACCCGGGCCGTCCGCGATCCCGACCGCGTCCACCGGCGCCGGTACGCCGGCGCCGACGGCGCGGGCCCGGGCACCGGCGCTCGACCCCGACGTGCTCGCCGACGAGTGCCTGCTCGACACTCCGCAACTCGGTGCGCTGCTCGACCGTCCGGTGCGGGCCGGGAACGCGGCGGTGCGCCGCGCCGACGGCACGCGCAGCGCCAGCTGCTACGTCGGTGCCACCGACGGGCCGCGGGAACCGCTGGCGGCGATCAACGTCTACCGGGTGCGGGCAGGCACCCCCGCGGAGGCAGTCCGTGCGGCGGGTGGCCGGGCGCTGCCCGGTCTGGGCGAGGCGGCGACGCTGCTGGAGACGGCGGCCGGGCCGACCCTGCAGGTCGCGAGCTCACGGTTCCTCGTCACGCTGCTGGTGCTGGGCCGTTCGCCACCCGACGACGCCTGGCGCGCGGCGGCGCGTGCAGCGCTCGCCCGGCTACCGCGGTGACACCGGGACACCCCGACCCGACCGGCGCGGCGCACCCGCGTCATGACGCGCCCGGGGTCAGCGCAGCGTCGCGCCGAACCGGTCCGCAGCCACGGCCACAGCGGCATCGCGGGCAGCGTTGGCCTCCTCGCTCGTCAGCGTCCGGTCAGGGGCGCGGAACCGGAGGGTGAAGGCCAGCGAGCGACTCCCCTCCGCGACCTGCTCGCCCGTGTAGACGTCGAACAGCCGTACCCGCTCGAGGAGGTCTCCGCCACCGACCTCGAGCGCCTCGGTCAGCGCGGCGGCAGGAACGTCGGCCGCTGCCACGAGCGCGACGTCCACGGTCACCGGCGGGTAGGGCGACACCTGCGGGGCGGGGCGGTCGTCACGCAGCGGCAGGGCGTCGAGGTCGATCTCGACGGCACATGTGCGGGGCGGGAGGTCGAGCGCCTCGACGACCTTCGGGTGCAGCTCGCCGGCGTGGCCGACGATCCAGTCCCCGACGCGCAGCGCGGCGCACCGGCCCGGGTGCCAGGGCGGCAGCGTGGCCGTCGTGACACGCAGCCCGACGCCCGCCGCGGCACCCACGAGGCGGGCGATCTCGATCGCGTCGGCCCACCGGGCCGGGCGGCCCGGGCCCCACCAGCCGCGGAGTTCCCGGTCGCCGGCGAGCACCACGCCCACGTGCACCGGCTGGGCCGGTAGTGCCGCCTTGATCTGCGCGTACTCGGCGTCCGTCGGCCGGTCCGCGACGTCCGGGTCCGGCATCGCGACCGGGTTGCGGTGCGGCAGAACGACCTGCTCCACGGTGTGCAGGAGGAGGTCCGAGAACCCGCGTGCCCGGTTGCGCACCAGGGCGTCGAGGAGGCCGGGAAGCAACGTCGTCGACAGCGCGGCGCGGTCCGCGTCCAGCGGGTTGACCACCGGAACGGTGTGGCGGCGGACGTCGTCGGCCGGAAGTCCGAACGCCTCCCAGACCGCCGGCCCGACGAACGGGGAAGGCAGCACCTCGACGCTGCCGATCTCGGCCAGCGCGCGGGAGACGGCTCGACGACGCAGCTGGACGGGGGTGAGTCCGCGTCCCGGTGGGGCAGGGGGGAGGACGGACGGAACGGTGTCGTAGCCCTCCAGCCGTAGCACCTCCTCCACCAGGTCCGCGGCCTGCACGAGATCGGGTCGCCACGAGGGCGGGCAGGCGACCACGACGCCGTGACCGTCGGTCCCCGTGTCGAACGCCACGCTGCAGCCGACCTGTTGCAGCCTCCGGACGGTGGCGCCACGCGCGTAGGTCACGCCGGCGACGCGGTCGGGCAGCTCCAGTGGCATGCGCACCGGGGCCAGCGCGGGCGCCGCCCCCGCATCCGTGCGGCCGGGCGCGATCGTGCCGCCGCCGTGCTCGACCAGCAAGCGCGCCGCTCGTTCGGCGGCGACCGGCGGCAGTTGGGGATCGACGACCCGCTCGAAGCGCCGCGACGCCTCGCTGGGCAGCTTGTGCCGGCGCGCGGCCCGCGCGATGACGGCCGGGTCGAAGTGGGCCGCTTCCAGTACGACATCGATGGTGCCGCCCTCGCCTGCCTCGCCGATCTCCGTGGACGCGCCGCCCATGACCCCGGCCAGCCCGATCGGCCCGGAGTCGTCGACGATGAGCAGGTCGTCGGGATCGAGCCGGCGCTCGACGTCGTCGAGGGTGGTCAGGGTCTCCCCGACCGCCGCGCGGCGCACCCGGATGCCACCGGTGAGGCGAGCCGCGTCGTAGGCGTGCAGCGGCTGGCCGAGCTCGATCATCACGTAGTTGGTGACGTCCACGATCAGGGAGATCGGACGCATGCCGGCGGCGAGCAGCCGCCGCTGCAGCCACCACGGGCTCGCGGAGGTCGGGTCGACGCCGTCGACCCGGCGGGCGACGAACCGCGCACACGCCGGGTCGTCCAGCTCGACCGGCCACGCGTCGCCGTCGGCAGGGGGCACCTCGACGCAGATCTCGGGGTCGACGAAGTCGGAGTCGAACGCGCCCGCGATCTCGCGGGCGAGGCCGCGCACGGAGAAGCAGTAGCCGCGGTCCGGGGTGACGGCCAGCTCGATGACCGGGTCGTCCAGGCCCAGCAGCACCGTCGCGTCCTCGCCGGGGGCCGCAGCGCCCGGCGGGAGCACCAGGATCCCGGCGTGGTCGCTGCCGATGCCGAGCTCGCGCGCCGAGGCGATCATGCCGTCCGACACGTGCCCGTAGGTCTTGCGGGCGGAGATCGGGAACCCGCCGGGCAGCACGGCGCCGGGCAGCGCGACCACCACGAGGTCGCCGACCACGAAGTTGCGGGCACCGCAGATGACGCCGCGCGGCCCGTCGTCCCCGTTGTGGGAGCCGGTGTCGACGTGGCACCACCGGATCGGCTTCTTGAGCCCGGTCAGCTCCTCGATCTCGACGACCCGACCCGCCACCAGCGGGCCCCGCAGCTCCGGGCCGCGATGGACGTCCTCGACCTCCAGACCGACCCGGACGAACGCCTCGCCGACCGCGTCGGCGTCGGTGGGCAGGCCGTCGACGTGAGCGGCGAGCCAGGACAGGGGGACACGCACGTGGATCGCTCCTGTGGTTGCGGGGTCAGACGCCGAAGGCGCGGCTGAACCGCACGTCGCCCTCGACCATGTCGCGCATGTCGGGCAGCCCGTTGCGGAACTGCAGCGTGCGTTCCAGCCCCATGCCGAACGCGAAGCCGGAGTACACCGCGGTGTCGATGCCGCACGCACGCAGGACGTTCGGGTTGACCATGCCGCAGCCACCCCACTCGACCCAGCCCGCGCCGCCCTTCTTCTCCGGGAACCACACGTCGACCTCCGCCGACGGCTCGGTGAAGGGGAAGAACGAGGGGCGCAGGCGAGTCCGCGACGTCTCGCCGAACATGGCGCGGGCGAAGGCGTCGAGGGTGCCCTTGAGGTGTGCCATGGTGATCCCCTTGTCCACGGCCAGGCCCTCGACCTGGTGGAACACCGGGGTGTGCGTGGCGTCCAGCTCGTCGGTGCGGAACGTCCGCCCCGGACAGACGACGTAGACGGGCAGCGGCCGCTCCAGCAGCGCCCGGATCTGCACCGGTGAGGTGTGGGTGCGCAGGACGAGCCCGGACTCTTCGCTCTCACCGAGATAGAAGGTGTCCTGCATGGTGCGGGCCGGGTGATCCTTGCCGAAGTTGAGCGCGTCGAAGTTCAGCCACGACGACTCGACCTCGGGCCCCTCGGCGACCTCGTAGCCCATCGCGACGAACACGTCCGCGATCCGCTCGCCGATCTGCGTGATCGGGTGCCGGGCGCCGCGCGGGATCCGGTCGAACGGCAGCGTGACGTCGACGGCCTCGTCGACCAAGACCCGCTCGTCACGCTCGGTCTCGAGCACGGTGCGCCGGGCGTCGAAGGCCTCCTGCACCTGGGTGCGCGCCGCGTTCACCCGTCGACCCGCCTCGGCCCGCGCCGGACCGGGCAGCGACCCCAGCGCGCGCCGGGCCAGCAGGACCGGCGCGCGGTCACCGAGGTGCGCGGGCTTGACCACGGCAAGCGCGGTGAGGTCGGGCGCGGCGTCGAATGCCTTGCGGGCCGCGTCCACCGCGTCGTCGAGCGCCTCCGGCTTGAGCAGGGCCGCGTCGCTTCTCCCGGCGTCTGCGCCGACGGCGTCGCCGCTCGTGGCGTCGGTGCTCTGGGACATGGAGATCGGTCAACCTTCCGGGACGGGGCCAATCCTCGTCACCCTAACGCTTGCCATGTTGATCACCGCCGCGGCGGAGCACGGTGGGGGACCGTGGGCGTTCGCGCTCTGGGCAGTGGTGCCGAACCTGCCGCATCTGGTCTCCGCGATGGGCGGCGGACCCGGCGGCGCTCAGCCGGTGCGTGACGCCTGCGCGCTCGCGTAGAGGCACACCGCGGCGGCCGTCGCGAGGTTGAGGCTCTCGGCTCGGCCGTGGATGGGCACCCGTACCCGGTGGTCCGCGGCTGCGGCCAGCTCCCGAGCGAGCCCGTGTGCCTCGCCCCCGAACACCCAGGCCGTCGGGCCGGCCAGGACGGCTGCCGCACGCGGGTCGTGCAGGTCCAGCTCGCCACGGCCGTCTGCGGCCAGGAGGGTGAGCCCGGCGGCGCGGCAGGCCTCCAGCACGGCGGCCGCGTCGCGGTCCCGGGCCAGCGGAACGTGGAAGACGCTGCCCGTGGACGCCCGCACCGCCTTGCCGTTGTGCGGATCCACGGTGTCGCCCGCGAGCAGGACGGCACCGGCGCCCGCGGCGTCGGCCACGCGGACGACGGTGCCGGCGTTGCCCGGATCCGCGACGCCGACCAGCACCGCGACGAGGGCGGGCGGCCCGGTGAGCGCGGCCCGGACGGGCACGTCGAGGAGGTCGCAGACGGCGACGAGGCCCTGCGGGGTGACGGTGTCCGAGAGCGCCTCCGCCACCCGGTCGGTCACGGGGACGACCCGGACACCGTCCGCACGCGCGGCCGCGACCAGCTCCGGATGCCGCTCGGCGGCCGTCGCCGTGACGAACAGCTCGTGCACCGTCGCGACGGCGAGCGCCTCGCGGACGGCCTGCGCCCCCTCGACGAGGAACCGCCCGGCCCGGTCGCGGCCCGCGCGGCGCAGCAGCTTGCGTGCTGCCACCACGCGCGGGGTGCGCTCGGTGCCGGGCGGTTCCGGGTTCCGGTGGTGGTGAGCCGGAGTGCTCAGGCGGCGGTCCCGTCTCGTGCGGGCACGTTCGCGCGCGCCACGTCGACGAGAGCGGCGAAGGCGGCGGGCTCGCTGACCGCGAGCTCGGCGAGGATCTTGCGGTCCACCTCGACCCCGGCGATCTTGAGACCCTGGATGAACCGATTGTAGGTCATGCCGTTCTGGCGCGCGGCCGCGTTGATGCGCGTGATCCACAGCTGCCGGAAGTCGCCCTTCTTGGCGCGCCGGTCGCGGTAGGCGTAGTTGAGCGAGTGGAGCGTCTGCTCCTTCGCCTTGCGGTACAACCGCGACCGCTGGCCGCGGTAGCCGCTGGCCAGCTCGAGGGTGGTACGCCGCTTCTTCTGGGCGTTGACCGCGCGCTTCACGCGTGCCATGGGAGTTCCTGTCTCTTGTCGGGGCGGCGGTACGGATCGGTCACCGTGCGGCGCGGGCAGCCGTCCCGCACGGGGTGCGGGGTGGACCCGTCGTGGCCGGATCGGTCACCGTGCGGTCACAGTCAGCGGCCGAGCAGCTTCTTGACCCGCTTGACGTCGGCCGGGGCGATCTCGACCGTCCCGGACTGACGGCGGGTGACGGTGCTCGACTTGACCTCGAGCCGGTGCCGCAGGCGCGTCTGCTGCCGGCGCAGCTTGCCGCTGCCGGTGATCTTGACGCGCTTCGCGGTCCCGCTGTGGGTCTTGTTCTTGGGCATGCATGGTCCGTTCACCGGTGGCGCTCCCGTTCGGGGCGCCAGAGCTGACGTGCGAGTGGGTACGTGGTCCTTGCTGGCCGACGCTCGGGCCTCCGGGCGGTCAGGCCCCGGAGGCGTCCACCGGAGCCGGCGTCTGCACGGGGCGCGGCCGGGTCGGCTTCTTGTTGGGAGCGATCACCATGGTCATGTTGCGCCCATCCTGCTTCGGGGCCGCCTCGACCGTGCCCAGCTCGGCCACGTCCTCGGCGAGCCGCTGCAGCAACCGGAAGCCCAGCTCGGGGCGGGACTGCTCGCGACCCCGGAACATGATGGTGACCTTGACCTTGTTCCCACCCTCGAGGAAGCGCACGACGTTGCGCTTCTTGGTCTCGTAGTCATGGGTGTCGATCTTCGGCCGGAGCTTCTGCTCCTTGATCACCGTGAGCTGCTGGTTGCGGCGTGACTCCCGGGCCTTCTGCGCGCTCTCGTACTTGAACTTGCCGTAGTCCATGAGCTTGCAGACCGGGGGGCGCGCGGCGGCAGCGACCTCGACGAGGTCGAGCTCGGCCTCCTGCGCCAGCCGCAGGGCGTCCTCGATGCGCACGATGCCGACCTGCTCGCCGTTCGGGCCGACCAGGCGGACCTCGGGCACGCGGATACGGTCGTTGATGCGCGTTTCTGTGCTGATGCGGATCTCCTCGTCTCGACGTCGTGGCGCGACGGAGCGGAGACCCGACG
>JAEUJO010000096.1 GCA_016794615.1 Pseudonocardia sp. | reverse complement strand
AGACGAGTTCATGGCCCGGCTCGGCCAGGCCGACCGCGCCGACCTCGCCGCGCGGGGCCGGCGGCGGCAGTGGCCGGCGGGTGCGTCGCTCTACCTCGAGGGCGAGTCGTGCACGACCGTTCTGATCGTCGGGTCGGGCCGGGTCAAGGTGTTCTCGTTGACCGCGGAGGGTGAGGAGATCCTGCTCGCCGTGCGCGGGCCGGGGGCGCTGCTCGGCGAGCTCTCGGCCGTCGACGGCGCGCCGCGCAGCGCGTCGGTCGCCGCGCTGGAGCCGGTGGTCGCGCTGGTCGTGCCCATCGCGGCGTTCGTCGACTACCTCCGCTCCCACGGTGACGCGGCGATCGCGCTGCTGCAGCTCGTGACGGCGCGGCTCCGGGACGCCGACCGCAAACGGGTCGAGTCCGCCGCCTACGACATCCCCGGCCGGGTGGCCCGCCGGCTGCTGGAGCTGGCCGAGCGGTTCGGCGAGCCCGACGGCCAGGGGGTCCGGATCGGCGTTGCGCTGTCACAGGACGAGCTGGCCGGATGGGTCGGGGCCTCGCGCGAGGCCGTCGCGAAGGCGCTGCGGGTGCTGCGGGACCGCGGCTTCGTCACCACCGGACGGCGCACGATGACGGTGCTGGACCTCGAGGGGCTGCGTAAGCGCGCGGGAGCCTGACGTCACTACTGTCAGCGCACGAGGGGGTGGAATGGCGACGAGAGGCGTCCCGGTCCGGTTGGTGGTGTGGTCGTTCCACCTGGCGCTGCCACTGCTGGGGTTGTGGTTGTTGCTCGCGGTGCCGTCCACCGACCTGCTCGTCGAGCACCACCCGACGCACTTCTGGCTCGTGGCCATCGTCGCGGGGGTGAACGTGGGCCTCGCGCTCGTCGTCGACCGGGCCGCGCACCGCCACGACGACCCGCGGCTGCTGCTCGTCGGGCTCGGGTTCCTCGTCGCGGCCCTGTTCTTCGTGCTGCACGCGCTGGCCACGCCGGGTGTGCTGCTCGACACCCGCAACGGCGGGTTCGCCCTGGCCACCCCGGTCGGCCTCGCGCTGGGGGCGCTGTTCACGGCGGCGTCGGCGCTGGAGTTCCCGCCCGGGCGGGCGGAGCAGGTGCTGCGCGCCGGTCCGTGGCTCCGCTCGGGGATCTACACGCTCGCCGCGGTGTGGGGCATCTTCTCCCTCGCCGGGCTGCCACCCCTGCGGGACCCGGCGATCGCGACGCGGCTCAGCGGCCCGCTGATCGCGGTGACGGCCGTGTCCGTGGTGCTCTACCTGTTCGTCGCCGTCCGCTTCTACCTGATCTACCGCACGCGCCGCTCGGTGATGCTGTTGTCGATCATCACGGCGAACGTCCTGCTCGCCGAGGCGATGGTCGCCGTGGCGCTCGCCGCGAACTGGCACCTGACCTGGTGGCTGTGGCACGTGCTGATGGTCCTGGCGTTCGGCTACGTCGCCTACAGCGCCTACGTGGGCTACCGCCGCGAAGGCACCACCACCGGGCTCTTCGACGGGGTGCGGACGGACGAGACGGTCCGGGCCGTCCGCGCCGAGTACGAGGCCGCGCTGGAGACCCTGGTCGGCGCGCTGCGCAGGCAGGAGGCGGGGGAGATCTCGGCGGACGAGATGGGCCTGATCACCGCCGGGATGGAGTCCCGGTTCGGGCTCAGCGAGGGGCAGACGGCGGTGCTCGGCCGGGCGGCGGACGCGCTGCGCGCCGAGCGGGAGCAGATCGGGCGGCTGGCCACGCTCGTCGCGATCGGGCACGAGTCCCGGGTGCGCCTCGCGGAGCACGACCTGTTGCAGCGCGCCGTGCAGCGGGTGGCCGACGGGTTCGGCGGCGACGGCGTGCGCGTCGGCCTGCTCGGCGGCGGGCACCTGCGGTTCCCCGACGAGCTCGCGACCGACCCGAGCTGGCAGGTCGCCGACGACGTGACGCGCCGGGCGGAGGAGTCCGTCGACGACAGCGCAGGCATGGAGCCGGTCACGCTGGACCAGGCCGTCCTCGCCTGCCCGCTGACCGTCAAGGACAAGCCGGCCGGGGTGCTGCTGACCCGGCGGCAGAGCGGCTTCTCCGAGCGCGACCGCTCCCTGTTCGCGTCGCTGGCCAGCCAGCTGTCGATGGGCATGGAGAACGCGCGGCTCTACCACCAGCTCGACGGGCTGTTCCGCGCCTACATGTCGCCCGACGTCGCGACGGCCCTGCTCGCCGACCCGGAGCAGGCGGCGCTCGGCGGCGGGGTCGTCGAGGTGACAGCGCTGTTCGCGGACCTGCGTGGCTTCACCGGCTTCTCCGAGCGCTCGACCCCGGAGGAGATCGTCGTGATGCTCAACCAGTACTTCGAGCATGCAACCGCCGCGATCCTGAACGAGGGCGGCACCGTGGTGCAGTTCGTCGGCGACGCCCTGATGGCCCTGTTCAACGCCCCGGCCCGGCAGTCCGACCACCCGGTGCGGGCGGCCCGCGCGGCGCTGGCCATGCAGGCCGCCGTCGAGACCACGGCGGCGTCCTCGCCCGGCTGGCCGCGCTTCCGGGTCGGCATCAACACGGGCCCCGCGCTGGTGGGCAACATCGGCAGCACGGCACTGCGGAGCTTCAACGCGATGGGCGACGCGGTGAACGTCGCAGCCCGCCTGGAGTCGGTGGCCCAGCCCGGCCAGGTCGTGATCGGGGCGTCCACGCGTGCGAAGCTGCCCGCGGACGCCGCGGTGGAGTCGCTCGGCGAGCTGGCCGTCAAGGGGCGTCGCAGCGCGGTCGTCGCGTATCGGCTGTTCGGGCTGCAGCGGTCGGCGATGTAGTGCGGTCGGCGACGTAGGGCCTGTGTGTAGAAGTACCGGTTCGCGCCGGTAACCGTGCCTGCCCGCGGTGGCCGTTCGCGAGGACGCTCAGCTGCATGAGCCAGACCACCCGCGACCGTCCCGTCTGCGACCGTCCCTGCGCCGGGCTGTGCCGCGCCGCGGGGTTCGCCGTGGCGTACAGCGGGAACCGGCCGTGGCTGCTCGCCCGCGCCCGCGCCCTCCTCGGCGACCCCGGGGCGGCCGAGGACGCGGTGCAGGAGACGTTCCTGCGGGCCTGGGCGGCCTGCCGGAGCTTCGACCCGTCGGCGGGCCCCGCGCTCGCGACATGGCTCGGCACGATCGGGCGCAACGTCGCGGTCGACATGCTGCGCGCCCGGTCCGTCCGGCCCCGGCTCGCCGCCGAGGCCGACGACCGGGACGAGCGGACGGGCACGACCGAGGACGTCGACGCCGCCGTCGAGCGGATGGTGCTGATCGACGCGCTGTCTCAGGTCAGCCCCGAGCACCGGGGTGTTGTGCTGCTCGCCGTGGTGCGGGACCGTCCGTACGCCGACGTCGCCGCCGCACTCGACATCCCGGTGGGCACGGTGAAGAGCCGCGTGCACCACGCCCTGCGCGGCATGCGCCGCAGCCTGGGGCACCCCAGTCTCGTTCACCCGACGCGCGTTCAGCATTGCCACGATCGAACCTCGCTGGTGGCCTGACCGTGTATCCCAGCAACGGTCTGCACGCACCTGTGCACCAGGAGGAGAAATGAAGAAGTACGCGCCACTCGCCACGCTCGTGGCCGTCGTCCTTCTGGGCGCAGGGCTCCTGGTGGTGAACATGATCAGCAATCCGGCCAAGGAGACCGGCACGGCCGCCCCCGCCGGTGTCACGTCCGCCGCCGCGGCCGCGCCGAGCGAGCCGGCTGTCGCGGCGCCCGCCCCGGTGGCGCCCGCCCCGGCGGCGCCGGCTGTGGCGGAGAAGGCCTACACCGGCCGCTCGTCGGGCAACGAGGTGACCGTGGCGATCGCGGTCAAGAACGGCAAGGCCGTGGCCTACGCCTGCGACGGCAAGAAGACCGAGGCGTGGCTGGAGGGCACGGTGACCGGCGACACGCTCTCGCTGTCGGGCAAGACGAGCAGCCTCACCGGCACCCTCGACGACACGGCCACGTTCGGCACGATCACGGTCGACGGCAAGGAGTGGCCGTTCTCGGCCAAGGGCGTCAGCTCACCCGCCGGGCTGTACGAGGGCCGGGGGACGCTGGCCGGCGTCGCCACTCGCGTCGGCTGGATCGTCGAGGACAACGGCAACGTCACCGGTGTGAAGTCGGCGAACGGCACGCGGGAGCCGGCGCCCCCGCTCAACCCGGCCGACCCGGCCGCGACCACGATCAACGGCACGCCCGTCACCGTGACCGCGCTCGACGGCGACGCGGTGGTGATCTCGCGATGAGCGAATCAATGTCACAGTGCCTGCGCGCAGCGCCGGCCGAGCGAAGCGAGGCCGAGCGATGAGTGCTCACCTGCCCACGCCCCACCGGCACATTCGCAACCAGCAGATCCGCGCACTGGTCATCGCCTTCGGTGTCGGCTCGCTCATCTCCGTCGGGCTCGGTGTCTACGGCAGCCTGCACGAGCCGACGTTCTTCGCCATCAACCTCGCGGGGTTCTCCAGCGGCGTCGCCGCCAAGGCGTGGCTCGCCAGCGGTGCGTTCGTGCTGGCGGTCGTGCAGCTCGTCTCCGCGCTGATCATGTACGGTCGGATCCCGGTCGCGGCGCCCTCGTGGATCGGCGGGCTGCACCGCTGGTCCGGGCGTGCCGCGGTGCTGCTCACCGTGCCCGTCGCGGTGCACTGCCTCTACGCCCTCGGTTTCCAGACCGGCGAGCCGCGGGTGCTGGTGCACTCGCTGTTCGGCTGCTTCTTCTACGGCGCCTTCGCCGCGAAGATGCTCGTCCTGCGGGCCGATACCCCGAAGTGGACGCTGCCGGTGCTCGGCGGCGCGGTGTTCTCCGCGCTGACCGCCCTGTGGCTGACCGCGTCCGTGTGGTTCTTCGCCACTTCCGGCCTGACGTTCTGACCTCCCCAGCACCCCTGTTCTGACCTCCCCACCACCCTGGAGTCGACCATGGACCAGACCCTGTTCACCCGCCGTGCCGTCGTGGCCGACGGATGCGGCTTCGCCGCCGCGGCCGCGCTGACCGCCTGCTCCGGCTACGGGGCCGGCGGACCGGTCACCGCCTCGGCCCCGTCGGCGGCGCCCAATGAGGCCGCGAGTACCGCAGGTGGCAACGCGGCGCACCCCGGTGCGGTGGCGGCGGTCGCCGACGTCCCCGTCGGCGGCGGGATCATCCTCGCCGACCAGGACCTGGTCGTGACCCAGCCGGTCGCCGGCACGTTCAAGGGGTTCAGCGCGACCTGCACCCACCAGGGATGCAAGGTCAACGAAGTAGTGGGCGGCACGATCAACTGCCCGTGCCACGGCAGCAAGTTCGCGGTGGCCGACGGCACGCCGACGGCGGGGCCTGCGAAGAAGCCGCTGCCGGAGAAGGATGTCGCGGTGGACGGCAGCGCGGTGGTCCTGGCCTGACCTTCGTGCGCGCCACCCGCACCGCACCGGAGTACCGGATGGTCGCGCTGCCCGCACTCGACGGTGCCTGCGGCGGCCCGGCCGTCACCCGATGGCCCGGCCCGGTCCGGCCGTAGCGGTGTTACCACGGTCATGGTTTGCGGCAGCCGATGCCCGGGGGCGGGAGCTGCTCATCGCTCGAATCGGACAAAAGTGCAGGTCAATACCGGTGGTCCAGGGGCGATGGGCTCTTGTGTGGTCGCCCTGACTGGGCTAGAGGTGAGCCTCTCCTGCCTGGACGATCTTGGTCCGCTGAGGAAAGCTCTGTCGGGTAAGACCGACGAACGGAGGAATCATGACCGCGACGCAGAGCCTGCCCCAGGTCCAGGAGTGCTCGGTCTCCAGCTGCTCCTACAACGCCGAGTCCAACTGCCACGCGGGGGCCATCACGATCGCCGGTGACCACGCCCACTGCGGCACCTTCGTCGAGATCTCGTTCCGCGGTGGTCTGGACCGGGCCGGCCTCGTGGGCGCCTGTCACCGCTCCGAGTGCAAGTACAACGAGAAGCTCGAGTGCACGGCGGCGTCCGTGCGCGTGGGCGCCGGTGCCGACGTTGCGGACTGCCTGACCTACTCGGCCCGCTAGACGGTCAGGCGACGCGGCGGATCACCGAGGCGTGGGGCGCTGCGCTCAGCGCCTCCGGCCGCAGCGAGCCGTCGGTCCCTGCGCGCAGCGCGCAGTCCGCCACCGAGAGTGCAGCCACCGGGTCGGTGTCGTCCACGAGCACGGCCGGCCCGGTGGCGGCGAGCCTCCGCAGCTGTGCGAGCACCGTCTGCCGGTCCGTGGCGGACAGCCCGTCCGTCAGCCGGGCCACGAGCACGATCGCGGGACGGTGCCCGGATGCCTGGCGCAGCGCGGCCAGCCGTTCGTCCACGCTGCACGCCGGGCCCGAGCCGACGGTGACCACGCCGCAGGCGGGGCCGCCGGGGTGGCGGGCGGTGGCCGGGTCGAGGGCATCCAGGACGGCCTGCCTTACCCGGCACGGGCCGAGGAGCACGGTGACCTGGCCGGCGGGAAGCCGCAGACCCTGCGAAGGCTCGGGCATCGGTGCTCCTCACGTGCGGTCAGGTTAGCCTAACAACTCGTGTGATAAGGGTCCACACCTCTCGATGTACTCCACCTCACCGTGCCGCCCCTCCTGAGGGCCGCACTCAGGTGACCAGGTGGAAGCTGGCGATGTGGACCGCCATCTCGCGCTCGTCAGCCTGCCCGCGCACGGGCACGTGAACCCGACCCTGCCGGTCGTCGCCGAGCTCGTCCGCCGTGGCTGGCGCGTCAGCTATGTCACCGCGGAACGGTTCGGCCCCGAGGTCGAGAAGACCGGAGCCACGCTGGTCCCGACCGCGGGGCGAGCGCCCGGCGGACCCGGGCCCGGCCGGCTCACCCCGGCGGCGTTCGCCGGGTTCATCGAACGGATCACGGCCGATGCCCGCGACAGCCTGCCCGGTGTCCGGGAACACTTCCGCGTCGATCCGCCACAGGCGGTCTGCTACGACGCGATGAGCATCACCGGGCGGGTGCTGGCCGCCACGGCCGGGGCCGTCGACGTCGCCCTGGTCCCGTCGTTCGTGAGCAACGAGCGCTCGTCGGCGTTCGCCCGCGGCGGGACACCGCCCCCCGAGATCCTCGCCGCCGTGCAGGACATGAGAGCGCTGCTCGCCTCGTACGGGCTCGACGCCCAGATGCGTCCGGGCATGCTCGCCCCGGCCTCCTTGAACATCGTCTTCGTGCCGCCGGAGTTCCAGCCCGGCGCCGACACGTTCGACGACCGGTACCGGTTCGTCGGCCCGTCACCCTCGGCGCGTGCGGACGACGGGGAGTGGACGCCGCCGAACGAGCCGGTCGTGTTCGTCTCCCTCGGCACGGCCTTCAACGACCGCCCGGAGTTCTTCCGCGCCTGCTTCGCGGCGTTCGGCGGTGGCCGCCCGGTCGCCATGGCGGTGGGGGAGCGGGTGCGGCCAGAGCATGTCCGACGAGCCGACGCCGTCAGGCGGGGGCTCTTCGGCTGGAGCATCGCCGACCTGGGCGCGGTGCCCGCCAACGTCGACGTCCGCCCGTGGTTTCCGCAGCCCGCGGTGCTGCGCCACGCAGCGGCGTTCGTATCGCACGCCGGGATGGGCTCGACGATGGAGGCGCTGTACTACGGCGTCCCGCTGGTGTGCGTGCCGCAGATGGCGGAACAGGAGGTCAACGCCGCCCGGGTCGCGGAGCTGGGGCTGGGTGTCCGGCTCGACCCGGAGGGCCTGACGGCCGACGACCTGCGGGCCGCCGTCGACGCCGTGACCTCCGACGCCGCCATGCGGGTCGCGCTCGACCGGATGCGCACCGCCACGCGGAGCGCGGGGGGAGCCGTCGCGGCGGCCGACGCGATCGAGGCCCATCTCGCCGCGTGACGGACTCGCGTCGGGCGAGAGTGCGGCCGACCACGCCATCCCGGCCGTACCGTGTCCGTGGTGGCGCACGGCCACCTCGACCGCCGCACCCGGTCCAGCAGGTGCGACAGCACCGCCCGGGGTGCGACGGCCGGGCTGGGGCGCGACGGTGCAGCGCCTACCCGCGGCGCTCGTCGACGACGCGCCGGTACAGATCAGCCGTCTGCTGGGCGATCCGTCCCCAGCCGAACAGCGTCACCGCCCGCTCGCGGCCCGCGGTGCCCATGGCCGCCGCCCGCTCCGGGTCGCGGGTCAGGCTGTTGATCGAATCGGCCAGCGCCTGGGGGTCGTCCGGAGGCACGAGCAGGCCCGTCTCGCCGTCCGCGACCACCTCCGGGATGCCGCCGGTCTTCGACGCGACCACGGCCGTCCCGCAGGCCATCGCCTCCAGGTTCACGATGCCGAGCGGCTCGTACACCGATGGGCACGCGAACAACGTCGAGCGCGAGAGCAGCTGGATGACCTCCCGCTTGCTCAGCATCCCGGACAGCCAGATGACCCCCGAGCGGGTCCTGCGCAGCTCGTCGACCAGCCCGGCGACCTCCGCCTCCAGCTCCGGGGTGTCCGGCGCGCCCGCGCAGAGCACGAGCTGGACGTCCGGGTCGAGGTGGGCGGCCGCGCGCAGCAGCACCGGGACGCCCTTCTGCCGCGTGATCCGCCCGACGAACACCACCGACGGCCGGCTCATGTCGACGCCGTAGCGCTCGATGACGTCGGTGTGCTCGTCGGGCGCGTACTGCTCGGCGTCGATGCCGTTGTAGATCACGTGGACCTTGCCCGGGTCGACGTCCGGGTAGGCCGAGAGCAGGTCCGCGCGCATGCCCTCGGACACGGCGACGATCGCGCTCGCACCTTCGACCGACACCTTCTCCGCCCATGACGACAGCGCGTAGCCGCCGCCGAGCTGCTCGGCCTTCCACGGCCGCAGCGGCTCCAGCGAGTGCACGGTGACGACGTGCGGGATGTCGTGGAGCAACCCGCCCAGGTGGCCGGCCAGGTTGGCGTACCAGGTGTGCGAGTGCGCCACCTGGGCGCCGCCGAGCGCGGCGACCATCGACAGGTCCGTCGAGATCGTCTGCAGAGCCGGGTTCGCCTCGGACAGCAGACTCCACGGGCTGTGCGCGACGGCCGTCGAGCGCGGCTCGCCCTGGCAGTGCACAGTGACGTCGACGAGCGCCGCGAGCTCGCGGGCCAGGTACTCCACGTGTACCCCGGCACCGCCGTACACCTCCGGCGGGTACTCGCGGGTCAGCAGCGCGACCTTGAGCCGGTTCCCCGCAAGATCCTGCACGGCGGTCACTTCAGCACCTCCACGCCCTTGCCCACGATCGTGACGCCTTCCTCGGAGACCGCGAACCCGCGGGCGCGGTCGTACTCCTTGTCCACGCCGATCTCCACGCCGGGCCCGACCCGGACGTTCTTGTCGAGGATCGCGTTGCGCACGACCGCCCGGCGGCCGACGTCCACGCCGTCCATCAGCACCGACCGCTCGGCCGAGGCCCAGCTGTGCAGGTGCACGCCCGGCGAGAGCACCGACCTGCGCACCGTGGCACCCGAGACGATCACGCCGTTCGAGACGATGCTGTCGATCGCCCGGCCGGCCCGGTCGCCGTGGTCGTGCACGAACTTCGCCGGCGGGTGCGACGGGATGTGGGTGAGGATCGGCCAGCGGTCGTTGTAGAGGTTGAACGCCGGGACCACCTCGCAGAGGTCCATGTGGGCCTCGAAGTACGAGTCGATCGTCCCGACGTCGCGCCAGTAGCGCTCACCCCCCGGGGTCTCGCCGGGGACGTCGTTGGACTGGAAGTCGTACACCTGCGCGGCGCTCTGTGCGGTCAGCATCGGGACGATGTTGCCGCCCATGTCGTGCTTGCTGTTCTCATCCGCCGCGTCGGTGTGCAGCGCGTCCAGCAGCGCATTGGTGCTGAACACGTAGTTGCCCATCGAGGCGAACGTCTCGTCCGGCCGGCCGGGCAGCCCGGGAGGGTCGGCGGGCTTCTCCAGGAACGCATCGATCTTGCGGCCGTCGTCGGCGGTCTGGATGACGCCGAACGCGCCGGCCTCGTGGCGCGGCACGGGGATGCCGGCGACGGTCACGCCGGCGCCGGTGTCGAGGTGCTGCTCCCACATCTGCCGCGGATCCATCCGGTAGACGTGGTCCGCACCGAAGACGATGACGAGGTCCGGGCGTTCGTCGTTGATCAGGTTCAGCGACTGGAAGATCGCGTCCGCCGACCCGGTGTACCAGCGCGGGCCGAGCCGCTGCTGCGCGGGTACGGGCGTGACGTAGTTGCCCAGCAGGTTCGACAGGCGCCAGGTCATCGTGATGTGCCGGTCGAGGCTGTGGCTCTTGTACTGGGTGAGTACCGCGATTCTCAGGACGTTCGCGTTCACCAGGTTGGACAGCGCGAAGTCGATCAGCCGGTAGAGACCGGCGAAGGGCACGGCGGGCTTGGCCCGGTCGTTGGTCAGCGGGGCGAGCCGTTTGCCCTCGCCGCCGGCCAGGACGATGCCCAGGATCCTCGGTTCGGCCATCTGCACTCCTTTGAGCGGCATCTGAGCGGCATCGCCCCACAGCCCCGGGGGTCCGGGTGGTACTCGGCCCATCCTTGCGGAGGGTCGCCGTGCTCCGCAGCGTCGGGGAGCGGCACTCCCGCTGGCTGGTGGTACGAGTTGCCCGCACCCCGTCGTCACCCGATCGCGTGCCCGTTCACCGGGAGTCGATCTTCTCCGGCTCGGGCGGGTCTGCTGGACTGTGCCCGCGGCGACCGGTCTGCGGCAACCGGCCGTCCGTGCCTATGAATCGAAGCGCTGGGAATCGAAGCGCTAGTCCTGAGGAGCGAGGGAACATGACGGTCCGAGTAGGCGTGAACGGGTTCGGGCGGATCGGCCGCAACTTCTGGCGTGCGGTGGATGCGCAGAACGTGGCGGGGACGGCGGACATCGAGATCGTGGCGGTGAACGACATCACCGACAACAAGTCGTTGGCGCACCTGCTGAAGTAC
>JAEUJO010000156.1 GCA_016794615.1 Pseudonocardia sp. | reverse complement strand
CTCGGCGTCGACCCCTACGAGCATCCCTCGCCGTGGCTGGCGGCGATCTCGTCGTTCCTGTGCTTCTCGGTCGGCGGGGTCGTCCCGCTGCTGCCCTACCTGCTGGGCGGATCGTCGCTCGCCGTCAGCCTGGTCGTCGGTGCCGTGGGACTGTTCGTGGTCGGCGCGGTGACATCGCGGTTCACCGACAAGCCGTGGTGGTTCAGCGGCGGCCGGCAGCTGCTGTTCGGCGCCATCGCCGCGAGTGCGACGTACCTGGTCGGCTGGCTGATCGGGGTGTCAGCGGGCTGAACGCGCGCTACGGTCGACACGCCGCGGGCGGGCGGGTCTCCGGGGCGCGCAGCCACAACGCCAGCGCGAGGGCCGTGACCGCGCCCGTCACCCCGAACGCCGCACCGAATCCGAGGATCTGCGCCACCGCGCCCGCCGCGAGCGGGCCGACGATCGCGCCGACGTCCATGGACATCTGGAACCCGGCCAGCACCGTGCCACCCCGTCGTTCCGAGCCGATGACGTCGGCCACCACGGCGTTGAGCGACGGGTTCAGCAGACCGCTGCCCAGCCCGGCGACCAGTGAGGCCGCGAGGAACAGCGGCAGGGTCGGGACCACGCCGAGCACGGCCGTCGCGACCGCGGTGACCGCGAGGCCGATCAGTATCGGGGGACGGCGCCCGCGGCGGTCGGCGAGCCGTCCGGCCAGGACGATCGTCACCGCGTTGCCGGCGGCGAAGACGGACAGGGCGATGCCACCCCACGACTCCGCGCGCCCGAGTGCCTCGACGACGAACAGCGGCACGAGCGCGACGCGCACCCCGAACACGGCCCAGCCATTGGCGAACGCCGCTGCGAGGGCCGCGCGGTACGTCGGGTGCCCGAGTGCGGTGCGCAACGAGATCTCCGGCACCGCCAGGCCGTCGGCCGGGACCACGCCGGCCCGGCCCCGCAGCAGCAGGCCGGTCAGGATCATCGCGGCCAGGAGCATCACCGCGTAGACCACGAACGGCGCGCGCAGCCCGAATGTGACCAGGCCACCGCCGATCAGCGGTCCGGTGAGGTTTCCCAGCAGGAAGCCTGTCGCCCACAACCCGGAGGCACGCCCCCGCATGTCAGGTGGTGCGAAGCGCACGAGCATCGACACCGACGCGACGGTGAACATCGTCGATCCGATGCCGCCCAGCGACCGGAACACCAGCAACTGCCAGTACTCGGCGGCGAACGCGCACGCCCCGGTGGATGCGGCGACGATGCCGAGCCCGAGCAGGTAGGTCCGCAGCTCCCCCACCCGTGCGACCAGCCGGCCGCTGACCGGCGCGAACACCAGCCGGAAGAGGGCGAACGCGCTGATGACGGCGGACGCAGCGGTGACGCCGACGTCGAAGCTGCGGGCGAACGTGGGTAGAGCAGGCGCGACGAGGCCGTAGCCGATCGCGATCACGAAGGCCGCGGCGGCGAGCACCCGGATCTCGCGCGGCAGCCGCGCAGCCACGACGTCGCGGTCCGCCATGGCCACGACGTCCTCCTCGATCCAGCCTGCCCCGGCCACGTTACCCACGAGTCACCGGATCGGTGGTCGGGGCAGCAGGCTTGTGCCGGCAGGTGGCGGCCGACGGCGCGTCGCGTGACCCGGGCCCATCGCGGGTACGGGATGCGCATGGCGGAGTTCGAAGCGGAACGGCGCATGCCTGCCGACGCCGAGCAGGTGTTCGCGATCGTGGGCGATCTGGACCGGCTCGGGGAATGGATGCCCCCGCCGATCGGGGTGCGGCCGACGGACGACGGCGAGGTGCACGCCGACGTCGAGCCGCGCGGCGTGCACGCCGACGGCCTGGTCGGGGTACGCCCGGAGCAGTTGCGCCTGGAGTGGGGCAGTGAGGGCTCACCCGACTACGCAGGCTGGCTGCAGGTCGAGCACGCGGAGCCGGGCCACTCGTCGGCCGTGATGCACCTGTCCTTCCTCGGGGACCAACCGGAGACCCGCCGCCACGGCGACGCGGCGGACGAGGTGCGCGGGTGGCTCGACGACGCGCTGGGCCGGCTCGAACGCGTCGTCGCCGACGCGTCCTGACCGGACCCGCCCTTCGTGCGGGTGGCAAGTCACCCTGAGCGCCGCACTCCCCCTCACGTCTGTCACGCTGGGACTCCCACCGGAGAGGGGGACCCGTGACGGCTGAGCTGCGGGCGCCCCTGGACGCGCCGAGCCTCGTCGAGCTGGCCGTCCGACGGCTGCGGGCCGAGATCGTCGGCGGAGCCTTCGCGCCGGGCGAGCGGCTGGTCGAGGAGCAGCTCACCCGCAGGCTCGGGATCAGCCGGGCGCCGCTGCGGGAGGCGCTGCGATTGCTGGGACAGCAGGGGCTGGTCGAGCACCTCCCGCGCCGGGGCGTGCGCGTGGTGGCGCTGTCGGCACGGGACATCGACGAGTTGTTCAGCCTGCGCGACGTGCTCGAGCGATTCGCGCTGGAATGCACGTTGGGCCGCGGCGGGGTTCCGGACCTCGACGTGCTCGCCGTCGCGCAAGCCGCCGTCGAGCGGATGGAGGCCGCCGCCGGAGACGCCGCCGAGCAGGCTGCCGCGCATCGGGCGTTTCACCTGTCGCTGGTCGCGCTGGCCGGCCATCAGCATCTGATGCGGGTGTACGAGCCGGTGTTGCTGCAGCTCCAGCTCTACATGGCCACGAACATGCGTCGCGAGGCCGAGCAACGGCCGGCGGCCGAGGGCGCGCGCCGGCACCGGCTGCTCTACGAGGCGGTGGCGGGGGGCGACCTGGACGTCGTGCTGGACGAGCTGACCCACCACGGCAGCCGCACCTACCTCGCGCCTGAGCTCGGCCGCACCTGAGCCCGACCGCACCGGAGAGCCCGACCGCACCGGAGCCCGACCGCACCGGAGCCCGACCGCACCGGAGAGCCCGACCGCGCCGGAGCTCGGCCGCACCGGAGAGCCCGGCCGCGCCGAAGCTCGGCCGCACCGGAGCCGAACCCGAGGGAACACCGCACGGTCCGTGCATACCGCGACACGGTCACGCACCCGGTCCGCCGTGTGCACCGGCATGCGCTGGTGTGCACCGGCCCCGGCGAGCACGAGCACCACCGCTCACCCGACGACCTCCCGCCCGGGCGCAGCAGGCGCGGCCGGGCACAGCACGACACAGCCGTGCAGACGCTACGCCCTATGCACGAGCGACTCCCGGTGCGCACCGGCCCCGGCGAGCACGAGCACCACCGCTCACCCGACGAACTCCCGCCCGGACACACCGGGCGCGGCCGGGCACAGCACGACACAGCCGTGCAGACGCTACGCCCTATGCACGAGCGACTCCCGGTGTGCACCGGCCCCGGCGAGCGCCGGACCATCCGCCCGTGGCGCGACGGCGGGTGTCGAGGTCGAGCCGGGGTCGAGGGTGGCAACGGTGGTGTCACGTTCGCGCGGCGGACCGCCCGCTGATCGATCCCACCGCGACGTAGGTGCTCCCCGCGCAGCAGCCACGTTCCGGCCGGAACGATCACGCCATCGTCTGCGGGACGCCCTCGGGTTCCGCCGCCCGACCGCGGGCCGCCCGGCTGCCCGTCCGCGAGCTCAGGCGGCGTTCCAGCCACACCGCGAACCGGGAGAGCAGCAGG
>JAEUJO010000003.1 GCA_016794615.1 Pseudonocardia sp. | reverse complement strand
TCAGTAGTACTCGCAGACCGTCTCGTCGGCGAGGTACTCGAGCACGACGTCCGCGGGCAGGTGGCGGCGGAGAAGTCGCGCCGCGGCGCGACCGCGGTCCAGGTAGCGCCGGTGGTACCCGTCGCTCGGCCACTGCGTGTTCCCGGGGTCGTCCCAGTTCAGGTGGTCCTGGTACAGCGCGTCCCAGGCGGCCACCTCGCGCATCACGTCGTCGGGTACGCCGAAGGTCTCCGCCACCTGCTCCGCCGAGGTGAGCTCGAAGCTCCCGTTCCCGGAGTCGATGTAGAAGGGGTCCAGAGACCAGTCCGACCAGAGCCGGATCGTCACCGTCACTGCCTGCCGCTCCTCACAAGGGGTGGATCTGCTGGCTGAACGGGTAGGCGGTGACGACGAACCCGTTCGGAGCCTTCACCACCACCATGTCGATGGTCCGGCCGCCGCCGATGCCGACCCGGTACACGAACGCGGGCTCGCGCCCCTTCCTCCTCAGCGCCGCATCCTCCTCCACGTCCTTCCGCTTCGGCCGCCCGATGGGCGGCCCCTCGGCGAGGGCGCGCAGCGCGAGACCCGGAATCTCGGCCGGGCGGACCCTCTTGTCGAGGAACGCCAGCGTCCGCTGCGCCCGGAGCAGGTGCTGCAGGCCCGCTCGGGCGTTGCCGCGAGCGAGCCAGACCGGTCTCCCGTCGTGGGCACGCGCGATGTGGACGACCTCGGCCGGGTCGATCCGGCCGCCGCCGATGGCGGCCACCTCGGCGATGAGCGTCTGCCGCTGCGCCTCGGACACCGGTTCCCCCGTTGCACCGGCCGGCGACGCCAGGACGCAGGTGTCCGCACTGACGGGCCTCGGCGGCGCCATCGCCGTGGCGATCCGCGCGAGCCGGTCCGCCCCCGCCGGGTGCAGCTCGCCGCGCAGGTGGCCGACGGCACGGACATGGTCGTCGCGGATCGACGCCAGGTCCAGGTTCATCAGGTACCCGTCCCCGGCGGCGGCGATCAGCGTGCCCGGCCGGAACCGGACGAACAGGTCGACCACGTCCGCCACCGGGTGGTACCACTCCTCCTGGCCCGCGTACCGGGTGATGGTGTCGACCATCCGTGCGCGGGTGCGGATCGTCAGCTCCGCGAGCCCCTCGCAGGCCGACGCGATCCGCCCGCCCGTCCCGGCCAGCACGCCCGTCAGGCCCGAGGTCGGGTCGTCGGACAGCGCCGCACGGGTGAACCGCCGCATCTCCCGCAGTGCCAGATCCGGGCCCACCTGCACGAGGCCGTCCACAGCGTCGAACACCCGCTGGACGGTGTCGCGCAGGCCGTCTGCCGACCACCGCCAGGTGTCTGCGGCCGTCCGCAACCGATCGGGGTCGGCGGTCGGCCAGTAGGCGGCGAGGTACTCGGTGACCGCGCCGCCCCTGTCCCCGTGCGCGGTCGGGGGAGGGGCCGGAGCGGGTATCGGGGCGGTGCCCGCCGTGATCGGGGCGAACGGCCGCTTCTGACCCGCCGTCGAGTCCGTCTCGGCGGCGGCCAGGTTGTTCCCGGTCGCGGCCAGGCCGCCCGCAATCCCGTCGAGCATCAGCAGACTGCGGCGCCAGCCCTGCCAGGCTGCCGCGGCCATGACGTCGTAATCCGCCGCGAAGGCCGCCCCTGCCTCGTCACCGCCCGCCATGCCGCCGGAGTCGGAGAGCCCGCTGTGCAGCGCTCTCCACGCCGCCGCGAGATCCTCCGTCGAGACGACGAGGGTGCGCACCGCCGTCCGGATGTCCTCGAGGTCCGCCTCGATCCGTCCCCGTCCCCTGCCCCGGCCGTCACCCGCCGCCATCGCATGCAGGACCGCCGTGGAGGGAAACGGGGCTCGCCAGATCGTGCCGTTGGCCGAACGGGCGGCAAGGTAGTTCGCGCGAGCGGTGTCGATCAGCTCGGCGAGCTCGGCCAACGTGCCGAGCAACCCCGCCACGGCACCCTGCCACTGCCGGTGCCGCGCGGTGAACCCGTCGGCGGCGGCGCCGTGCCAGGTGCGGGCGAGCGCAGTCAGGTCGCCTTCGAGGGCGGCGAAGCGGTCATGCAGGCGCATGCCGGTGTGCCGCGCGTGCGCGGACCACTCCGCCAGCGCTTCGGGCTCCACCGTCACCTGCACGCGACGACGGTGGCACACCGGCCCCCCGCACCGTGGCCCTTCGGAGAAAGTGGTGGCGCCGATCGGGCCGTCGCGCGGGCCGTGCAGTCGGTGCGTGTGCCGTGCACATGTCCGAGCGTGTGCACGGTGCGGCTGGGGTGTGCACGGCGCGGTGTGGCCGGCCCGGCGTCGGTCGGCCCGACCGACCGCATCCTTGTCAGGTGCCGAGCTAGCTGTACGCGGTTTGCCGGGAGATCCCCAGCGCCTTGGCCATCGGCGCGATCTCCAGACCCTGCTCCTTGCCGGCCGCGAGCAACTCACGCTGGCGGGTCCGCAGCTCCTCGATCCGCTCGGCGACCTCGCGCATCTCGGCGAGCAGCACCTCGGCGTCCGCACCCGCCCCGGCCCGCGACCGCCCGGGGCCCGGGCGGGGGAACCGCCGCACCTCGTCGGCGTCCCACGCGCGACGGCCACCAGGCCGGTCGGGCAGCGCGGCCGGGGCCTGCCCGCGGGACACGTAGCCCAGGAAGGTCGGCGTCTTGACCCCCCACGCCGCGGCACACTCGTCGGCGGTCCAGGTCTCGATGTCGCCCACGGCCGCATCCTGCCGGAGCCCGCGCTCATCCCCGGAACCCCACCACCCCCGGCGGCGCCCGGCGCGGGTGCCCGATCGGCACGCCGTCCCTGCATGAAAGAGCGGTCGATCGGGGCAGCGGGTCCGGTACCGGAGGTGCCACAGTCGGTGTATGCGCCGCGAGTTCGCGCCGGACCGGGGCCGTCGCAGCCACGACGGCGGAGACCCGCGGCAGGTCGCGCCCTCCGGCCTCGCCACGCACCCGGACCTGCTCGACCGCCGTCGGGCCACCGCCGTCGCGCTGCAGGAGGCGGCGGGCAACGCCGCCGTGGCCTCGCGGCTCCGGGTCGTGCAGCGCGACTTCGCGTCCCAGGGGTACGGGGTGGAGCAGGGCGGGACCGCGCACACGATCACACGCCCCGAGCAGGTGCTCTACGAGTACGGGATCACCTGCTACGGCACGTCGGTGATGTTCATGCTCCAGAGCTACGGGCTCGTCCCCCCGGACATGACCCGCACGGAGTTCGAGCACGCCTTCACCCCGCTGAACCCGCTTCACCGCGGCGGTGCGAAGACCGGGCCGATCACGGTCGCCGGCGTCGAGCAGAAGGGCGCCGTCCCGATCGACCTCGTCACGAAGAGCCTCGAGGGCACCGAACGGCCGTCGAAGCGGGACTCGTCCCTCGGAAAGATCACGACGACGGAGGCGACGCTGCGCGGCGCGGACCGTGGCAGCATGCGCGTCTCCGACATCATGGCGCGGATGCCGGTCATCCTCGCCACCTTCGCGGCACAGGCCGACAAGCCGGGCTACGCGTTCCTCAAGGCCCACCACGCGCCCGGCGGCGCCTACACCGCGGACGCCAAGGGTGAGCGCTGGACCGACGCCACCGCGGATCTCAACGGGGGAAAGCTGACGGCCGACTACTTCAAGGACGGCAACACCGTGATGACCGCGGTCCTCCTCGACTACCCGCCGGAAGGGACCCTGGACCACTGGGTGGTGATCGTGAAGGAGGGCACGTCGATCACCGTCGGCCGCACGAAGCACTACCTGTACCC
>JAEUJO010000318.1 GCA_016794615.1 Pseudonocardia sp. | reverse complement strand
ACCCGTCATGTGCACGCAGCGGCGACGCGAAACGGCCCGCCCGGGAGAACCCGGACGGGCCGTTCGTCGTTCGGCGTCAGCTCACTCGTCCCCGGCGCCCGCCATGTCCATCGGCGGGGCGTCCGGCACCGTGACGGCCGGCTTCGGCTCCCCGCGGAAGGTGAACCGGACCTTGTCGTCCGCGGACCGCGAGCCCTCGGGGTCATCGACGCCCTCGACGTCCACGATCACGATCTGACCGCCCTCGATCTCGCCGAAGAGGATCTTCTCCGACAGCTGGTCCTCGATCTCGCGCTGGATGGTCCGGCGCAGCGGCCGGGCGCCCAGCACGGGGTCGAACCCGCGGCGTGCGAGCAACGACTTCGCCGCCGGCGTCAGCTCGATGGCCATGTCCTTGTTGGCCAGCTGCGCCTCCACCCGCGTGATCATGAGGTCGACCATCGTGATGATCTGCTCTTCGGTCAGCTGGTGGAACACGATGATGTCGTCGATGCGGTTGAGGAACTCCGGCCGGAAGTGCTTCTTCAGCTCGTCGTTGACCTTCGTCTTCATCCGCTCGTAGTTCGACTTCTCGTCGTTGCCCTTCGCGAAGCCGAGCCCCACGGCCTTGCTGATGTCCTGGGTGCCGAGGTTCGAGGTGAAGATGATGACGGTGTTCTTGAAGTCGACCGTCCGGCCCTGACCGTCGGTCAGCCGCCCGTCCTCCAGCACCTGCAGGAGGGTGTTGTAGACCTCCTGGTGCGCCTTCTCGATCTCGTCGAACAGAACGACCGAGAACGGCTTGCGCCGCACCTTCTCGGTGAGCTGGCCGCCCTCCTCGTAGCCCACGTACCCGGGAGGGGCACCGAAGAGCCGCGAAGCGGTGTAGCGGTCGTGGAACTCGCCCATGTCGATCTGGATCAGGGCGTCGTCCTCGCCGAACAGGAAGCTCGCCAGCGCCTTCGACAGCTCGGTCTTACCGACACCGGACGGGCCGGCGAAGATGAACGAGCCCGACGGGCGCTTGGGGTCCTTGAGGCCGGCACGGGTGCGGCGGATCGCCTGCGAGACGGACTTGACCGCCTCCTCCTGGCCGATGATCCGCTTGTGCAGCTCGTCTTCCATGCGGAGCAGCCGCGTGGTCTCCTCCTCCGTCAGCTTGAAGACGGGGATGCCGGTCCAGTTCGCCAGGACCTCGGCGATCTGCTCGTCGTCGACCTCCGCGACGACGTCCAGGTCGCCCGACTTCCACTGCTTCTCGCGCTCGGACTTCTGCCCGAGCAGCTGCTTCTCGGAGTCACGCAGGTGCGCTGCCCGCTCGAAGTCCTGCGCGTCGATCGCCGACTCCTTGTCGCGACGCACGGCCGCGATCTTCTCGTCGAACTCGCGCAGGTCCGGCGGCGCCGTCATCCGCCGGATCCGCATCCGGGCGCCGGCCTCGTCGATCAGGTCGATCGCCTTGTCGGGCAGGTAACGGTCGGAGATGTAGCGGTCGGCCAGCGTGGCCGCCGCGACCAGCGCCGGGTCTGTGATCGTGACCCGGTGGTGCGCCTCGTACCGGTCCCGCAGGCCCTTGAGGATCTCGATGGTGTGCGCAACGCTCGGCTCGCCCACCTGGATCGGCTGGAAGCGGCGCTCCAGGGCCGGGTCCTTCTCGACGTACTTGCGGTACTCGTCGAGCGTGGTGGCACCGATCGTCTGCAGCTCGCCGCGGGCCAGCATCGGCTTGAGGATGCTCGCGGCGTCGATCGCGCCCTCGGCCGCACCCGCACCGACCAGGGTGTGGATCTCGTCGATGAACAGGATGATGTCGCCGCGGGTACGGATCTCCTTGAGCACCTTCTTGAGGCGCTCCTCGAAGTCGCCGCGGTACCGGGAGCCGGCGACCAGCGAGCCCAGGTCCAGCGTGTAGAGCTGCTTGTCCTTGAGTGTCTCGGGCACCTCGCCCTTGACGATGCCCTGGGCCAGCCCCTCGACGACGGCGGTCTTGCCGACGCCCGGCTCACCGATCAGGACGGGGTTGTTCTTGGTCCTCCGGGAGAGGACCTGCATGACCCGCTCGATCTCCTTCTCCCGGCCGATCACCGGGTCCAGCTTGCCCTCGCGGGCGCTCTGGGTGAGGTTGCGACCGAACTGGTCGAGCACCAGCGACGACGACGGGGTGCCCTCGCCGCGACCACCGGAGCTGCCCTCCGCGGGCTCCTTGCCCTGGTAGCCCGACAGCAGCTGGAGGACCTGCTGGCGGACCCGGTTGAGGTCGGCACCCAGCTTGACCAGGACCTGCGCCGCGACGCCTTCGCCCTCGCGGATCAGGCCGAGCAGGATGTGCTCGGTGCCGATGTAGTTGTGGCCGAGCTGGAGCGCCTCGCGCAGCGAGAGCTCCAGGACCTTCTTGGCCCGCGGTGTGAACGGGATGTGCCCGCTCGGCGCCTGCTGACCCTGGCCGATGATCTCCTCGACCTGCTGGCGGACGCCCTCCAGGGCGATCCCGAGGGACTCCAGGGCCTTGGCGGCCACTCCCTCACCCTCGTGAATGAGGCCAAGGAGGATGTGCTCGGTGCCGATGTAGTTGTGGTTGAGCATCCGGGCCTCTTCCTGGGCCAGGACGACAACACGCCTTGCTCGGTCGGTGAACCTCTCGAACATTCGCACTCCTTGCCTGCTGCGCCACACTCGCGCCCTGTGCTGATGACGCCCTGCACTACTGATGACGCTGTCTCACGACACTGGGCTGCGGACGCCCAGGACCCATGATATCGGCCCGGGCCGACAGGCGGCGGGTAGTGCGCGGACCGGGCGCCACCAGTGACGCGGAACGCACCGTGCGGGCCGAGGGCTCCTCCGCCGTCAGCCCGCGGCGGCGCGCTCGGCCGCCTTGAAGACGCGGAAGCCTTCCTCGTCGTCGCCGCGCCGCCAGTAGCCCGACACCGACAGGTCGTCGCGCGGCACACCGCGCTCGTCGATCAGATGCTTGCGCAGGGAGCGCACGACGCCGGCCTCGCCGTGGACGAACGCGTGCACGCGGCCCGCCGGGAACGGCAGCACCGCCAGTACGTCGACGAGCTGCCCGGAGCGACCGGGGTCGCGGTGGCACCAGCGCAGGTCCAGCCGGCCGGGGCTGGTCAACTCCAGCTCGTCGGCGGGCCCGTCGACCTCGATGATCGCGTGCACCGGCACCCCGGCCGGAACCCGCTCGAGCGCGGCGCCGATGGCGGGCAGCGCGCTCTCGTCGCCCACGAGAAGGTGCCAGTCCGCGGTGGGGTCCGGCGCGTACACACCGCCGGGGCCCAGCAGCAGCAGGGGATCGCCAGGCCGCGCCGCGGCGGCCCACGGCCCCGCAAGGCCGACGTCGCCGTGGTGGACGAAGTCGATGGTCAGCTCGCCCGCTGCGGCGTCCAGGAAACGGACGGTGTAGGTCCGCATCACGGGCCACTGCTCGCGTGGATGAGCGGCCCGCACGGCGTCGATGTCGAACGGCTCCGGGTACGCGACGCCCGGACGCGGGAAGAGGAGCTTGACGTAGCGGTCGGTGTGGGCGGTGTCGGGGAAGGCAGCGAGATCGTCGCCACCGGCGACGACACGGATCATGTGCGGGCTCAGCCGCTCGGTCCGGCGCACTCGAAGCGCGGTCGTCCTGGGCACGAGGTCTCCTGGGACTCGGGGGGAGTGAGTACAGCCTTACCACACCGGAGGGGGCCGGCGCATGTGCACCGACCCCCTCCGACTGGAGCTCTCAGTTCTCCTTGTGATATGCCTCAAGCACCTCGGCCGGGATGCGGCCACGGTCGGAGACCTTCATGCCGCGCTTGCGCGCCCAGTCGCGGATCGCCTGATTCTGCTCCCGGTCGATCGACGCGCGCCCCTTCGGAGCCGCGCCCGCACCACCACTGCCGGATCCTGTGCCGGCACTCCCGCCGACCCGACGCCGACCGCCCGCGCGGCGGGCGGCGGAGACGAAGTCGGCGAGCACGTCACGCAACCGGCCCGCATTCTCCTCGGAGAGATCGATCTCGTAACTCTTGCCGTCGATTCCGAACTCGACAGTCTCGTCCGCCGACTCGCCGTCGAGGTCGTCGACGAGCCGGATCTCACGGATCTGCGCCACCGTCGCAGCCCTCTTCCTTCTGTTGAAATCGTGCGCCCGGGTGCGGCCGGAGTACGGCGCCGCACAGAAAGAATAGCCCGAATGCCGACCCGATGTCGAGCGCGCGCCAGCCGTTCCCACTATGCTTCAGTGGGTTGCCCCCGACCGATACTCTCGGCCCGCCGAGACAACTCCCATTGTCTCGGTCACTCGCTCCGCACGAGCGGGTACAGAATGGTCTCGCGGATGCCCAGTCCGGTGAGCGTCATCAACAGCCGGTCCATCCCCATACCGATGCCGCCCGTGGGGGGCATTCCGTACTCCATGGCACGCAGGAAGTCCTCGTCGAGCCGCATCGCCTCGAGGTCTCCGGCCGCCGCCAGCAACGACTGTTCATGCAAGCGCTCGCGTTGCTCAACGGGGTCGACGAGCTCGGAATAGCCGGTGGCCAGCTCAGTGCCGAAGACGATCAGGTCCCAGGACTCGGCGAGGCGCGGATCGTCTCGGTGCGCCCGGGTCAGCGGTCGGGTCTCCACCGGGTAGTCGCGGACGAACGTGGGCGCAATGAGGGTGTGCTCCACGAGCTTCTCGAACAGTTCCAGCACGATCTGTCCGGCGCTCCACGACTCGTCGATCTCGACGTCGAACTCGGCCGCGAGCTTGCGCAGGTCGTCGGCCGAGGTGTCGACGCTCAGGTCGCGGTCAACCGCTTCCGATACTACGGTGTGCAACGTCACCTGACGCCATTGCCCACCCAGGTCATGTTCAGACCCGTCAGCATGACGAACGGTGTCCGTCCCGAACACGGCACGTACACATTCGATCACCAGATCGTGAGTAAGTGCGGCAACGTCGTCATAGGTGGCGTATGCCTGATATGCCTCGAGCATCGCGAACTCCGGCGAGTGCGTGGAGTCGATGCCCTCGTTGCGGAAGTTGCGGTTGATCTCGAAGACGCGCTCGATGCCGCCGACCACCGTGCGCTTCAGGAACAGCTCCGGCGCGATGCGCAGGTACAGATCGGTGTCGAGCGCATTGGCGTGCGTGACGAACGGGCGCGCCGTCGCGCCGCCGTGTTGCAGCTGCAGCATAGGGGTCTCGACCTCGACGAACCCGCGGTCGTGCAACGCCGACCGAACGGTCCGCACCACCTGGGCGCGGGTGTGCACCATGTCGCGGGCCTGCGGCCGGACGATGAGGTCGACGTAACGCTGCCGGACGCGCGTCTCCTCGTTCAGCTCGCGGTGCGCCACAGGCAGCGGCCGCACCGCCTTCGCGGCCATCGCCCACGCGTCGGCCATGACCGACAGCTCGCCGCGCTTGCTGGTGATCACCTCGCCGTCGACGAACACGTGGTCACCGAGGTCCACCTCGGCCTTCCAGCGGGCCAGCTCCTCGGCGCCCACGCGCGCCAGGCTCAGCATCGCCTGCAGCTCGGTTCCGTCGCCCTCACGCAGCGTCGCAAAACACAGCTTGCCGGTGTTGCGTTGGAAGATCACCCGGCCGGCGACGCCGACCCGGTCACCCGTGGCGGTGTCCGGCGGCAGGTCCGGATGGGCGGCCCGGACCTCGCGCAAGGTGTGGGTCCGCGGGACGGCGACGGGATAGGGGTCGCGGCCGGAGGCGAGCATCTCGGCCCGCTTCGCCCGGCGCACCCGGATCTGCTCCGGGAGACCCGAGTCGTCCTGGGCGGGGTCGGGGCCGGCGGGCGGCGCAGTGCTCACCGCCCGAGATTAGGCCGTGGCCTGCGAGCCAGCGTCGACGGGCTCGACGCCCCGGGCACGCCGAGGCCACGACCGGACGGACGCGGACGCCTAATGGTGATGGCCCGAACGCCGCGCCGACACGTCGGGCCGGGATCCCCCGGGGTTGCGCAGGTAGGTCAGCCGCAGGCCGAGCAGCGTCAGGTCCGGGACGTAGGTGGTGATGGTCTCCGACGCTTCCTTCATGAGCGGGGCCAGCCCACCGGTGCCCAGCACCGTCACCGGGCCGCCGCCCAGCTCGGCGAGGATCCGCCGCACCAGCCCGTCGACCTGCCCGGCGAAGCCGTAGAGCACGCCCGCCTGCAGGCACTCCACGGTGTTCTTGCCGATCACCGAGCGTGGCGGCACGAGCTCGACGGTGCGCAGCGCGGCCGCGCGGGCGGCAAGCGCTTCCATCGAGATCTCGATGCCCGGGGCGAGCACGCCGCCCAGGAACTCGCCGCGCTCGGAGATCACGTCGACGTTGGTGGACGTGCCGAAGTCGACGACGACGCAGGCCGTGCCGCACAGCTGGTGCGCGGCGAGGCTGTTCACCACGCGATCCGCCCCGACCTCGCGGGGACTGTCGACGAGCAGCGGGACGCCGGTGCGCACCCCGGGCCCGACGACGACGCTGGGCAGGTCGGTGCGCCGGTCGAGCAGCAGCCGCAGCTCGCGCAGCAGGCTCGGCACCGTCGACAGCGCGGCGATGGCGCTGACCTGCGGGGCGTACGGGCCGAGCAGGACGCGGACGGCGACGTCGAGCTCGTCGGCGGTCATCCGCGGCTCCGTGCGCATCCGCCAGTCGCGGATCAGCGGCGGGTGCGCCACCGAGACCGACGTCGTGTCGGCGTAGAGCCCGAGGGCGATCTGGGTGTTGCCGATGTCGATGCAGAGAAGCACGGTGCGCCGTCCAGCTGGTCGGGTCCGCCCGCCGGCGGAATCAGGCGTTCGCCGGCACGGCGCCGGGGTGGCCGAGCCGCCGCGGAGTGACGGGAGCGGCCCACTAGAGGGAGACCGCGACGTTGTCGATCAGTCGGGTGCTGCCCAGCCGGGCGGCGACGAGCAGCCGCGCGCGGCCCGCCCGCGGGTCGAGCCCCAGGTCCGGATCGCGCAGCTCGAGGTAGTCGACGGTGATCGCCGGTTCGGCGTCGAGCACCGCACGGGACGTCGCGAGCACCGCCTCCGGTCCCCGCGCCGACACCGCCGCCCCGGCGAGCAGCGCCCGCTGCAGGGTCGCGGCGAGCGGACGCTGCTCGGGCGAGAGGTACGCGTTGCGGGACGAGAGCGCGAGGCCGTCCGGTTCCCGGACGGTCGGCACGCCGACGACCGCGAGCGGGAAGTTCAGGTCGGTGATCATCTTCGTGACCAGCACGAGCTGCTGGTAGTCCTTCTCCCCGAAGAACGCGACGTCCGGGGCGACGATGTGGAACAGCTTCGCGACGACGGTCAGCACCCCCGCGAAGTGGCCGGGCCGCACCGCGCCCTCCAGCTGCGTGCCGAGCGGGCCCGGGTCGACCGCCGTCGTCGTGGCCCCCGCGGGGTACATGTCGTCCGCCCCGGGAGCGAAGACCAGCTCGACACCCTCGTCGCGGCAGATCTGCAGGTCCGCCTCCACGGGGCGCGGATAGCGGGCGAGGTCCTCGCTCGGCCCGAACTGCAGGGGGTTGACGAAGATCGACACCGCGACGACCCCCGCGCCCGGCACGCGCCGGGCGTGCCGGATCAGCTCGCGGTGGCCCTCGTGCAGCGCACCCATCGTCGGGACGAGCGCGACGCGCCTGCCTGCGGTGCGCAGCGCCCGCGTCACCGGGGTGATCGCAGCGGGGCTGGTGTGGACGGTGAGCTCGCCGGGCGTGTAGCCGCCGAGGGTGGCCGCAGTGGTCACTCAGTCCTCCTCGAGGGTGGCGCGGACCTCGTCCGCGGCATGGGCGGGCAGCAGGCCCGCCCCTTGCGCGCGGCGGGCGGTGCGGGCGGCCAGGACGCGGTACGTCCGGGCCAGGTCGGGGTCGACGGCGTCGAGCTCGCGCAGGTGCGTCCGGACGGTGCCGGCGTCCCCGCGGGCGACCGGTCCCGTGAGCGCCCGGTCGCCGTGGCGCAGTGCGTTGTCCAGCGCGGCGGACAGCAGCGGCGCGACGAGCCGCTCCGCGGGGCGGACGCCGGCGCGCTCCAGGACGTCCACGCAGTCGCGCACCAGCGTGATCAGGTGGTTCGCGCCGTGCGCCAGGGCCGCGTGATAGAGCGGGCGGACGGCCTCGGGCACCCGGACCGGTTCGGCACCCATCTCGACGACGAGGGCCTCACCGACGCTCCACGCGGCCTCCCCGCCCGCCTCCCCTGCCCCGTTCACGGCGGCCGTGACCGCGACACTCGCCCCGGCCAGCCGGGCGACGTCCTCGGTTCGTCCGGTGAACGTCATCACCGGGTGCAGGGCGAGCGGGAGCACGCCGTGCGTCGTGGCGGGGTCGAGCACGGCGACCCCCTGCGCCCCCGAGGTGTGCACGGCGATCTGCCCGGGGTGGAAGCACCCGGCCGCCGCGAGACCGCGGACCAAGCCCGCGAGAACGTCGTCCGGGACGGCGAGCAGGACGAGGTCCGCTGCGGCGGCCGCCTCGTCCGGCGGGACCAGCGGCACCCCGGGCAACAGGTCTTCGGCACGCCTCACCGACGCGCGGGAGACTCCCGAGGCCGCGACCACCCGGTGCCCGGCGGCGGCCAGCGCGGCACCCATGACCGCGCCGACCCGGCCGGCGGAGACCACGCCGACGGTAAGTCGGGCGGGCCGGCCTGCACTCATCGCTCCCACTCCTCGACCGACTCGACCTCGCACCGCCCGCCGCAGATGCACCGAAAGCGGCTTCGGGTGCATCCAACGCACCGAAAGCCGCTTTCGCTTCATCGACGGACGGCGACGGCTGTGCCGTCCAGGGTAGACGCGACGATCGGGATGCCCCGCTCAACCTGGCGGCGGCACACCGTCGGGGCCGAGCGGGGCTCAGCCTCGTGGCGGGCCCCAGCTGCCCCCGCCGGGCGGCGGACTCCACGAGCCGCCCCGCGGCCCGGCGCTCCAGCCGGGCGGCGGTGCCGGGTCCGGGCGCCAGCCGGGCGGTTGCGGGGGTGGTGGCGCCCAGCCCGAGGGTGGCGGGCGCAGCCAGGCCGCGGTGAGCGCCTCCGGTTGCCCCATCGCCCGCCCCCGCGCGGCGGCCAGGGCGGCCAGCCGCTCGTTGTGCCATTCCCAGGCGTGCGGGCCGACCGCCCCGCGGCTCATCCGGGCCCGCAGGAACGCCAGCTCCGTGACGGCCGTCTGGTACTCGCTGACGGCCCTCGCCGCACCCTTGCCCGAGCGCTGCCGCACCGCGCGGCGCCAGCGGCTGCGCCCGGCCAGCGTCGACAGCAGCACCACCTCGCTCGGCGCGATCCATCCGGCCATCGCGAAGGCCGGGAGCTGGTCCGCGACGGTGCGCTGCTCGCGGCGCCGCTGCCAGGCGACCAGGCCGATCATGGCGAGGAACAGCGGCACCATGAAGAAGAGGTAGACGCCCAGGAACACCCCGCCGCCGCCCAGGGTGGCGGAGCTGTTCCAGAGCGCGTGCAGCACCACCGCCAGCGCATACCCGACCAGCACGTACAGCACCCGGGCCGGCGCCGAGCGGCTGACCGCGGCGAGCCCGCAGCCGATGCCGATCATCGACGTGAACAGCGGGTGCGCGAACGGCGAGAGGATCCCGCGCAGGACGAGCACCGCGAGCACGCCGCCGTCCTGCCCGATGAGGACGCCCGACTCGGCGAACGCACGGCCCATGTACAGGATGTTCTCGGTGAAGGCGAACCCGGCGCCGACGAGCCCGGCGTAGACGATCCCGTCGACGATCCCGTCGAACTCCCTGCGGCGGAAGATCAGCAGGCCGACGACGAACGCACCCTTGACGCCCTCCTCCACGATCGGCGCGATCACCGAGGCCCCGAGGACGTCACCGCTGCCCTGACCCAGCACGGCGTCGGCGACGAGGACGGCGCTGCTGTTGATGAGCAGCGCGCTGAGCGCGGCGACGCAGGCGCCCCACAGGAAGGCGGAGAGCAGGGTGCGCGGCGGTTCGGGCTCCCAGCGGTCCAACCACAGGAACGCCCACACGACCGGTCCGACCGGCACCAGCGCGCACAGTGCGCCGACGAGGACGGCGCCCACGCCGATGGAGCCGCTGACCAGACCGAGCACGACGAGCCCGCAGACGCCGAACACGACCAGCCCGGCGACGGTGCCGAGCACGGCGCGCCGCTGGCGACCGGGAGTGGGCAGGTGGGGGGACGCGACCGCCATGGACGGGGAGCCTACGGGCGTCGCGCGGCACGGTCAGGGCTGCGGCCGACGCCCCCGGTCGGTCCCGTCCTTCGGATCTTGCGGGTCGTCGGGGGTGCGGCAGCAGTGCTGCAACCACAGCCCGCCGCCGACCAGCACCAACGCGCCGACGACACCGAGCGCCGCGGCCGCTGTGTCGTCCGCGGCAGCGGCGATGTCCGCGCTGACCGGGGCGACGTACACGAGCAGCCCGACCCACGCCCCCGTCATGATCGCTCCGGCCTGGGCGGACGCGCGCGCCACCAACACCGCACGGGCCGCGATGAGCGGCTCCACCGGACGGGCACCGGTCCTGTCCCGGATCCGCGAGCGCAGCGCCGTGCCACCGATCGCCTCGGCTGCACCGAGCACCGCGAACGGAAGGCCCGCGGTGAGCGGGAAGGACGGCAGCGACCCGTAGACCAGGCGCACGAGCAGGTGCACGACGACGGCGGCGACGAGCGCCGGCAGGACGAGGTCGCGTGGCCGGATCGGGATGACGGTCATGGCCGCGTCCCCAGTGTGAGGTCGTCGCGCCGCCGCATGCCGTTCTCGGCATCCGGTCCCAGCGCCGCGAGCAGGGCCGTGACCGGGCCGCGGCCGGGCAGCACAGCGTTCGGATCGACGTCGAGCCACGGCCGCAGCACGGTCGCCCGCTCCGGCGTGCCGGGATGCGGCAGGAGCAGCTCGGGGTCGGTGCTGTCCACGTCGTCGACGGTCACGATGTCCACGTCCAGCGTTCGCGGGCCCCAGCGCACCTCGCGCACCCGTCCGGCCTCCTGCTCCGCAGCCTGCCCGCGACGCAGCCAACCCCACGCGTCGGTCCTCGGGTCGTCCACGATCAGTACCGCGTTGAGGAAGTCGTCCTGCTCCACCCCGCCCCAGGGCGCCGTCTCGTAGACCGGCGACGCGGCGACGAGGACGTCCGCGAACCCGGCGACGGCAGCGCGCAGGTGGGCGAGCCGGTCGCCGAGGTTGGAGCCGAGGGACAGGACGGCGCGGGTCATGCCGGGATGATCCGGGGGCCGGGCGGCGGGGCAGGGGTCGGGGTACGGGTGCGGTGGACGACCACCGCGACGTCGCCGAACTCCAGCGGGATCGGGGCCTGCGGCTTGTGCAGGGTGACCTCGACGGCCTGCACCCTCGGGTCGGCGAGCACGTCGTCCGCGATCCGTCCCGCGACTGTCTCGATCAGGTCCGCAGGCGGGCCTTCGACGATCGCGGCGGCGCGGTGCGCGAGCTCGCCGTAGTTCAGGGTGTCGGCCAGGTCGTCCGATCCGGCGGCAGGCGCGAGGTCCATCCAGACGGTGACGTCCACGACGAAATCCTGCCCGTCGCGGCGCTCGTGCTCGTACACACCGTGGTGGCCGCGCACCCGCAGACCGCGCAGGGCGATGCGGTCGCTCCCGTCTGGTCCAGCGCCGGTCACGGCTCTCTCCGGGGTTCGTCCAGGGCCGGGGACGCGCCCAGCTGTATCGCCGACGACACCGCGACGGCGTCCATGGACGAGGCGACGTCGTGCACCCGTACGCCCCACACCCCTGCCGCGGCGACCAGCGCCGTGATGGCAGCCGTGGCCGTCTCGCGACCCGCGGGCGGGCGCGGGGTGCCGCCGTCGCCGGCCAGCAGCTCCCCGAGGAACCGCTTGCGGGAGGCGCCCACCAGCACCGGGAACCCGAGCGCCAGCAGCACGTCCAGCCGCCGGAGCAGCGCCCAGTTGTGCGCGGCCGTCTTCGCGAACCCGAGTCCGGGGTCGAGCACGATCCGGCCTGGATCGACCCCGGCCAGTACCGCGGCGTCCACCCGGGCGACCAGCTCGGCCCGCACCTCCCCGAGCACGTCCTCGTACGTCGCGAGCCCACCCATCCGGTCGCTGTGCCCGCGCCAGTGCATGAGGATCCACGGCACCCGGGCCTGCGCGACCACCCGGGCCATCGCCGGGTCGGCGAGGCCGCCGGACACGTCGTTGACGACCGTCGCCCCGGCCTCCAGAACGGCCTCGGCGACCGCGGCGCGCGTGGTGTCGATGCTGACCGGAACGCCCTCGGCGACGAGCTCGCGCACCACTGGCAGGACTCGGCGCAGCTCCTCGGCGGAGTCGATCCGCCCGGCGCCCGGGCGGGTGGACTCGCCACCGACGTCGACGAGATCCGCACCGGCCGCGCGCATCGTGATCCCGTGGCCGACGGCGTGGTCGAGGTCGAGGAAGCGGCCGCCGTCGGAGAAGGAGTCCGGCGTGACGTTGAGGATGCCCAGGACGGCGCAGCGCCCGGGCCGGGGGAGGTCGACGCCCGTTCCCGCCGCCGGACCGGTCACTGCCGGATCAGCGCCATCGCCTCGGCCCGCGACGAGGCCGAGGTCTGGAACAGCCCGCGCACCGCGGACGTGGTGGTGCGCGAACCGGGCTTGCGGATGCCGCGCATCCCCATGCAGAGGTGCTCCGCGTCGATCACGACGATCACGCCCTGCGGGTCCAGCTTGCGCACCAGCGCGTCCGCGACCTGCGCGGTGATCCGCTCCTGCACCTGCGGGCGCCGGGAGTACAGGTCGACCAGCCGGGCGATCTTGCTCAGCCCGGTGACGTGGCCGTTGCGGCCCGGGATGTAGCCGATGTGTGCAACCCCGTTGAACGGCAGCAGGTGGTGCTCGCACAGGCTCGAGATCGGGATGTCCCGGATGAGGACCAGCTCACGGTGGTTCTCGTCGAAGGTCTTGTCGAGCACGGCGTCGGGATCGACGTACAGCCCGGCGAGGATCTCGGCGTACGCCCGCGCGACCCGGGCGGGTGTGTCCCGCAGCCCGTCGCGGTCGGGGTCTTCCCCGACCGCGATGAGCAGCTCGCGGACCGCGGCCTCGGCACGCGGCCGGTCCAGCTCGGGGTTCGCGCGTCCGTCGGCCAGAGCGGCCGCCCGGATGCCACGGGAAACCTGCCCGTCGCCGTCGGATGTGCTCAGGTCCGGCCCCCGTCGTCGACCGAGCGTGTCCCGGACGGAGGTGTGTCGGTGCCGTCCTCGGTGTCCGGGATACGCCCGTTGCCCGGCCGTTGCTGCGCCGGGGTGGGCGACTGCGACTTCCAGCCCGGCGGCGGCCATGCCTGGCCGGACGGGGTGGTCGCGGGCCGCCAGTCGGGCGGCGCGCCGTAGTTGGGCAGCATCGCGTTCGGCGGCTGCGGGCCCGGGCCGCTGTTGGGCAGGCCGGCGGGCTGCGCGGCGCGCGGCTGGTCCGCGGCGCGGTGCGCTCCCGAGTAGCCACCCGGAACGGCCGGATAGCCGGGCCCACCGGGGTAACCGCCGGGCGGGACGGCCGGTGGACCGCCGTTCGGCCCCGGTGGGGTGACCCCGTTGCCCCCGCCCGGATACGAGCCGACGGGTGTGGGCTCGAGGGCCGGCTCGACCTCCGCCGGCCACGGCTCACCGCGCTCGCGGGCCAGCTCGGCGGGGGTCTTGATCGGCGGCTTGTCCGACGGCGTGCGCTGGCCGAAGTCGTTGAAGGCGGTGATCCGCGGCCGCTTCTCGACCTGGCCGAAGATCCGCTCCAGGTCGATCCGGGTCAACGTCTCCTTCTGCAGGAGCTCGTAGACCAGCTCGTCCAGGATGTCCCGGTAGGTGTTGAGGATCTCCCACGCCTCGGTGTGCGCGGCCTCGATGAGCTTGCGCACCTCCTCGTCGATCTCGTGCGCGACCTCGAGGGAGTAGTCCGGCTGGTTGCCCATCGACCGGCCGAGGAAGGGGTCGCCCTGCTCGCGGCCGTACCGGACCGCGCCGAGCCGGGCGCTCATGCCGTACTCGGTGACCATCGCCCGGGCGATCTTCGTGGCCTGGTCGATGTCGCTGGACGCGCCGGTGGTCGGCTCGTGGAAGACCAGCTCCTCCGCGCTGCGCCCACCCATCGCGAACACCAGGCGCGCGATCATCTCCGAGCGGGTCATCAGGCCCTTGTCGTCTTCGGGGACGACCAGCGCGTGCCCACCGGTGCGCCCGCGCGGCAGGATCGTGAGCTTGTAGACCGGCTCGAGGTCCGGCATCGCCCACGCGGCCAGCGCGTGCCCGCCCTCGTGATAGGCGGTGATCTTCTTCTCCTGCTCGGAGATGATCTTCGACTTGCGGCGCGGACCGCCGACGACCCGGTCCACCGACTCCTCGAGGGCGGCGCCCGTGATCAGCGTGCCGTTCTCGCGGGCGGTGAGCAGCGCGGCCTCGTTGATGACGTTCGCCAGGTCCGCACCGGACATCCCGACCGTGCGCTTGGCCAGCCCCTCGAAGTCGACGTCCTGCCCGAACGGCTTGCCCTTCGCGTGCACCTTGAGGATCGCCCGGCGGCCGGCGAGGTCCGGCGCGCCGACCGGGATCTGGCGGTCGAAGCGACCCGGGCGCAGCAGTGCGGGGTCCAGGATGTCCGGCCGGTTCGTGGCTGCGATCAGGATGACGTTGGTACGGGCGTCGAAACCGTCCATCTCGACGAGCAGCTGGTTCAGCGTCTGCTCGCGCTCGTCGTGGCCCCCGCCCAGGCCGGCGCCGCGCTGGCGGCCGACCGCGTCGATCTCGTCCACGAAGATGATGCACGGGGAGTTCTGCTTGGCCTGCTCGAACAGGTCACGCACGCGGGAGGCACCGACGCCGACGAACATCTCGACGAAGTCCGAGCCGGAGATCGTGTAGAACGGCACGCCCGCCTCACCGGCGACCGCCCGCGCGAGCAGCGTCTTGCCGGTTCCGGGCGGCCCGTACAGCAGCACGCCCTTCGGGATCTTCGCGCCGAGGGCCTGGTAGCGGCCCGGGTTCTGCAGGAAGTCCTTGATCTCGTACAGCTCCTCGACCGCCTCGTCCGCGCCCGCCACGTCCGCGAACGTCGTCTTCGGCATGTCCTTGTTGAGCTGCTTCGCGCGCGACTTGCCGAAGCTCATCACGCGGTTCCCGCCACCCTGGGCGTTGTTCATCATCCAGAACAGGATGAGCAGCACCAGGCCCAGCGGGATGAGGTAGATCAGCATCGTGACCAGGAAGGACTCCTGGCGCACGGTGGTGTTGAACTCGGGCTTGTTCGACGCCTGCTGCAGCGCCGTGAGGATCTGCGAGCTGGTGTCGATCGGGTACTGCGTGATGATCTGGGTGCTGCCGTCGACGGGCTGGTTCAACGTCAGGCGGAGGCGCTGTTCCTTGTCTTCGATCAGCGCCTCGCGGACGTTGCCGCTCTCGATCTGCGCCAACGCGACCGACGTGGGCTCCTGCTTGAAGCCGCGCGTGTCGTCGAAGAGCACGCTGAACGTGAAGTAGACCAGGATCGCGGCGAGGATCCAGATCAGTGGATTGCGGAGCAGACGCTTGCGGTCCATGCAGCTTCGGCCTCGGTCGGCCTTCCTCCCTGACGAGATCCTCCGGCGGCCCCCCACCGGAGTACGGCGAACTGCCCCGATACCCCAGGGTAGCGGTCGCAACGCCCGGTTGCGCCGCCCACGGTTGCTGAGCGCGCGAGACGCGCGTATCGATGCTGTACCAGCGTCGTTGAGCGGGTCCTACGCGGCTGGCGCAGCCCTGGTGGGCCGTCGCACGGCGTCGGTGACCATCGCACCCTGCCCGACAGCTGTGACAGCCCGACTCAGTGTGCGACAGCACGCAGAGGGTGTGGCACCAACGGCGATTCGCTCATGCCGGCACGCCGAACCCGCCGGCGCTACCGCCCGGGCGGTCAGGAGTAGACGGTGGGGTCCAGCGTGCCGATGAACGGCAGGTCGCGGTAGCGCTCGGCGTAGTCGAGCCCGTAGCCGACGACGAACTCGTTCGGGATGTCGAAGCCGACGTAGCGGACCGGCACGTCCACGGTGACCGCGTCCGGCTTCCGCAGCAGCGTGCACACCTCGAGCGACGCGGGCTGGCGGGACTCGAGGTTCCTCCGCAGCCACGACAGCGTCAGGCCCGAGTCGATGATGTCCTCGATGATCAGGACGTGGCGGCCGGCGATGTCCCGGTCGAGGTCCTTGAGGATCCGCACCACGCCCGACGACGACGTCGCCGAGCCGTAGGAGCTCACGGCCATGAACTCCAGCTGGACCGGGACGGGCAGGGCACGCGCGATGTCGGTCATGAACATCACCGCGCCCTTGAGGACCCCGACGAGCAGCAGGTCGTTCGGCGGCGAACAGAGTTCTGCGTAGTCCTTGCCGACCTTCTCGGCGAGCTCGACGGTCTTGTCGCGGATCTGGTCCTCGGTGATCAGTACGGACGCGATGTCCCCGTCGTACACGGCGGGTCCTCCTGGGCTCGTGCGGGCGGCGTCGACGAAGCGGGCCGATCGGGACCACGGGCCGTGCGTCGTCGGGCGCCCGGCCACGCCGCCGTGCGCACCCGCAGCTTTCCATGCTCGCGGACCAGTTCCAACCGCCCTGCCAGCGCGACCCCACCCTGACCGCGCCACCGGCCGACGAGATCGTCGGCGGCACGCAGGTGGAGGTCGGTGAGTCCGGCGACCCCGCGGGCACCCAGCCAGGTGCGCAGCGCGCGCCTGCGGACCGCGGACGGGGCGACGGCGAGCACGGCGGTGTCGAGTTGCGCGTCGTCGTCCGCGGCCGCCAGGGTGAGCACGTCGCACGCGGCGGCGTCGAGGGCCGCACCGTCGTCGCGCAGCTGTGCGGCGGTCCGGGCGAGCGCCTCGGCGACGCCGCCGCCGAGCACCTCCTCCAGCAGCGGCAGCACGTCATTGCGCAGGCGCACGCGGGTGAAGCGCGGGTCGACGTTGTGCGGGTCGTCCCAGACGGTCAGGCCCTGCGACCGGCACGCCGCCGCCGTGTCCGCGCGCCGCAGGCCGAGCAGGGGCCGCAGCCAGGGTGGGTTCCAGGTCCGCATGCCGGCCAGGGATCGGGCGCCCGATCCACGGCCGAGGCCGAGTAGCACCGTCTCGGCCTGGTCGTCGAGGGTGTGGCCGAGCAGAACGGGCGAGTCGGCGTGCGGGCGCGCGGTCCGCAGTGCGCTGTACCGGGCGCTGCGGGCGGCGGCCTCGAGACCGCCACCGCCGTCCACGACCACGCCGTGCACGGCCGCCGGAACGCCCTGGGCGAGGAGGTCGGCGGCGAGCGCGGCGCTGCGTTCGGCGGAGCCCTCCTGCAACCCGTGGTCGACCACCGCGACGTGTACCCGACCCGGCGCGACGGACCGGGCGGCGGCGAGCAGGGCCGTCGAGTCGGCTCCGCCGGACCACGCGACGAGCAGTGGTGCCGCGCGCACGGGCGCGGGCAGCGCGTCGAGCGCCGAGCGCACCGCCCGACGCACGGCGGCGACGGCAGGGACATCGACAACAGGGGTATCGGGAGAGGACCCGGCCACCCGCCTACCGTCCCATGCCCGCGAGTCGGGCACCCGCGTCACCTGCGGCAGGCCGCGTCACACCCCGCAACGGGACGTCGCACACGCCGCGGGGCGGTCGCAGCCGCCGGGCGGGGTGCGACGGCCCGGCCGAGGTGCGACGGCCCGGCCGAGGTGCGACGGCCCGGCCGAGGTGCGACGGCGCCACCGGTCGGGCGCCGGTGCACGCGAGTCCCGCGCTCGGACGCGACGCCCGCCCACCGTCCCGCGCCCGTACGGCGCTCGGCGCCGGGCTTCAGTTGAGCGGGCGCAGGCCCTCCGGCAGCGCACCACCCGCGTACAGGTCCGCCGCCAGGTCCGCGAGGTACGTCAGTGTCGCGCGCTGTGTCCACGGCCCGAACGAGACCCGCGCCACCCCCAGCTCCGCCAACCGGGCCTGCGGCAGGGAACCCGGCACGTTGATCACGCTGACCCGACGCTCGCCGATCCCCTGCACCAGCGCCGTCACCGTCGGCTCGTCCAGCAGACCCGGGACGAATACGCACGACGCGCCGGCGTCGAGGAAGGCCCGGCCGCGCTCGACCGCGTCCGCGATCACGTCCCTGCGGTCGCGGTCGCGCGCGCGCAGGAAGGCGTCGGTACGCGCGTTGAGCACGAACGGCACCCCCTCGGCGTCGCCCGCCTTCACCACCGCCGCGACGGCGGCCACCGCGTCGGGGAGCGGCTTCATCTGGTCTTCGAGGTTCGCCCCGACGATGCCGACGCCGATCGCGCGGCGAGCGGTCTCCCCCGCGTCGCCGTAGCCGGCCTCCAGATCGGCACTCACCGGCAGGTCGACCGCGGCGGCGATCCGCCCGACCATGTCGATCATCAGGTCGCGGGGGATCCGCTCGCCGTCCGGGTAGCCGAGCGTCGCGGCGATCGAGTGGCTCGCGGTGGCGAGCGCCTTCGTCCCGGGAACGTCGGCGACGACCGTCGCGCTGATGACGTCCCAGACGTTGACGACGACCAGGAGCTCGGGATCCTTGTGCAACCGCAGCAG